>JAIRNP010000111.1 GCA_031258005.1 Treponema sp.
CGGAGGTTCGTTCGTATAGGAAATTCATAATATGGTCTGGTTTAATACCAAATTGTGAAAGCGATATATTTCTTGAGCCGCGGCAAGCCGCGGGGTATTAAACCAGAATGGCCGAATAAAGAATCTTCGGATCACGGCGGGGATACCGGTTTTTCCCGTATAAGGTCTGACCCCGGTTTTCGCTGCCTTCGCCCGTGCCCGCAGTTCCACTTCCATTATCCCCGACCCTCCCCTCCTCATGGTTGTACCGTTACGCACACGTCTGCTTTATCCACTTCATAATGAACTAGCTCGCACGCGGGAGCGTGCAGAGGGTATTACACCCATATACGTACAGTTAAAAAAGATGCTATACTAGAGGCATGGACGAGGAACTGAAAACCTTTGAAGAACTCCTCAAACTCATGCCTTTGGGATGGGAACAGAAGGCACGGGAATTGGGCGCATTAGAACGGTCGTGGGAAGTCAAGGACGCGAAAGATTTATTGCGGGTGAATTTTCTCTATTTGACCAGTACACCGTCATACGGGAAGACGGCGGCGCTTTGTGAAACGGTAGTGGACAAAGGCCGTTTTTCCCCCTGAGCAGAGCAAGGGGGCGGCGAAGGAATGGAGTCGGTGGAAGGAATTGGAAATAAGCTTGGTACTGGGGGCTTTGGACATGGCAAAAATAACGGGAAATCTCCATAGCTTACCGGTGGTCCGCGCAAATTCCAAACGCGGGAGACTGCCGTCCTTGTGGCATTTTTTGAGCTCCGCTTAACTGTACGCATAGGGGGGTCCATACCCCGAAGTTCTTCATATCCTGAGACAGCCCCGCATACAAGGGGCTTGCCGTATACGTTTACTCCCTGAGACGAAAGATTTTTCCCCGGGCAGCAAAGGGAAGCTTGTTTCCTTGCGGAATTAGATAGGCGTGTTCCCGTCCGTATAACAGCAGGTGGTCTTCACAGTATCCGTCGGTAATGATAAGTAAGGGCGCATTTTGAGGAAAATCTTCGGCGTTTTTGAGCAGATCGATGCCCGGCTGGAGTACGGTGCCGCCCCTTCCCCGTACCTTCACGGTACCGGCTATGTCTTCAGGCCGGAGGTATCCCTGATCGTAGGCGGCGGCATCGCAAAATACGACCCTGATGCCGGGAACATCCCTGGATATGGCATAACCGGCAATGGCTCCGAGGGCGTTTGCCAAAAGGGGACGCTGCATGGAACCGGAGGTGTCCAGAATAACGCCGAAGGTGCGGCCGTCCAAAGAGGCTTTCGTTTTAAGCCATGCAGGACGGGGAATATCCGGGGTAGACGACTGGCGGCGTGAGGGGCGGGCGTAAGAACGGATTTTTTCCAGGGGCGTAAAGTATTCGTCAAACCATCGGGCAAGTTCCACATCCCAGGGGATGGGCGGATGGGCAAGAGCGCGGATGTCTTCAACAAGGCCGGCCGGCAGATAGCCCCTGCCCTGTTCTTCATGGTATGCAAGCCCCTCACCCAGAGCACGGCGGTAAAATTGGTCAAGATCAACGGCGTTGCCCCTGCCGGCCAGGTCCGAATCGTCTTTTGATACAATATCCCCCAGCCCTATACCCCGTAGCGTTGCGATTTTGCGAAATCGCCGCATATCCGTTACGATCCGGTCATAGACCGCTTCGGCGGATAATCCCTTGAGTTGTTCATCCAGTAAAATACCCGCGGGAGCTTCGCCCACATCCATTTCTATGAGCCATTGGTTTATCACATAATCGCAGGCCACATTCCAAAAATACGGGTCCCGCCATTCATGGCGGACATCATGACGGAGCCCCGCATGGAGCAGTTCATGGGCTATGACAAAGCGACATTCCGCCTCGCTTAAGTTCGCAGTGGGGTTCAGGTAAATTTCCTTTAGATAAGGAGAAACCGCCGCGATGTGGATGCTCATGCGTCCGCATACAATCGGTTCTTCAATAATGTTGAAGGCGGCTGCAATGGCGCCCAGAAGGGGATACTTCGATATAAACCAGCTTTTTGCCCGGAGAGCCGGCGTTTGGGTCTCCTCCGTGCGATCAATTGGTTCAGGGTTTAATCCCCCCGCCACATTTACCGCGTTCCGCACGGCCCGGGCAAGTCCCGCCGCAAAAATCCCGGTCCAGCTCTGCTGATTTTGCCCCCAGGAAAAGAAGCGGGAGGCCAGGCTTGTTTCATCGGCGAAGATCATGTCGGGGGTGTTCATGCTCATGGTTCCAAAACCAAAAGATGCGGCGTCTCCTTCCTGCAGCAAACGCTCATAAACCCTCAATTCATCGTTAACGCCGTCCGGCAGAAACGGAACGTATTTAGGATTATGCGGATCAGGAGGACGGGAACCAAAGTTAATGTCCACAAGGAATCGTTCCGTTACGAGGTCGCAGGCGCGGTTCCATACCAGTAAAGCAGCATGCTTGTCGGTCCGGGTAGCTACAGGATCGAGGTGATGCACATTAAACCGTTTCAAATCAAAATGTCCCATACCTAGATGCAGCAGACAGTGGGCAATCACCCGGGCCCACTCCTTTGGTTTGGCGTAAAGGCTCGTGGAATAAAGGATATGGCCGTTCCGGTAGACCTTGGCGTAACCGCCAAACCCGTGCTTCCTGTTGCCCAGGGTTGCATGGGACAGAAGCGAATCAAATATCGGATGTTTTTTCAGTATATCAAGGCCCTGGTTGAAGTTGCGTATTTTTTCATCCTTCTCTTCCTGAACCTGAGCCTGTTTCCGTTTTTTTGCCATAACCCCTTCCTATTTGCCCGCCTTCTTTCCGGCCAGCCGAGGCAAATCCCTCACCAGTTCCACTATGAACCAGTCGGGCAGTAATGATTTCGCCCCCGGATCATCCGAAGCTGCAACGGTCATCTGGGCGATTTCAAGACTGATGTTGGCCAGATCCCGCATCATGGCTTTTGCCCGTATACTGAGTTGAGCTGTATAGGAAGAAAGCTTGCTTTTATCGAGCGGCAGCTCTTTGACAAGCTGGGAGCGGAAACTCTGGGCCAGAAAATAAAGGATGTCCCGATCCTCCGGCTTGTGGGGCCAGTTCTGTTCTCCTTCGATAATTTTGGCCAGCGCATAGCGGTTGCGGATCTGTTTTACAAAGGACCGGAACTGAACGGCGTGTTGCGGGGAGAGACATCCGGAACAGAGAATCTCAAGCCGGGCTTCGCTTATGTTCTCGCCGAAACTGTACAGGGCGTCTGAAAGAATATGCCACGAACGGGGCGTGGAGAAGGGTTCCTCGGTTTTGGGCGGCTGCCGCCACAGGTGATCCGGACGGAGGCCGATATATTCAAGGATATAGTGATGAATGCCCTGTACATTCGCCCATTCAAGCCAGTCCCGGGGTGAAGCGATAAGCTCCACATGGAACATCCGGTTTATCAACGCCGATGACATAGGTTTTACAATGGCGTTGTCCTGCGCCCTGTTCCCCGCGCCGATGACAATAGAGCCTTCGGGCAAAAGATACTCCCCGATACGGCGGTCGTGGATAAGGCTGTAAAAACTTTTTTGCACCTCCTGGGTACAGGCATTGAGCTCGTCCAGAAAAAGGCAATACGGTTTATCCCGGGCGATTATACGGGGAGGACAGAATACGCTTTTGCCGTCAATAATCTGCGGTACACCGATAATGTCTTCCGGTGCAAGCTGGCTGCCCAAAAGGGACACGCAGGGAAGTCCCAGTTCCGATGCAAATTGTTCCACCAGAGAGCTCTTCCCTATGCCCGGCGCCCCCCAGATAAAAACCGGACGAACCACCGCAACATTGAGCAATACATTCATAAGCTCCTTCTGGCTTAGGGTAACCGCGATATTCATATATGTATGAACTTTCTCCTATAAATTTAAGCCCCCGCGTTTAATTTTGAAGTACAGCAGGCTTCTAAAATTCTCCAATGAGCGATAGTGGCCTTTTGCCTCACGGTCGCGGCGGTGTTCTTCCATTTCGCCGCGTATCCTGGCTTCGATCCGTAGGGTTAAGACAAAACAGGCGGAAAGGATAAGCACGTCCCGCCCCTGGAAGGGGCTTTTCTTATAGGCAAAATCCCCAGCACGGAACGGTACACGGATGCGCTTGAGCTTCTCAATCCAGTATCTCCACTTCACGAAGGACATCGGATACAGATATATCATAACACCGGGCATTTATCTATACCGCACCGCCTATAGTACCGGGCATACCCGCAAGGAATTCCAGACCGCCTAAGCCTGCCGCTGCGGCGGTCTCAAGAGCCTCATCAATAGATGTTCCGCTTTTAAAAACCATGCCTTCTTCCCGGCCCTTGGCAAAGGCCATCACCGCCAAAAGCGTGATGACGATACCCTCAATGAGGGGGGGTAGCATTTCTTCCGGTCAATCCGGGGGGTCTTTGATGTCGTTAAAAAAATCAATAATAGGCGGTATAGTTTCGGAAATCATGAGTGCCTCCAATCGTGCCTTTATCGGCTTTTTTTATCCCTCCTTTACCCCTTTTTTAATGCGCTCGCCCTGACCGGACAGCAGTGACTACTTGTATTCTCTTATGAAAATACGGTATCCTATAGGATCAATACATGATATATTATACAGAGGAAAGTTATGCCTGCACCATCAACCTTGCCCGGGGAGATACAAACGCCCCGCTCTTCTCCTACAGCCGTTCCCTATAAACATCGTTTCAAGGCTCCGTTTCAGGAGACCGGCCCCGGATGCACGACCTTCTGGATAGGCTCTTACTTCTGCCTTCCTTTATTTATGGTCGGAGGAATGTTACAAAGCGGGCTTTCTTTAGGCGCCCTCATTCTGTGCGCCCTTGTGGGCTTTGGGCTTGTGGGAGTGTATAGCTGCCTTGTCGGGATGCAGAGCAGCGACACCGCAGTTTCGGTACATTCCGCGGCCGCAGTGGCGATGGGAAGCGTCGCGGCCCAGATCATTACCAGTATGCCTATTGCTATCGCCAGCATAGGTTGGTTCTCCGTACAGGCCGCCACCTTGGGCGCAAGCTTCAGCGCTACCTGGGAAGCGCTGACCGGCATGTCCTTGTCCCCCGTCCTCAGCACCTTTATATGGGGAACCATCACCGCTGTGATCGCGCTGCAAGGCTTTAGGCGGATGAAGTATTTTAGCTATGTGTCGCTGCCCGTCTGCGCCGCAATACTGATATACACCGTCTTCTCTCTGGGCGGCGGGGAGGCGACCTTCGCCTATCGTCCAAGCCGGCCTATGCCGGCGGTTTCGGCTATCAGCATCATAGTCGGATCCTGCGCTTTAAGCGGCGTTATTATCGGAGACTACTTCCGGCACTGCAAGACTAGAACGCAGGCCGCCGTAACATGTACACTGACGGCTCTGGCGCAGTCCGCGGTCTTGTGTGTAGGCGCGGCGCTGGTTACCGTAACCGGACAGTGGGATATTACCGCGGTGTTGGCGCAAAAAGGACATCCCTTTCTGGGGCTGATCTACCTTGTCTTTGCCTCCATCGCCATCAACCTCAGCAACGCATACTCCGGGCGCATCGCCGTATCCATGATGCTGGGCGTTGACGAACGCCAGTTTAAGCTCACCTCCGCCATCGCGTGCGGCATCGGGGTCGTGCTGGGCGCGCTCGGCATCATGTCCCTGTTTACGGCGTTCTTGAGCGTGGTATCCTCCATCATCCCGCCGGTGGCGGGGGTCGTCATCGGTTCCTACTGGGTGAGGGGCAAGGGAAACCGGGAAGGCTTCTTCAAGACCATTGAACGGGACGTTTACACGCCGGGCGTTATCGCCTTTATACTGGGAGCGCTCACCTCCTATCTCACCGGTACGGTTCTGCCCTTCTTCATCCCCGCGCTGAACGGGCTTGTCGTCTCCCTGATCGCCTACTGCCTCCTTGACCAATGGATGGAACCCGTTGAAGCCGCGCGTAACCTCAGCCTTTCCTCCAAGTTCACCGGGGGCTTCGTCTTCTGCGCGCTCATCACCGTCGCCACCGGAGGGCTTGGGCTGTCCGCTATCAGCGCGCTTACCACAACGGAGAACACCGCGATCAGCAAGGACCTCACGACCATGACCGTTATGCTCATGCTGGTGGGAATCGCCCTGTCTCTAGGGCTGGGCTTTATGTTCACGGGCCTGATCGTCAAGCCCATACGCCGCGCCTTCGGTTTTCTCAAGACCATTGCCACGGGGGACCTTACCGGAACCATAGACGGCGCGGGCAACGACGAGATTGGCGAGATGATGCGGGTGCTGGATCAGACTCAGGAGGGCATCAGCGGACTGGTGCTTGCCATACAAGCCAAAGCCGAGTCCCTCGATCGCGTGGGCAGGGAACTTGCGGTTATGATGGATCAAGGGGCATCTACGGCGCAGCAGGTAAGCGTCAACGCCGAGGGTATGAAGGAAAAAGTTCTCCTCCAAGCGAATACGATTTATGAGGTTATGAGCGGTATGGTGGACAACACGCGCGCTTTGGATGCACATATCGCGGAACAGGCGGAGAGCGTGTTGTATTCCTCTTCGTCCATAGAAAAGCTGCTTTCCCATATCGGTTCGATAACCGCGGACCTTGTGGAGAATCAAAACAACGTGGGCAATCTTATCCAAGCCGCGGCAAAGGGCAGCAAGGGCGTTGAAAGTGTTGCCGCCGCCATCCAGCAGACGGTCGCGGAGTCCGAGCGCCTCCTTGAGATAAATCAGGTGATCCAGCGCATAGCCAGTGAAACGAACCTTTTGTCTATGAACGCGGCTATCGAGGCGGCCCATGCGGGAGAGGTCGGCGCCGGTTTCGCGGTGGTGGCGGCTGAGATACGCCAGTTGGCAGAGTCTTCCGGCGCGCAGGCAAAGACCATTTCTTCGGTTCTCAAAGAGATAAAGAGCAGCCTTGAGGGTATAGGGAATTCCGCCCGGACCGTGCTTCATTACTTTAAAGACATAGACGCCGCGGTAAAGACCGTCTCGACATTGGAGGATCATATCCAGCAGGCTATGGCGCAGCAGCACGCGGGGAGTCAGGATATTCTCAAAGCCATTTCCCAATCGCTGGAGATCACGAGCAGCGTTCGCAGCGGCTCTCAGGCGATGGTAAGCAACAGCAAGCAGCTTATTGAGGAGAGTAAGAGGGCGCTGACTGCCGACTTGAGCAGCAGCATGGGCGAGATAGCCCTAGGTATGACCCAGATCAACACTGCGATAAACCGTACCAAAGACATAAGCAAGGAGAATAGGCAGAACATTGAAGTACTTGTGCGCGAACTCACCATGTTTCGTCCCCCCCCCCCCCCCCCCCCCATCTAAAAATCCCGTACGGTTACGGGGCGCAGCACCCGTTGCGCCTTCATGCCACGGTGAATATTTCGCCGGATGAGCCGGTTTCGTCAAGCGGCAGGGCGATATTCAAGGCTTCACGGTAAAAACTCAAAGAACTAAAACGTTTTATAAACCACAGCATAGTAATATGAGGCTTTCCCAAAACTTCAGTTTTTGGAAAAGTTTATATATCTACCGGTATGTCGTATTATTGGACTTGTTCAACAACCCGGTTGGTTGTTGAACAAGTCTATTATAAAAATATAATGGAAGGTGCTCATGGTGGTGGTAATCAAAGGAGCAGGGGATATTGCCTCAGGTATTGCCTTACGGCTTTTTCATGCCCATTTTACTATTTTGATGACCGATATTGCCATGCCTACGGCGGTCCGCAGAAGCGTTTCTTTTTCCGAAGCGGTTATACAGGGCCAGGCAGTAGTAGAGGATGTTCGTGCCCGCTTGGTACCAGATAAACCGGCCATGCAGGATGCCCTTGCCGCAGGATGTATCCCGGTATTTGTGGATCCTACCGGAACCGTGGTAAAACGCGTTGTTCCCGATGTAGTGGTGGATGGGATTATGGCGAAAAGGAATCTCGGTACCCATATAGATGACGCGAAAGTGGTAATCGGGGTAGGTCCTGGGTTTACCGCGGGGATTGATTGCCATGCGGTGATTGAGACGATGCGCGGCCATAGGATTGGCCGGGTCATAACCCAAGGATCGGCGATACCGAATACGGGTGTTCCAGGAGATATTGGGGGGTATACCTTGGAGCGGCTGCTCCGTGCTCCTATTACGGGTATATTTGAACCCCGGAGGAATATTGGCGATACCCTACAACAGGGTGAACTGGTAGCCAGGGTTTCAGGTTTCCCGATTTATTCTGGCCTAGGGGGTATATTACGGGGGATCCTACCCAATGGGATTCCCGTTACTCCAGGGATGAAAGTGGGGGATGTGGATCCTCGATGCGAACGTTCCCATTGTTTTACGGTGTCGGATAAGGCCCTATCAATTGCCGGTGGGGTCCTTGAGGCGATCCTCCGTTTTACCGATAAGAGGCTGGGATGAGCCTTCGGTCTTTGCTTGTATTTCTTAGGTTAATAGCCGATATTTATAAGGTTATGTGTTTCCGAACCGGTTACTTCGGTGTCCTAATGGGAGGTTTGTTGTTCCTGGGCTGGGTAAGGCCCCTGCAGGGAATAGATATCCCGACCCGAAAAATAGAAGATGATGTTTCTTTACGAATAAACCTTAAGGATATTTGGTTTACCGAGGCGGTTGACCGGGTTTTAAACCAAGAACCGTTTATTCATACCTTACCCGGAGGGGGCAGGATCCAGGTTCGATCTGAAGCGGGCAAGGATGAGTTTATGATCGTGCTTGCTCGAGAGCGGAACAGTTCCTATCCTGGTTGGGCTCAAGGGTCCTGGATTCTAACCCGCCGAAAAGACGATGGCAGTCCCAGCAGGATTCGGGTCTTTCTTCGTAGCGATCCCTATACCTATGTTCAGTTCCGTCCCTTTGCAGAAGACCGGTGTGTCATGGATGTGGTATTGTACGATGCGTATGTGGTTCGTTCCGTCCCGCTTCCCTATTCCCTGGAACGGCTTATGGTGGTTTCCCTGGAAGAAGTCTTTAGTACGGCGGGAACTAAATTTCCCCGGCATTATTTTGATCCCCAGCCTGAAATGTACCGGGACCTGCGGGTTTTTATGGGCCGTTTACGGGATCGCCTCCCGGAACTGCAATTTCGGGACGACGGCGCCGTTGATGCTGAGGGCCGGTATGTCTATATCAATACCTTGCAGAGCCAGGATGGAAGTCCGGGGCTTAACTGTTCAGGGTTTGCCAAATGGGTGGTGGACGGGATATTGCGCCCCTTTACCGGGGAACGGCTCCCGATTCTTCCCTTAAAAAAACCTTTTGGAGAACGGGGTTCTTCCTTAACCGCCATCTATGAAGAATTGCGGGATCCCTTTTTTGGGCTTGATTGGACCCGCAATCTTGCTTCTCAGGCAGGAACCACCCTGCGATCCCCTCTATTTGGAAAACTCGAGGAAATCGAAGTACAAGATCGTCCTTTTGCCTCGTTAATCCAGCGGAACCGCAATGGAACTTCGATTAGATCCTATCCTAGTTTTCTTTTGAACGCGGGTTTTAGTTTTGAAGGAATCCATCCCCTCTTGTATACCCTGGCCATTGATGAGCCTGGAACCATATATCTGGCATCAATAAACAACGAGCGAGACCCGAAGCCCCGTATGCGCCAACACTTTCATGTAGCAGTGCTCGTTCCGTATTTCAATGAATACGGTAACTTTCAGGTCGCGGTCTTTGAGAGCGCTGAGGAAACTTCGTTTTTGGCTTTTAAGAACCGGTATCCTGGTCATTTTGTCAATCTGGTACGGATCCCTGTGGAGACCCGTTTCGATCCTTAAAATTTGAAGTGAGGTTATACTATGAACGCTGTTCCCGAGAGGAAATTCATGAACAAAGATTTCCTGCTTACGACGAAGACCGCTCAACGGCTCTATCATGAGGCGGCTGCAGAAGAACCGATATGGGATTATCACTGCCACCTGATCCCTCAGGAGATTGCGGATAATCGCCGGTTCCCCGACTTGGCGGCCATGTGGCTTGGAGGAGACCATTATAAATGGCGGGCCATGCGGAGTAATGGCATTGATGAGCGGTTTATTACGGGCGATGCAGAACCGTATGATAAGTTTCTTGCCTGGGCGGAAACGGTTCCTTATCTTATCGGAAATCCGCTGTACCATTGGACCCATCTGGAACTCCAGCGGTATTTTGATATCTCTGAACCCTTGAATCGGGACAGCGCTCCAGAGATATGGAAGGCCGCCTCTGAAACGCTCCAAAAGGATCCCCAGTTCTCGGTATACGGTATATTCAAACGGTTTAAGGTTTACGCGGTGGGCACGACGGATGATCCGGTGGATACCTTAGAATGGCATAAAAAGGTCGCTGCTGCCCAGGTAACGGAAACCCAGGTGGTCCCTTCATTCCGGCCTGATAAGGTTATCGCTATCGATAAAGAGGGTTTTGCTGCCTATATAGCCCGGCTTGGTACGGTAGCGGGTAAGACGATAGGTTCCTTGGAGGATCTTTTGGAGGTCCTGAAGAAGCGAATGGATCTCTTCGATGCCCGGGGATGCCGGGCTTCGGATCACGGCCTTGAATACGTTCCTTTTGAACTTGCCAAAGACGGTAGTAAGAATATACAAACATGGGAAAAAGAGGTGCATGAGACCTTGGTCAAGGTCCTTGCGGGAGCACCGGTGGATGCCCGTTCCCTGGAATCCTATAAGACCTTTATGCTGTGTTTTTTTGGCTCTCAATACCATGATCGAGGCTGGGTCATGCAGCTGCATCTTGCGGCCATCCGGAGCATTAATTCCCAGGCATTTAAGACCCTGGGTCCTGATACGGGGTTTGATGGGATCCATGATCATCGGATCGCGGAAAACCTGGCCCGTTTTTTAGACCTTCTCCAATCAAGGCAGAAGCTGCCGCAAACGATCCTTTACAGCCTCAACCCCAAAGATATGTATACCCTAGGTTCTATCATGGGTTCCTTTCAAGGGGATGGAATTCCTGGCAAGATGCAGCTTGGTTCTGCCTGGTGGTTTCTGGATCACCGGGATGGTATGGAGAGCCAAATGAAAATTCTTGGGAACCTGGGGCTGCTTTCTCGTTTTGTGGGGATGCTCACCGACTCTCGGAGCTTTCTTTCCTATCCCCGGCATGAATACTTCCGCCGGATACTCTGCAATATGCTCGGTACCTGGGCGGAAGCGGGAGAAATTCCCCTCGATTTTCCCCGCTTAAACGATATGGTCCGGGATATTTCTTTTAGAAACGCCCAGCGCTACTTTGCTATACATGACCAGATATGAGCGAAGTTCCAAGCTCGGTAAAAGGGGTACCGTAGATATATTCAAAAAGAAACCGCATATCCTCAGGGCTTATATCCAGGAACCGGCAGCCAAAGAAAAGGGTATCTCTTTTCTTGTAGGAGCGTACTATTTGAACGTTTACGTTGATAGTACGCTTAGGCATAAGCAATTTGAGGGCTACCGTACTATTCAGCGTCATAGATGAAGCAATAGCTGAATGGGGATAGGTGAAACGGAGTCCTGAACTGCTTATATCAATACCCGTGGCGGTAATAAGGGTATCTTTGATGCGGTGAGCTTCAAAATAACCTTTCTCTTTAAGGGCAAGGACCAGGCTTTGGGCATAGCGGTACAGGGGTGCAATGACCGTATAATCTAAGGGGACTTTTTCGGCTTTTTTTATCCATACTCGAAGAGCACCAACCACGTAGTTTTTGAAAAAAAGCGGAACCCACAGATCCGCCAAAATACCTCCTTCCTTTTTAGAATCAAAAAAATGAGCGATGGCCTTATCAAAATACGTGGGATTTACTCCCGTACTTTTGAGGTACTCTTTAAACTGCTCTTCGGTTATGAGATACTTCCCAGGATAGGTAGACGTATTGGGGCTTGGAAACGGCTTTGTCATAGACGGTAAAAATAAGGCCTTGCCGTTTTTAGCGATAAGCTGCTCCTCAAAACTTAAAGGCGTTTCATCAAAAAGCACCACTTTATAGCCGTCGGCAAAATTTTTGATCCGCCGGTCTATGGCAGCTAGAACACCATTAAAGTCATGGATATCCGGTTCTATTGATCCCTCTAAGGCAGCATCGGTTTCTTCAAAGGACTCAACCACACTCACTTTGGGGAAAGGAAGAATGTACTGATCCGCTGCTAAGGTAAACTTGACCTCCATATCCCGCGGAAAGCTTACCCGCCTATAGGACCTATCCAGGTCTTTATACAAGAATTCGGGCATATTCCCAACGAAATGGTTTTCTTGAACATGGATACCGTGTTCTAGGACATTCATTTCTACCGTAAAGGAGATTAAGAGGGTGTTATGCTTAAAAATAAGTTCGATGGTTTTACCGGTTACCAAGTCTCCTATGGGACGGTCCGACTTAAAATAGATCTTGTCTTTCGTATACTTTTCGACTTTTAAGATATATTCTTTGCGATTATGCAGATAGATGATAGGAATCTGTTCATTATACAGCATGTTGATCATGAAGTCTTTTTCTATACGCTTTATAGGCATTGACATAAAACTCTCCTTAAAGATCGGTTGTCATCACCCTGGAGGTCTATAATAGGCACGCAGCTTGAATTATCTGAACCAATTTCAAAACTCGGTTGATCCGGACCCGGGGTACGATGAAATCGTCTTATCCCTTACTACTAGCTTATACCACATTTTTGAGTATATGTCTATAAAATTTGTATGCCTTCTAGGACAGGGTAAGGACCTATAAAAAGGTTTCAGGGTATTTTGTGGATCCGGTGGAAGTGCACCTTTTTTTGGTATTTTTAGCCAGATAATGTATCCTAATCCCCGTTACCACGTCTTTGGCTCCTCGAGATCATTCATGAGGGAGCAGAAAGGATCTCACCCCAATTATCCGAGGACCAAAATAACGGTCCCTCAAGGAAGAAATGATAACCCCGGTCTTGGGTCCCAAAGAAACTGCATGGATGACGGAATCCGCATCCAGTAGAATTGCCACATGGTTGATGACCCCTTTAGATGCAAAGACCACAATATCCCCCATCTGGGCTTCGGCAATACCTACCGATTGCCCTGAGTACCCTATGGTTTTTGAAGTCCTGGGAAGCTCAATCCCTGCAGCGGTACGATATACATACCGAACAAACCCGGAACAATCAAACCCCTTAGGAGATTCCGCACCGTATCTATAAGAAACACCCTGATACTGCTTAGCAGTTTCGATGATGGCCTGCCGCAGGCCGTCATCGGCAAAAACAGCGTTCCCTATCAGGACAAACCAGCATACCAGCCATGCCCGGAGAAGCCTTTTCTTGGTATTCATAGCATTAGTTCAGTATACCGGATCCTGGAGGGTAGGACTATCCTTCTATATCCATTTTCTGCTAAAAAGGAGTATTTTTATTTAATGCTGGAACATACACGGGAATAACTATATAATAAAGGCTGTTTCAAGATTTGCTATTTTGAGACCCCTCATGAGAAAAAACTAAAAAGCATGGAGTTTCACCTGCCTTGAGGACCGTAAAAAAGACAGTTACCAGCCGTACCAGCCAGACTGGTATGATAAAAACCGCGTCTCTTATCGCGCTGCTGGGTAATAGCATCCTGGCCGCAGTCAAGATCGGATTCGGCATCAAGACCCGGAGCTTGGCGGTACTGGGGGACGGCATTGATTCTTCGGTGGATGTCTTCATTGCCCTGATGGCATTCTTCGTGGCAGGGGTGATTGCCCGACCTGCGGATCCAGAACATCCCTGGGGGCATGGGAGAGCGGAAACCGTAGCCACCGCGCTTTTGGCTTTCACCCTGTTCTTTGCCGGAGCTCAGCTTATCCTTAATTCCGGGAAAACCTTGTTCTTCAGTATCCAGGGTATCAAAGCCGAAGCGCCTGCAAGCGCTGCCATAGGGGTAAGTCTCTGTTCTATTATAGGAAAGAGTTTCTTAGCCTGGATCCAGCATTGGTTTGGCAAGAAGGCGAACTCTTCTATGCTTCGAGCCAATGGGAAAAACATGGCCGCAGATGTGGTACTCTCCCTAGGAGTCCTCTTGGGGATTGGCCTTTCCCGCCTTCTGGGTATGGGGTTTATTGATTCCGTGACAGCCATACTGGTGGGTTTTTGGATTATTAAATCGGCTATAGCAATCTTTATTGAAACCAATTTGGAACTTATGGACGGAGGTTCCGGGAGAGAATCCTATCAGGCTGTTTTTGAGGCGGTTCATTCGGTAAAGGGTGCGGGAAATCCCCACCGGACCAGGATGCGCCGTATCGCGGGGCACTGGGATATTGATATTGACATTGAGGTTGATCCGAAGCTGACGGTCCGGGAAGCCCATAAGATCGCATCTCATGTGGAAAGGGCCATCAAGGAACGGGTGGAACGGGTCTATGATATCGTGGTTCATGTGGAGCCTATCGGAGACAGCAAAAAAAATACCCTTGAAGGGTATGGTCTTCGCGAATAGGAATTATAGTCCCGTATCGGATAAAGAATGAGCGCTTCGTTTATACCAACTAAAACGTTGAAGATCCTTTCCGCATAGTAAGCCCATACCTTCGATTGAACTGCGGGATACAAGCAGGGGCGGTAGTATCGCCCCTGGGAGAGCCGGTTTCTATGGCAGGGCCTGTACTTTCTCTTTTAAGTCACTGGTCCAGTTTGCCTTGTCGGTAGTCGCATAGCCGGTAACTGCGGCGGCAGGAACATAAATTGCCGAGAGGGGTTTCGCATTTTTAAATACATTCGCTCCTTCTAAGACCGGCGGTACAGGCCCTAAGGTAATGGATCTCAGATCCGTACAGCCATAGAACGCATAATCCCCTAAGGATGTAAGCTTCGGCATGGATACCGATGTAAGGGCGGTACACTTATAGAAGACCCCCTTTGAAGGATCCTTGCCCGTTTCTATGATTTGTACCTCCGGCATATATACGGATCTAAGCTTAGGTAAATTACTAAAGGCCCCATGGATTATCGTGGTTACTTGGGGCATGTTTACTGAGGTGAGGGCGGTACAACCTGAGAAGGCATTAACGGCAATAGTACTGACCGTAGCCGGCAGGATAAGAGAGACCAGGTATGCCTTGGCAGGAGCGGTATCGGTCGTAACATTGGGTAGTTTATCTCCGGTACAGCCGCTGAGGTCAAGGGCGACATACCGGCTCAGGGCATCATAGAGGGCTCTCAGGGTATCTCCCGAGGTGGTGGTCTTCTCGAGATCAATCCCATTCACCTTAATCCGGTAAGGAGTATCTTCCGTATTTCCAGGTAACGTGTCTAAATAGTCATGGAGGGCCGAAACACCGGTAAGTTCTATCATGGCAGGTTGCTCCGACGGTACAGCCGTATCTATCTGATCAAGGGTGTCCGGTTGAGCCGGTGTGTCCGGCTGCTCAGGGGTGTCTGGTTGAGTCGGCATATCCGGCTGAACAGTATCCTCTGTCTGGGTTGGGTTGTCTGTTTTGGCAGGATCCTCTGTCTGAGCAGGGGTATCCGGGGTAACCGGATCGTTTGGTTGTTTGCATCCTACAAAAAACAGGATCCCTGTACATACCATGAGTAACCACAAAAATCCCACGGAATTCACCGCAACAGAACATATCCTTGGTGTGGGATACTGCTGTGCGCTACCTATCTTGAACATATATACCTCCTGGTTCAAAATAACTATCTACAAAAAGGCATGAGATCCTGAGATTGCTTTAATGACGAGGGATTTTTGAAGGAATTCTGAGGAAAGTGCCTGAGGAGATACACCGGGTGAAAATAGTCTGCATATCACCACTGTCCCATCTTGTACCAATCGGGCCTAACCGTGCAGGGATAAGAGGACTATGATTACCTGTCCGGGAAAAATCCGGTACTGTTGATGTATGGAACATGAAGGGCCCCTTCCATGTACGTTCCCTTTGGGATAGCAAAGGTTCCACGGAGGGAAACACCCCTCTATACCCCTTTCTCCTGATTGTTCAAGCACATATCATAGCTCCTTCCGTACTTTTTCCACCAGTTCCGCCAGCAGGGGCATCAACTGCTTCTTGCGGGATACCACCTCTTTCAGCACATAGATTCCCCCCTCACTCATGGGAAAGTTAATACGGCGGATAAAGGCCTTTTTTCCGGTAACAAAGAGCAATGAATCCAACACGGTTACATCGGTTACCAAAAGCGCGGAGAAAAGATGATCCTGCATTGCCCGGACTTGTTCTAGGGCCCCGGCAATTTCATCCCGCCGTTCCACCAGCGCCCCAGGATTATCCGTCTCGATCTGACTCACCGAAAAAGTCAGACCCTTTTCGGTGTATTCCTTCATATCCAGTTTAATCAGCTCTTCTCCTGATAGGGAATTAACCTGATTAGCCGCGCTTTGCATGTCATTGCCCAGACTCTTAATATCCAAGCCGGTAATGGAAGACAGGTACTCCGCCGTTTCTATGTCCGTCTCGGTGGTCGTCGCGGACTGCAAGACCAAGGTATCCGCGATAATACCGCAGAGCAATATGGAAGCAATGCCCTTTTCCAAGGGCACCTTCTGTTCCCGGTACAGGTTGGTAATAATGGTACAGGTAGCTCCCACGACTCGGTTGATAAAGGTAATGGGATATCGGGTGGAAAGGTTCCCCAGCCGGTGATGGTCGATCACTTCGAGGATCTTGTAGTTTTCGATTCCCTCAATGGCCTGGCTTGACTCGTTGTGATCCACCATGATCACCTCCACATTTGGCTCTTTGATAAGGTCTCCCTCAAAAATCACCCCCTTTACCGTGCCCTCATCGTCAGCTACGGGTAAACACCGGGAAGGTATCTTGGTAAGGATCTCCCGGAAGGTCCACACCGGATCCTTCAGACGGACCAGGGGTATGGTCCGATCCCCTAAGGTACCGGTGGAGACCGAATAGATGATCAGCATCGCAGTGGAGGATGTGTCAAAGGGACTTATCAACACGGTTACCTGTTTTTGTTCCGCCAGTTCGATCAGTTCCCTGGAAAGGGTGGTTCCCCCAGAAAGGATCAGCGCCCGGACTTGCATCTCAATACAGCATCGCTGGATATCCCAGCGATCCCCCACAATCACCAGGGCATTATCCACGCCTTCTGCTTCCAGGTGCCCTTTAAAATGCGCGTTATATGAGGCGGCTACCACGATGGGAGATTTTCGGAGCTCTGCGCCGTTAAAGAGGGTAATCGGCTGGGCGTGGATGGTTGTTGCCAGATGATCCAGGGTCAGGGGGAAGGAAGATTTTTTCCGTGGATTGATATGATTGATAATATACCGGCTAAAACTTTGGTAGTGGAGCATACTCTGGTAGACCCCATTCCGGTCCACAATGGGGAGTACCTGGGAATCGTCCTTTTGCAGCAGTTCCAAGGCTTCCCACAGGCTGGCATCCTCCTTGACAGTTACCGGTTCCCCGGAGATATAGTACTTCGCCTTGGGGATCAGATCCGGCAGATACTCAGGCACGGCCACGCCGAAACGTTCAAAGATGTATTCGGTCTGAGGGTTTACTTTCCCTGCCCGGGCAGCCATGACCTTACTCTGCCCCTGGATTTGTTTCAGCCGGGCATAGGCAGCAGCAGAAACCACAGAATCCGTATCCGGGTTCCGGTGTCCTATGACGTAAACAGTTTTTTCCATAAATAGAGTATATAATATACCCACCCATTTGTCGCCTGCACCTGCGGTGGGTGCAGGGCACCGGCATTTACTTTTTTACATAATAGAGAAGTGATACCATGATAATATTCTCGAGGAGGGGAAATCATGGAGATCACCGAAGAAAACATCAGAGAGATGGGTAACTATCTTGGGGAACGAGGGGAACCAAGGCGGACGGCATACGGGAATATCCGGCACAAAGTGCC
>JAIRNP010000179.1 GCA_031258005.1 Treponema sp.
CCTTTTCCGGGGGCTTCCTCAGGAGTACTTTATATCTTTGCGTTATTTGGATCACGCAGGGCACGGCATAGCCTTTTCAAGTCTCCCCGGCATAGCCGGGGGTTTACGTTATCTAATTAATTCACTTGTTTCCTTGGCCTTACCGGCCTGGAGGCTCACTGCAATGCTGTGTAAATCAACCATACTGCTCTCCTCTCCTGTAGTCGAATCAGGAAGTAGGCCAGGCGGACTTATTTCTCTGATTCACAATGCTCGAACTTTGAACCACGCTCGATCACTCTCTGATTAACCTGCGGTAATTTATCGAAAGATGGTCTTCCGATAGGTCCGGATCCCGATCGCCTCCTTGTCCCCGGTATTTTCCAGGGCTTACCCCGATGTAAGTCTTAAAGATCTTGGAAAACCAGCTTTGATCCTCAAAGCCGCAGGAACCGGCGATTTCACTTAATGAGAGATCCGTCTCTACCAGCATACGACTGGCCTTTTCTATCCGCAGGCGATTAAGGTAACTTGAGAGGTTTTCTCCCATTTCTTCTTTGAAAATGGTGCTGAAATACGGTGCAGATAGCCCTGAGACTTTGGCAATTTCCTGAAGACTTATTTTACGGGTATAATGTTGCCAAATATACCGCTCAGCCTTACGGAGCGCCGAAGCATGCCGGATCCCCTGAAAAGAGAATATCTGTCCGGCGAGGTGTTCTACTACTAAATGCAGTATGTCGGTCAGTTCTTCAATGCTTTGGGCATTTTGAATGCGCTTTAAGTAATGGTTGTTCGTCTCCAGAATAACCTTCTCCGTATTACCGGGGACAATATTCGTACGGGAAAGCAGTACTACCAGTTCAATCGACCGGAACTGTATGTATTTGAAATGATCCGGATTTGAAAACAGGAGAATCGCCAGCAGTTCGTTCAGTATCTTCCTGCCGGTTTCGTGATCCCCCCGTCTCAGCGCTGCCAAGAGCATCCGTTCTTTGTCCAGAGGATACCCCGGTGCCGGAGATCCCGCAGGGTATTGGGACTTGAGTTCCTTAATTTTTGCCGAAAGGGTACTTTGCTGTTCCGATCGACGTTTCAGGGTTTCATAATAATTTTCACTCCCGACTGATAGAGACTCGGCAAAGATGAGCATGAGTTCTGCCAGGGCCTTTATCTGTTCTGCATTTCCCCGGGGAAAGGCAGAGAGTTTCTCCTTGAGTACCGACATAGGAACTGCTCCATTCCCCATGAGATACATCTGTGCGCTGGCCTCCTGGCTATCAATACCCAGTAAACCGGTGCCCAACAGGGCGCCTATAAAGCGGTCCTCTGCATATATCGGGCTTGTCCAAAACATGAAGCCTAATTCACACATATAGATGTAAGAACCGCCAAAACGATTAGCTTCTTTGAATGCATTAATATGCATGTCGTTACAGGGATTGGTGGTGATATCCCGGGCTTTATGTACGGGGGCATCCTTTCCCTTATACGTACTACAGTACAAACAAATATTCTTCTCACTGATAATCTCCTCGAATGCTTCAGGAATCGGTAGATAATTATGATCGTGAACACTGATGATGGTACCGGTTGCTTTTGCATATACCTTTAGTATTTTATATGCCTTGATTAAGATAGGATCGGTCTTGCTTTGAACGATAGTATTGCTATCAGGTTGTTGCTTCTCTTTTATCATATCTGTACTCCATGAATAGGGGCAAAAATAATCCAGCCTTTCAAAACTAAGCGTCCGGGCTGTAATTCTTATCTCCTTGTCTTGTAATTTATTTCAACTACTCGAGGCTCTTGCAAGACTAACCGGGTTTTGCAAGAGCCTCAGTCGAATAATTTTAAATGCTGTCCATACCAGTTACAGCATTATCAGCCCCTAAAGAGGCAGAGTATCCATCGGGATCCTCCTCCTGAGGAACCGCGGAGATGGCGCATCCTCCCCCCTGTTCCCGGTATTTTCGGGGGCTTATCCCGGTATAGCTTTTAAATAGCTTTGAGAACCAACTCTGATCCTCAAATCCGCAGGTCCAGGCGATTTCGTGAAGGGATACATCGGTTTCCCTCAACAAGACCGCAGCCTTTTCTACCCGTAGGCGATTCAGATAACTTGAGAGATTTTCTCCCATTTCTTCTTTGAAAATGGTGCTGAAATAGGGAGCTGAAAGTCCCGAAGCAGCAGCCACTTCTTGAAGGCAGAGTTTCCGGGTGTAGTTTTCCCATATAAACCGTTCAGCTTTACGGAGCGCTGAAGCATGCCGGATCCCCTGAAACGAAAAAATCTGCCGCGCCATGCGATCGATGATGGACTGCATGGTTTCGGTCAATGCTTCGATGGTCCGGGATTCCTGGATTTTTTTGAGGTACCGGTTGTTGGTTTCCAGGGCTTTGCCGTCTTCGGATCGGTCCACGGTGAGGATCTCCCGGGAAAGGAGAACCACCAATTCTATGGCCCGTAACTGGATAAACTCAAAATTACCGGGACTGGTAATCGTAATGAGTTCCAATAATTCCCTCAAAATAGCCCTGCCGGTTTTATTGTCCCCTCGTCGAAGCGCCGCCAGGAGCATCCGCTCCTTATCCAGGGGATAACCGGGATTCTCCGTGTCTGGGGTAGGGGGTTCGTTCAGGGCATTCATATAGGAAAGTTGATGCAACGTCTTGGTCTTGTATTCAAAAATGTATTTGATAGCCTCATCAGTATCCTCAACGCCGCTAGTCAGGTATTCGGTACAGAACTGGAGCATCTGGGCCATGGCTTTTATCTCATCATAGGTCCGTTCAGGGATGTCCATGAGATAGGACACGGCTTCACGCTCTAAAATCCTACCCCTGCTTAGGGCCCGGATCCTTGCAACCGCCTCGGCGCGTTCAACAAAGAGCAATCTTCCAGCCCTGAGGGCTCCCACCTGTCTGCCTCCTGAATAGATGATACTGGTCCAATAGATGAAACCTAGATCACATACATACATATACGGACCCCCTTGCTGTTTAGCCTGGACCATACTGTCCTGGTGCATCCCCGTACAGGGATATTCATCTTCACCCCACACCCGACTGGGGTCGGCATAATATTTCCTACAGAGCGCACAAAAGAACATCCTATCCTTATAATTCGATATTTCTATGCTGCTTCCGGTTTTATCTAAGACCGAAACAGCGCATCCTACCGCACATTCATAGGATTTAAGGATTTCATATGCTTTATAGAGCAACGGTTCTATCTCTCTGCGGCTTATTAGATTTGACTGGGAACTTTTATCTTTGAGCTGGGCAAATATGTCCAGGCGATACCGGTTCATAACAACCTCCTGGTATTGCCAGTCTACCGAGTCGTTATGAACATAATACACCCTAATGGCTAATTTTTATAAAAAAATACTAAAAAAACCATTTTTTCGTTGTTTTGATACCGGTAATTAGTGGGATTTCGCCATTGCTCTAGACCTTTTTATACAGGATATGGGCATATAATCGCATCTCTACTCCTAGGGATCGATCCCCCGCCCCCCCTACAGGGAGCATCATGATAAAAGTCCTCGTCGATTAATAGGATATGTTCAGCAGCCTAATTCCCTATATACCAGCCGGTTTAGTTCTGCCTCGGCCGTGGATACTTCCAAGAACCGGACGCTTGCTTCACCGCGGCGTTTCACTTCTACCACCGGGATATCCCGGGCAAGGTTCTTTTCTCCCACCACCACCCGATAGGGAATACCCATGAGGTCCGCATCCTTGAATTTAACCCCTGGCCGTTCGTTCCGGTCATCGAGCAGTACTTCAATACGGCTCTGTTCCAAATCCGCGGCGAGGGTATCGGCCACAGCCTTCACTGGGCCTGTATAGGTAATGGGAATGACGATCACCTGATAAGGCGCCACAGTCATGGGCCAGATGATGCCCTCATCGTCGTGGTGCTCCTCGATCACCGAGGCCAGGGTCCGATCAATGCCGATACCGTAGGTACCCATCAAAGGGATGTGGGTCTGCCCGTTTTCGTCCAGGTAGCTCACCCGCATGGACCGGGTATATTTATCACCCAACTTAAAGATATGCCCCAGTTCATTACCCTTCTTTTCATAGAGTTCTCCCCCGCAAAGGACACAACGGTCACCGGAAACCACGGTCCGTAGATCCGCGGTAAGCCACGGGACAAAGTCCCTGCCGTAGGCCACATGGACATAGTGGGTATCCGCTGCCAAAGCCCCGGTGATCCCATCCTGCATGGCGGTAACCGTGAGATCCGCCACCAGGGGTATGCTCGTAAGCCCAACCGGCCCGGCAAAGCCGAGGGGGGCAGCGGTGAGACGAACCACGTCAGCATCCGCAGCAAGAGATACTTCCGAAGCCCTGAGAACTGCGGCAAGTTTGACCTCGTTTACCTCCAGGTCTCCCCGGATAGCCACGGCAAAGAAGGCTTCAGGATATACGAAAGGCGCCTCAGGGGAGGATTGCCGCTTTACGAGCCCCCCTGCTCCGGGAGCTTCGGAAAGGTCCAAGGCTACGTTACGGGCCCGATAGATCAGGGTCTTGATGAACCGGTGAGCGCCGGTCTTGAGGAAGGCGCAGAGTTGTTCGATGGTCTTAACTGCCGGAGTATGGATAGGCTCAAGCGCGGGAACCTCCGAAGCCTGGGCTGGGGAAAGGGAATCTGCCAAAACCGCTTCAGCCTTGCAGGATGCCTTTTCCACGTTGGCCGCATAATCGCAGTTCTGGCAGAGGATGAGGGTATTATCCCCAATAGCGCTCTCGACCATGAATTCTTCCGAGTCACTCCCCCCCATAGCGCCTGAATCGGCCCGTACCGGAATCACCGAAAGGCCGCAGCGTTTGAAAATCCGCCTATACGCGGCACCCATGGCTTGGTAGGTCTCATCCAGGCTTGCCTCATCAGTATGATAGGAATAGGCATCTTTCATGATGAACTCCCGGCCCCGCATAACCCCGTACCGGGGACGGATCTCATCCCGGTATTTGGTGTTGATCTGATATAGGGTTAAGGGAAGCTGGCGGTAACTGGCTAAGGCATCCCGAACCAGGCTCGTAACCGCCTCTTCTGCGGTAGGGGACACGACAAAATCCCCCCCCAGCCGGTTCTTCACCCGAAGCATGGCATCCCCCATGGTTTCCCAACGGCCCGATTCTTTCCAGAGTTCCCCAGGCACCACCACGGTGGGCTTTATCTCCAAGGCACCGATACCATTCATTTCTTCCCGGACAATGGCTTCTACCTTACGAAAGGATCGCAGCCCCAGGGGGAGGTAAGTGAAAAGCCCATTGGCAAGCTTTCGGAGCATCCCGGAACGAAACATGAGACGATGGCTGGCAATAACCGCATCTGCAGGAACTTCCCGCAACGTGGGAATAAAGGTTTGGGTAAACAACATAACGTAGTAATCCTTAACATAAAATACATCTTTGCCCAGCATACCCAGCAAGAGGTTCTTTATCAAGAGGAGATTTCCCTAGCACAGGGCTCCGGCATTTAAAAATGTAATTCCTTATATAGAAAAGCATTACGTTCCGATGGGGTGCTTGTCTAATAATATCTAATTCCTTATTCCATAAGGAATTAAAAAAGTAAATGCCGTCGCCCTGCCAGTGCCCCCGAATGTACTTCCCTCACTCCTCCGCACAAAAATCCCCGCTGCTGATGTAGTATTGGTCATGCTCCTCCAGCTCCTCCCCAACCATCCCCTCAAACTCATCATGGTTACACAGAGTGGCGGTGAAGCCGATGACCATGATATCCGGCACTTTGTGCCGGATATTCCCGTATGCCGTCCGCCTTGGTTCCCCTCGTTCCCCAAGATAGTTACCCATCTCTCTGATGTTTTCTTCGGTGATCTCCATGATTTCCCCTCCTCGAGA
>JAIRNP010000012.1 GCA_031258005.1 Treponema sp.
ACCCCATTGAGACACCCTCCATTCGGTATCCCCATTATAATTTGGGCAACAGCGTCAACAAGTTGACGTTTCAATTTGAGGCATGACCTCTTTTCGACAACATTTTTGATGAGGCAATGTGTTCCCTTGACCATCCAGGCGGCGTTTTATATAGT
This sequence comes from Treponema sp., assembly GCA_031258005.1. Lineage (GTDB taxonomy): Bacteria > Spirochaetota > Spirochaetia > Treponematales > Breznakiellaceae > JAIRLU01. The sequence goes on from JAIRNP010000012.1 coordinate 156, forward strand.
ACTAGCGGAGGTTATGGCAACCTCCCAGGTTTTGCAGCCGGTTTATGGTAGCGCCGGAGAGGGAGACGGAAGATGATGGACAAAATGTTTAAACATCCCTGGCTGATAGTGGGTATTATCGCCGGCATCAGCCTTTTTTTTGCTTTTCAGCTTCCCCGGGCGGAACTGGACAATAACAACCTTCGGTTTGTACCCAAAAACGATGAAGCCCGCTTGGTATCGGCCTATATTGATGATACCTTCGGAAGCTCCCTGTTTATCCTGGTGGGGCTGGAGCGGCAATACGGAACCGTGTTTGACCAAGCATTCCTCATGCGGATTCAGGACTATGTGGACCGAATCAAGGAAATCGCAATCGTAGGTACGGTGAACTCGATCATAAGCACCGATTACATCACCGGCGACGGGGATTCTTTGGTGGTAGAACCCCTGGTAGGAGCGGATTTTTCCGGCGCCCCGGAGGAAATCGCCGAATTGAAGCGCCGGGTTCTTTCCTGGGACTTCTACCGGCATGCCCTGATCTCCGATGACTTTAGCGCCACCCAGATTTTGGTACCCCTGGAAATTACCGCGGAAAGCGCAGGACGTCCCGAAGTCGTGGCCAGTTTCCTGGAGATTCGGGATATAGCCCGGGATATGTTTCAGGATCTTGCGGTGGTGTATGTTACCGGGATGCCGGTGGTCAGCGCCACCATCAACGAAGCGGTTAACCAGGATCTCCTGGTTTTGGTTCCGGTGGTGATTGGGGTGGTCCTGGTGATTGTCTTTCTGCCTTTGCGGCGGATTAGTTTCGTGATTTTCTCTTTGCTTGCGGTCTTAATAGCCGTGATATGGTCCATCGGGGCCATGCCCCTGGTGGGGATAAAGCTATCGGTCATCTCCACGGTGCTTCCGGTCATCCTCATTGCAGTGGGGAGTTCCTATGGGCTGCACCTGATTATCCACTACCTGGAAGCCGCGGGCCAGGATTTCAGTACTATGAGCCGGGAAGCCCATCGGGAACTGGTGCTTAACCTGGTACGGACCATTCGTAAGCCCCTCTTCCTGGCCGCACTGACAACCACGGTGAGTTTCTTTGCCTTTTGTTTTACCCAAGTACTGCCCATCCGGGAATTCGGCTATTTTTCCGGTTTCGGGGTAGCCGTGGCGTTTCTCATTACCCTCACCCTCATCCCCGCGATTTTGATCATCCGGGGACCCCGGGCGCTGCGGAAGCTCAAAATCAAAAGTCCGGAAATATCCCGGGAAGGGCGGGTAAATCAGCATATTGCCGCTTTTTTTTCCGCAGCGGCCAGGAAAACCTATTTGGTTCTGGGAGTAGCCGGGGCGTTGCTGCTTTTGTCCCTATACGGCTCTTCGAAGCTGGTCATCGATAATGTGTTCTTGGAATATTTTAAGCCCCATACGGATATCAACACCTCGGACAACTTTATCCGTAAGCACTTCGGCGGTTCCAAGGTGATAAGCGTGGTGGTGCAGGGGGAAAGCCCTGAAATCCTCCTGCACCCCGATACCTTGGGGGCCATAGATGATCTTAACACCTACCTCATAACCAAGGTTCCTGAAACCGGTAAGGTCATGGGGTTTACGGATTTAGTCAAACGGATCAACCAGGTCTTTAATGTGGGCGAGTCTCCCCAGGGTCTCAAGCCCGTATCCTCGGCGGCATATACCGGGGATTTCGGCTTTGGGTTTACGGAAGAACCTGACTTCGGGTTCGGCGCTTTTGCTGCTGAGCAGGACCTCCCGTCGTTCCTAGAGCTTGGGGAGGCCCCGGAATTGCAGGGCTTCCCGGCAAGCCTGACGGAATTGGCGGGCCTCCTGGAACGGGCGGTGAGCGCCGGGGAGGACCGAACCATGGACGCCGCTCAGTTGGTCTGGGAAGTGAAGAAACAGGTGAATTATGAAGGGGCCGCGTATTATGAAATTCCCCGGGATCCCCGGCGGTACGGTAAAACCCGTCCCGAGGAACTCCAACAATTAGTGTCCAACTATCTGGTATTGCTGTCCGGGAACATCGAATCCTATGCCAATGACCCCTTGGAGCCTACGGCCATCAAGACCACGGTGCAGCTTCGCACTATCGGCCAGGAGGATACGAATCGAGTGGTTCAGGAGATTAACGAGTATGTACAGGCTCATTTCCCGGATACGGTGCAGGTGGTCGTCGGGGGGGCTGCATTGGTGGAAGGTTCTCTGAACAATCTGGTGGTGCAGTCCCTGTGGACCTCCATCATCATCGCGGTGGTGTCCTTATTCGTCATCATGGCGGTCTGCAACCATTCGGTGGCCGCGGGTTTTCTTAGCATTGCCCCCCTTTCCCTGCTGATCCTCCTGAACTTTGCGATTATGGGACTAACCGGGATTAAACTCAATATTGGAACCGCGATGATTGCCAGTCTCTCTATGGGCATTGGGATCGATTACACGGTTCATTTTCTGGAAGCCTATAAGCGGGAGTATCGGGTGGCCGGGGGTAAAGGGGATTTCCTGCGGAAGGCCTATCGGACGTCGGGGATGGCCATTATCGTGGATGCGGTGGCCACGGGTATGGGTTTTGGGGTGCTGCTGTTATCCCAGTTCAATATGCTGGCGGATCTGGGTTTGCTGATTGCCTTAGCCATGTTGATAAGCGCCTTGGTAGGGCTTATCATCGTCCCCGCGCTGTTGCTGCAGTTAAAGCCGCGCTTTGTGCGGGAGGAACGCCCTTTCTTTGGTACCGGTACTCGTTTGCCCAAATAGGGGAGTTGCGATTGAACTCCGGTATATGCTGCTTTGGTGCTTGCCCGGTATCACCGCCATAGAGCTTTTGGGCAGTCCCGTCCCTTCGCAAAGTGCGAAAACCTGGGCAAAAAATCTTGACAAAGGCACCGGGAACAATTATTTTTGATGGGACATGAAAAAATCGTTTACCCTAGGCTTATTATTATATGTCTATGCAGCAACAGGTTTCGCGCAACAGCGTCTAGACGATTATATAGACGAGGCGGTCTCTAAAGCCGCGGGATACTTAGCAGCTCGTCTTCCTTCCAGCGCAAACATCGCGATAGTTAATGATAGTTCCGATGAGCGGAAACTATTTTTTATAAATTAGAAATAAATTTAGTAAATGGAAGGAAAAAATTCATGTTCTTGCGAGAAATAAAGAAATTGTGAAATTAATTGAAGATGAATTGAATTTTTAGTACAGCGGAGAAGTAAGCGATGATTCATTAGCGGCGCTCGGACACAAATTAGGGGCACAATACCTGGTTTTGATTTCAGTTAAACCTCAAGGTGGTTCAAAATACCTTTTCCGTATTAAAGCGGTTAGGACTTGTGAAATAATAACTTGAACAAATTGTGATGATGAGCTATACTGTTTTCAAGGCAAGAATACAGGAGAGAAAACAGTATGGAAGAACGGATTTTGCGGATGAAGTCGTTGCTC
>JAIRNP010000044.1 GCA_031258005.1 Treponema sp.
GGGCAATCGTTTCGGTGCGTTCTTTAACCGGCAGCTTTAACGCTTCTATTTCTTTTTGCCGGCCTTCAATGACTTTTAACCGATCGGCTGCTATCTTTTCCCAAATCACTGTTCAGGTAAGACTATATTTTCAACGTAATCAAGTACCCCCTTCTTCCGCTTCCCTGGTGAACGGTTACATTTTTTAATGTCTATCTTATCATCTCTTTTCCCATGGGGCACTAATTTTTTTAAAGAAGTTTGTCCATAATGTGTCTACATTAATAGACAAACTCTAATGAGCGGCTTGAACAAGAGGGAATTTAGAGGCGACTCTTTATCTGCAAGCCGCCGTTTTGGGCTAAGGTTACGATGATTTCGGCCTCCTCCGTCCGGTTGGTCAGGATTTGGGCGGTTTCCAGCATGAGGTAAGTCAAAAAAACGGTAAAACCTATACGACCGGATGATACCGGCGGGGTGTAACGGGGCCTATCCTGTATATGATAAAGATATGGCCGCTCTTGGCTGACATTAAAGGCCAGGATACAGCCATAGAAAACTTCCGGGGCGTATGGGGCCTCTCTTGTTGACGGTATAACCATCCCTACGCCCGAAGCGCCCGTTTCTCTCCGTTAGAAAAATATGCATAAATATACAAATATTCGAGGTAATATATGCAAAACCCTCTTGATTATTCTGTTGTTTCTATATTATAAAAAGGATCATTAAAGGGGCAATGAAAAAGCCGGCTTTCCTTGACCCTTTAATTGCAGTTAGGGTAATCGGATTATCAGGATGTAATCTGGTTACCTGCTTTGATTATGTAAGGAGGAAAACATGATGAAGCAATCGGTGAAAAAACGGGCAATGTTTTTTCTGGTTTTAGGAATGGCCGTTTCCGCATTTGCAGGAGGCGGCAAGGATTCCGGAAAAGGGCAGGCTGCCTCCGGGAAATCCGCGACGGATACCCTCAAAGTGGGCTTTGTGTATATCGGCGCGATTAACGATGAAGGCTATACCCAGGCCCATGACAAGGGACGTTTGGCTATAGAGGCATTGGGGATTAAGACCGCCTACATCGAAAATGTTGCGGAAAATGCAGACTGCGAGAAGGCCATCCGGGACTTAATCGATCAGGGGTGTACCGTGATTTACACCAACAGCTTCGGCTTCATGGATTGGACCATAAAAGTCGCAGCAGACAATCCTTCGGTCTATTTCGGCCACTGTTCGGGGTATAAGCGGGCCGCCAATGTGTCTACCTATTTTGGCAAAATATACCAGGCCCGGTATCTTTCGGGTATTGCCGCGGGCCTCAAAACTACGGTGAACCACATCGGCTATGTGGCTGCCATGCCCATACCCGAGGTTATCCGGGGGATTAACGCCTTTACCCTGGGGGTACAGTCGGTCAATCCCGATGCCACCGTAGAGGTCATCTGGACCAATACCTGGTATGATCCGAGTGTGGAAAAGCAAGCTGCCCTGGAACTCTTGAACAAGGGCTGTGATGTCATAGCCCAGCACCAGGATACTACCGCGCCCCAGATCGCTGCTCAGGAACGGGGGGCTTTCGCGGTGGGTTATAATGTCGCCACTGCCAGCGCCGCGCCGCTGGCATACCTAACCGCGCCCTTGTTCCACTGGGAGGTCTTTTATGTGGATGATGTGAAAAGCATCCAAGCCGGAACCTGGAAGTCCCGGGCCTACTGGGAAGGCTTTAGCAACGGAACTGTAAGCCTGGATACCCTCACCGGGAACAACGCACCGGAGGCGGCGGGAAAAGTAGCCGAAGCCCAGGCAAAGATCGCGGCAGGGACCTTTGATCCCTTTACGGGTCCCTTGATGGATCAGAGCGGTACGGTTCAGGTTCCTGCGGGGGTAAAGATGACCGACGATGAAATCTGGAATATGGGTTGGTTTGTACAGGGGGTAATCGGTACTATTCCCCAGTAAGCGCGAAGCCCTGTCCTCGTACACGTGAGTTCGATGGAATCTAAGGGTCCGCGAAGGAACGCTCATTTGCACGAATTAGTCATCTGAGCTTGTCCAAAACTCGGTTAGTTTTGGACAAGCTCTTAGAAAAACCGGTCTAATCGGACTAAAGTCCGGCCCGGTTTTTCCTTAAATCTAAGGAAGCTGCTCCAAAAGCTGAAGTTTTGGAACAGCCTCATCTAAATGAGCATTAATGCATATAATTCGCGGGCTTTTTTCTTTTTGTATTAAAGCTAAGGAAGGATGATGCCCCAGACCTATGTAGAGATGAAACACATTTCCAAACGATTTGGGACCGTGCAGGCCAATGACGACGTAGGTATGACGGTAGATCGAGGTGAAATAGTTGCCGTCTTGGGGGAAAATGGTTCGGGTAAGAGTACCCTGGTGAATATGCTCTCAGGGATTTATGTCCCGGATGCCGGTTCTATTGTTATTAACGGGCAGAAACGATTTTTCAATTCCCCTCAGGATGCCATTGCCGCAGGTGTCGGTATGGTACATCAGCATTTTAAGCTTATACCGGTGATGAATGCTTGGGAGAATATCAGCCTGGGAGAGAAAAGAGGAGATGCCTCCGCTGAGAGCCGGAGGGGGTTTAGAACGCCCTTCCTGCAAAAGAAAAAAATCATTGCAAAGATTCAGGTTCTCGAAAGGCGTTTTGGCCTCCGTATCCGGCATACGAAAAAAATCTACGACATGGCGGTGAGTGAAAAACAGACCGTGGAAATTCTCAAGGTCCTCTACCGGGGAGCCTCGGTGTTAGTGCTGGATGAACCTACTGCGGTGCTGACTCCCCAAGAAACAACGCAGCTTTTTTCCATGATGCGGACGATGAAAGCAGAGGGTTGTGCGATTATCATCATTACCCATAAGCTTCAGGAGGTAATGGAAATCAGCGACCGGGTAACCGTGCTGCGTAAAGGCAAAAGCCTGGGTACGGTGTATACCAAGGATACCAATCCCCGGGAATTAACCGAACTGATGGTGGGAGGCAGTATTTCCTTGGAGATACACCGGGAAAAGCCGCTTGTCCAGAAAAACCCCATGCTTGAGGTCCGCGCTCTGAGCCTGCAGGATCCCGAAGGAGTGCAGATTCTTGACGCCCTGTCTTTTGATGTCTTTGCAGGGGAAATCCTTGGAGTTGCGGGGATTGCAGGGAGCGGGCAGAAGGAGTTATGCGAGATTATTACCGGACTGCGGCGTCCTGATTCCGGCTCTATCCGGTTTCTTGGGGAAAACCTGCTGGGCTTTTCTCCCCGGGGCATCAAGAACAAGGGGATCCGCCTGAGTTTTATCCCCGAAGACCGGCTCGGCATGGGACTTGCAGCAGGGATGAGTATTACCGATAATATCCTCTTGACCTCTTACGACAGCACCCAGGGCCTTTTGATCGACCGCCTCAAAGGACGGATACAGGCTGAAACCATTGTAAGCCGTTATGCGATTTCCACGCCATCGGTGCAGCATATCGTTAAGAAACTATCCGGTGGGAATATTCAGAAAGTCCTTCTAGGCAGGGAACTGGAACGGGATCCTCGACTCCTGATTACCGCCTATCCTGTGCGGGGTCTTGATATAGGGGCCTCCTATAGCATTTACGATATGATCAATACCCAGAAAAAGCAGGGAGTAGGGGTCCTTTTTATAGGGGAAGATCTCGATGTGTTACAGGAACTCTGTGATCGTATTATGGTTATGCACCGGGGGGCGCTTATGGATATCGTGTATCCTCAAGGGGCTTTAGGGGTGCCCCGGGGAAAGTCGGAGGTTTCAAAGGAAGACATCGGGCTTTTAATGCTCGGGCATACATCGGAGTTCTATCGTGCTGCGCATACTAACCCAGCCTGAGACTTCTGCGTTCAAAGAACCGATCTTGCGGTTTGCCGCGGCCCTCGCCGCGCTCTTGGCATCCGCGTTTATCATGGCCTGTATGGGCTATAATCCGCTGGAAATATACGGCAAAATGGTAACCGGTTCCCTGGGTTCCGCGTACCGTTTCAAGGAAACCGTGCATAAGGCTATTCCCTTGGCCACCCTTTCCTTGGGTATCGCCATTGCATTCCGTATGAAGTTTTGGAATATCGGGGCGGAAGGACAGTTTTACCTCGGCGCTTATGGAGCTTCCTTGGTAGCCTTTGCCTTTCCTGATTTACCGGCTTTGCTGCTGCTCCCCTTGATGTTCCTCAACGCCTTGGTTCTTGGCGGCCTCTGGGCATTAATTCCGGGGGTATTGAAGGCTCGATTTTCTACCAGCGAAACCCTCGTTACCCTGATGCTGAATTACGTGGCTGCCAAATGGATATCCTATTTACAATACGGTCCTTGGAAAGATCCGCAAGCAAGCGGCTTTCCTAAAATAGCCCCCTTTAGTGAGCATGGGATTCTCCCTTCGGTGTTCGGTATCCATGCAGGCTGGATCATTACCTTGGGCCTCACCGGGCTGGTTTATGGTATGATGAAACGAACCAAGCTGGGTTTTGAAATTGATGTCCTCGGTGAAAGCGAAGCCACTGCCCGGTACGCGGGAATGCCGGTGTTGCGTACCATGATTATCGCCATTATGCTGAGCGGAGGGCTTTGCGGTATTGCTGGGATGATGCAGGCTTCTGCGGTGGAGCGTTCCCTTTCGGAGCAGCTTTCCGGCGGACTGGGTTTCACCGCAGTGATTACCTCCTGGCTTGCCCGGCTCAGCCCTCCGGGGATTCTGGTAGTTTCCTTTTTGTTTTCTCTGCTCATCCAGGGGGGGAATTTTCTGCAAAGTTCCCTGCAAATTCCTGCATCTATTTCGTTGGTTTTACAGGGGATCATTATTTTCTTTGTGTTGGGAAGCGAATTTTTTATCCGATACCGGTTTGTCTGGATACGGCCAGAGAAATCATGAAGTGCTTCCAAGAATTGAGGGGACCGGTCCTTTCACCCTGCCTTGGAAACGTTTCCTGCCGGTCCTAGGAGGTGTGGTTATGAGTGCTTTCATGGAAGGGCTGACGCTGTTTCTACAAACTGCGGTACAGATGGGTACCCATATCCTGTTTGCGGTGTTGGGGGGCATCGTATGCGAGAAAGTAGGGAATCTGAACCTGGGCATCGAAGGGATGATGCTCCTTGGCGCTTCCCTAGGGTATTCCGCAGCTTTGGGAACCGGAAATCCGGGGACAGCCATAGTTACCGCAGGGCTTGCCGGGGCTGCGGGGGCCTTCATCTATGCCCTGATTACCGTTACCCTCCGGGGTAATCAGGTAGTTACCGGGCTTATTCTCACCATCTTCGGTACGGGGGTGTCTGGTTTTCTGGGAAAGAGCCTCTCGGGGAAGCCCCTCCCTGAAGGGGTAACCCGGGCTTTTGCGCCCCTATCCGTACCGTTCCTACACCGCGTTCCCCTTATCGGAAGGGTATTCTTTGAACAAAGCCCCTATGTACTGGCAGGCATGGTTCTGGCACTGCTGCTCTACGGTTATTTTCAGTATACTCGGTTCGGTCTAAACGCCCGGGCAGTGGGAGAAAATCCCGGGGTAGCCGATGCCTCTGGTATTCCGGTAAATCTGTATAAGTACCTGCATATTGGGGTAGGAGGCTTTTTATGCGGCCTGGGGGGCGCCTATTTATCTCTGGTCTTTGTACCTCGATGGCAGGAAAATATAACTGCCGGTGCGGGGTGGATTGCGGTGGCGCTGATTATCTTCAGCACCTGGAATCCGCTGAAAGCAATTTTTGCGGCATACATCTTTGGCGCGCTTAAAGGGGTGGGTTTCAAGTTTCAGAATAGCAACCTGATCCTCTTCGGGAAGAAACTGGTTTTTTACCCCCAATTACTTGATATGTTGCCCTACATTGCCACCATCGTGGTGTTGCTGATGATTACCCGGAGAAAAAAGAAGGAGTATCAGAGCCCTGCCGGATTGGGGCAGCCCTATTTCCGGGAGGAACGGTAAGGGGGCGGTTCTTTTTATAGGGAATGTTTTTTCTTGAGTAGGGGGTCTGAGTACCGGTTTACGTTTCTGTGAAGGGATCGTATTGAAAAAGGGCGGATAGAAAAAGGGTATCACTGTTCCACAATCAATGGGGCCTCTTCTTGAAAAGGGTATTGTAAAAAATAGGGGTAACGGCTACACTATTCCCATGCTCTTGACAACGACAGCCCTAAAGACTGAACAGGCCCCGCTCCCGCAGCAATCTACCCGGCGGAGTTTGTCCCCTATGCAATCCATCCCTCGGAGTTTGCCTACGGCAAACTCCGAGGCAATGGCGCTTTGCGCCATTGCCCGCTCACGGCTCACGGCTCACGGCTCACGGCTCACGGCTCACGGCTCACGGCTCACGGCTCACGGCTCACGGCTCACGGCTCACGGCTCAAGGCTCTCGGCTCACGGCTCAGGGCTCGGGGGGGGAGGGG
>JAIRNP010000045.1 GCA_031258005.1 Treponema sp.
CAGCAACCGCAAAAATGTGGCGGAGAAAAACCGCACAAAGGCCGTAGGCCGACTGCGGTTTTTCGTAGCCCGAGGGCGCTACTGCGCCCGAAGCATATACAGTCCTGTTATGTGCAGTGCCAAACCTTTCACGAGGCCTGTTTTCTTTTTATTTTCACAAATATTTCATATTCATACAATTCTATTTCAGATAAATTTATACAAGCCATCATTAAATCTTCCGTTATCTCATTTGATATTATTATCCCTCTAACTTTTTCCCCTGCCTTTGCTATGTTTCTTTCTATCCAGTTTTTATTTCTTAATACTTCTCCTATTTTAGTTTCGTATCCTTTCCCATAATCTATTTCTATTACTACATAATTTCCGTCTTTGTCTATTGCCAATATGTCTATATATTTTCCTCCTGCTTGATATTTTATGTCATTATTTTCGTCAGATTTATATAATATTAGCCCTGTCTCAATAGCTTCAAGGTCTTTTGCTAAAACATTTTGTATATTATCTTTGTATGAAAAATTATTCATACCTTCTTCTGTTTTATGATGTTTTTTAGAATCAATTATTTCCGCTCCGCCATAAATATCTGAAAGATATTTTGTATAAAAATTATTTAATATAGACTTAGGCTTTCCATTTTGATTTTTTCTGTCATATTCGGCAAAACCTATGTTTTGAACATTATATCTATTATTTATATTCTCCTTTATAGTATTAATGAAATTCTGAATATTCTCAGGATCAATTTCAAATAATTTTTCATTAAAAGATTCATAATATAAATTTTCCATTTCATCAAGTTTTTTAATTAGGTTTGTCCCGTACCATTTTTTATAAACCATTGGGGCCTTTGCGTGAAACCATGTACTAAACTCTTTTTTTACGTTTCTCGATTCCAATTTAATTCATTCCTCCAATATTTGCAGTATATATTTATTTGGTGGTGATCTACAAAGTATGCTGATGGATCACACATACCCATAATTAATATAAAAGAAAGCCATATTGAAGGCTTTCCAGTGATTACGGAGTTTCTTGGAGAAACAACAGGTTCTGCGGAATGCCCGCCTGATACGGTGACGAAGGGTGCAATTATTCCCTTCAATACCCACGGTGAACTCCTTGCCAACATCATGGGTATCTTCCAAAAATGCCGTTATAAAACTTTGCCAATCATCCGTCCCTATCCTGTCATAGCTTATTCCCATGCTCCTTATCCTCTTTCTCAGTTTTTCCGCCGTCTTTAAGTCCCTTCTCCCCCCTATTACCCCTCCGCCATTCGGTTTATCACGGCTTTTTGGCAGTGTCTATCCCTTAACTTGTTGACCGTGCTGTGCCTACAAGGGCCAGGGGTGTTGCACTTCAAGATTGAACGAGGGCATAATTGACTAGTATATTATTATGATCCGGGTTTAAACCGGTTACAGAATGTGGGGAGATAATGATGGCTGCAGAGAAGACGGAAGGGCAGATACTCGGTGAAAAGCTCGGTTTCAAGATTAACAATTCATGGGAAACGGCAAGCAATGCGGACTTAGCAGCAGTTGAGGCGTTTGCGTGTAGATATAAATTTTTTTTGAACGCAGGCAAAACGGAACGGGAACTGACTGCACAGACCCTTGAGCGTTTACGGAAAGCCGGTTTTATCGATATTGAGGACGCTCTGGCCTCAAAAGACAAGCTGGCACCCGGTACGAAGGTGTATCAAAATATTCACGGGAAAGCGTTGAACTTTGCGGTTTTGGGGAAAAAGCCCCTTTCTGAAGGCGTTGCCATTGTGGGCGCTCATCTTGATTCGCCCCGTATTGATTTGAAAACCAATCCGATATACGAGGACACTGACTTTGTGTTGTTTGACACCCACTATTACGGCGGTATCAAGAAATGGCAATGGCCTACGGTGCCGCTCGCGCTGCACGGGGTGATTTTTGGACAGGACGGCGAAAAGCAAACGATCTGTGTTGGCGAAGACGAGGCGGATCCGGTCTTTGTCATTACCGATTTGCTTCCCCACTTGTCCCAGGAATTTGACAATAAAAAGATGTTTGAATACATCACCGGGGAGGAACTTGATATTTTGGCGGGTTCTGCGCCATTTAAGGATGAAAAAGCAACAGACAAGGTTAAGCTTAACCTGCTGCGGATTCTCAATGAAAAATACGGCATTACCGAGGCGGGTTTTGCCAGTGCGGAAATTGAAGCAGTACCGGCGCAGCGGGCACGGGACGTTGGGTTTGACCGGAGTATGATCGGCGCTTATGGTCATGACGATAAGTGCTGCGCGTTTGCATCAATTGAGGCGGTACTGGCTATCGCAGACCTGAAAACGGTACCGGAAAAGACCGTCCTTTGTGTACTCACCGATAAGGAAGAAATCGGCTCCATGGGAAACACCGGTGCAGAGGCGCGTAATTTTGAAGACTTCATCGCCTACCTTATTGCGAAAAGCACCGACTCTTACAGCGATCTTGCATTACGCCGGGCTTTGGGTAATTCGGCGATGCTCTCCTCCGATGTAAACGCGGCATTTGATCCGAATTTCGCGTCTGTCTTTGATAAAAAGACCTGTTCCTACTTCGGCAAGGGGATCGCCATATCAAAATATACCGGCAGCCGGGGAAAATACGGCGGTTCGGATGCAAACGCAGAATTTCTTCACAAGATACTTGCTATTTTCGACAAAAACGGAGTCCAGTGGCAGTATGGCAACCTCGGTAAGATTGACAAGGGCGGCGGCGGTACTATCGCGTTGCACTTCGCCCGGCTCGGTATCGAAGTCCTCGACTGCGGTATCCCCGTGCTGTCCATGCACTCGCCTTTTGAGGTTATCTCAAAGATCGATCTGTGGATAACCTATAAGGCTTATCTTGCATTTTTGCAAAACATGTAATGGGGTGATCTTGCCGTTGAAACTACGGTTCGTCATTCGGCCTCTTGAGGTTGGTTTCGTGTGTCCTCGGATTCATGCGGGAAATGACCGAAGGGGTGCTTCTGAGAACAAGTGCAGGGGCAATACGTTTTCCACGGCCTTTTTGCGGATCGGTCCGCTGTCGTTCTGTTTATTCCACTAGAGTTGTTCAAAAACTTCAGTTTTTGAACAACTCTAGTATATTTCGAAGGTTTTTCATAAAACTACCCAAGTTTTAAAAAGACGCTTTCTTCCTCAATAATAACATATCTAAAGTACCTGTTTCCTTATTGTACAAAGGGAAAAAGCCTATAACCCAGAGCATTAATTAAACGAAGCCTTTTTCTTCCCTCCCTTTCATGGTATGCTGACTTTTAGGCTTGTTCCCTGATAATCCGAGCCAGGTTGCGACCCCGGGCTTCCAGAGCAGCCAGGTCCTCTTCAGAAGGAACCCCCGTCCATTCCAGGGATTCCAGGTTATTCCATTTGAGCCCTTCAATAGCCTGTTCATAGTCTTTTTTAGCGCCTCCAACCCAGCCCCAGGATCCAATACGGAGTACGGTTTTTCCCGTTATATGCTTACGCCGGAATATATCGAGCACCCAGGCCATGGGCGGAAACATGGCATATTCATAGGTCGGCATGGCCAGCACCAGACCGCTGCTTTTATACACATCCTGCAGAATATATGATACATCTTCATCGGGGACCCGGTGTATAGCATAAGGAACGCCTTCCTGTTCTATGCCCCGTATGACCGCATCAAGCCCTTGCTTGGTATTACCGTACATGGAGCCCCAGATCAGGGTGATTTCCTTTTCCCCTGGGCCTTTGGCATAGGAGGCATACCGGAGATACCGCTCAATTATGTGGTGCGGTTTCTTACGCCAAACCATACCATGACTGGGGGCAACGCATGTAATCTCCAAACCCGCGAGTTTTTTGATCCCCCGTTCTACAAACCCTGAAAAAGAAGAAACGATATTGGCATAGTACCGAAGGCTTTCCTTTTCAAAGAAGGCGTGTTCCTCTTCGGTAAACTCATCATCAAAACCTTTGCTTCCTAAGACGCCAAAAGAACCAAAGGCATCACAGGAAAAAAGGGTCCCTGAAGCAGCTTCCCAGGTAACCATGGTTTCAGGCCAGTGGATATTGGGGGTCTCAACGAAAGTGAGCGTCTTTCCCTTTCCCAGATCCAGGGTTTCACCATCCTTGACTGCCCGCAGTCCCGTATCGATCTTAAAGAAGGATTTAACCAGATTGATACCCTTAACCGTGGAGATAATCTCAACCCGGGGGTTCCGCTCACGGAACTTCTTCAGCCAACCGGTATGATCCGGTTCAAGATGATTCAAGATCAGGTAATCCACTGCGTCAAAACCAATACCTAAAGCGGCAAAGGCTTCTTCAAGCTGTTTTGGAGCATCAACCCAATCCCTGACGAGATCGATCAAGGCGATCTTTTCACCCTTTACCACATAGGTATTAAGAGAAACCCCATAAGGGATAGGCCAGATACCTTCAAAAAGCTCAGTAGTGTGAATATCCGTATGGATATAGAATACCGCATCAGCAATAACGTGGACGTTCATTACATACCCACCAAAACTACAACCCTCAACCATGAGAGTTCCTGAAAAAAATACAAAATACCTGCTATCCCTACCGGGAATCAGCCGCCCACCCGGGATTATCGTTTTAAGAAAGTAACGACCCGGTCTAAAACTTTATTTCTATCCAAGGGCTTGATAATATAACTCTTTGCACCGGTCATGAGGGACTTTTTAACGACATCCTCTTTACCCAGGGCGCTGACCATGATTACCACGGCATTTTTGTCAAATTCTATTATCTTTTCCAAGGCAGTAACCCCATCCATAACCGGCATGGTGATATCCATGGTAACCAAATCCACTTTAGGAAACATTTCCTTGTATCGTTCCAGTCCCTGGGCACCATCTGCAGCGGTACCTACCACTTCAAATCCTTCAGAGGTAAAGATTTGGCTTAGCTGCTTTGAGATAAACATGGAATCATCAACCACAAGAACCCGGTATGCACTACCATCAGGCCGTATTCCCGCAGGAATTTTATCGCTGGTACTTGTGGGTATATTAGATTTTGCTATCATACGGCATACTCCTCTATTCTATATACTGTATATTCTAGAATATTACAAGTCAAGATCCCTGCCCCAATAAGCAGAAAACTCCTTTTTCTTTTATTCTAAAATTGGCTATTACTATAACATGGCAGTATCTTTTTTACTAGCTCCTATGGCCGAATTAAGCCATCGAGCCCTTCGGGAATTAATCGAAATTTTCGGCGCGTGTGATGAATATTTTACCGAAATGATAAGCGCCCCTGCCCTCATCAGGGGCGGTCCCTTTGAAGCCTGGTATACCGATCCAGGACCCTGTCCTCAGCGGCTGGTATACCAGCTTGTAGGATCGGATCCAGAACACCTAGCCACCGCGGTTAGCCTCCTTACTACCCAGGAATGTGCCGGTATTGACCTGAATATGGGTTGTTCTGCCCCTGCCATAGTAAGGGCAGGGGCGGGGGTCCGCTGGATGGCCTCCCCGGATCGGGCTGGGGCCTTGATTAAGCTCCTGCGAAAACGAACCACCCGGCGGTTAAGCGTCAAATTGCGGATCGGTATGGAGGATGATTTTGCGTACCTGGTGGAGTTCTGTAAGCGGCTCGAATCAGAAGGGGTGGACCGTATCACCCTCCACCCCCGAACCGCCCGGGAAAAGTTTAAACGCCGTCCCCGCTGGGAATACGTGGGCCTGCTCCGCTCGGCCTTACATATCCCGGTTGTGGGAAATGGCGATATCGCCGATGCCCGGGAACTGCTCCGCCGAGTAGGAGAAGGCTGCGATGGGATCATGGTAGGCCGTCTGGCCATCCGGGCTCCCTGGATTTTTGCCCGGGCACGACATCTGGAAAATCCCGGGGCAGAAAACAGGCCGCTCCTCCCCGAATCCATCGATCTGGAGGAACTGGGGCTTCGGTTCCTTGAACTCCTGGCCCGGTATCAGCCCCGGGAATTCCACAAAAGCAGGGCTCATCGGTTTTTTACCTACTTTTGTGCTAATTTCACCTGGGCTACCTACCTTACAACCCGCTTGGGTCGGGAAACCGAGCTTTCCGCTATGGCCGCCCTCTTGTCAGCCTATTGCCGGGACCATCCTGAAGAACGAACCCTGCGTCTTACTGCATCCCCAGGGCCTGCTTGAAACTGGCCACTACCGAGTCAACTGAACCCTGGGCATCTATGTCTACTAAAAGCCCTTGTTTCCGGTAATACTCAATCAGCGGGATGGTTTGTTCCCGGTAGACCTCAAGCCGTTCTCGAATTGCCTCTTCCTGGTCATCTTTCCGGATAAAAAGCTCACCCCCACAAACATCACAGTGCTGCTCCTGTTTCGGTTTATTGAAGATGATATGGAAGTTAGCCCCGCATTTACGGCAAACCCGGCGGCCTGAAAGCCGTTCCAGGACCACAGCATCGGGAATGTCGAAATTAACCACCTTATCCACTGCAGAAAATTGTGCCAGGGCTTCGGCTTGGAAAATGGTCCGGGGGAAGCCGTCCAGAATATACCCTGATTGGGTATCCTCCTGGGCAAGCCGTTCCTTGACCAAGAAGATGGCGGTTTCATCATCCACGAGTCTTCCTGCCTCAATAAGGGCCTTAACCTGACAACCCAGAGGACTCATGGCGGTTATGGCGGATCGAAACAGGGCTCCGGTACTGATGTGGGGCACTTTACAGATTTCCACTCCTTTGGCGGCTATGGTCCCTTTACCCGCTCCGGGGGAACCAAGGAAGATTAGTTTCATAGACCTACTCCTATATATGGGGTAAGAGAAGGGTACGGATAAAGCAAAGGGCTCGAGGTTTAGAGGGCCTGGTGTTTTCAAAGATACAGCATACAAAACCAGCCTTTCTCAAAATCGACCCTTTCGAAAAAGCCCCACGAAACTCTTCTCGCTCCACCCTATTTTACGGGTTTATCCTGTGATCATCTTCTCATCGTAAGGCAAGTATATTCCCAAAAGGCTATAATATAAAAGCCCATAGAAACATTTGAGATGGTGCGGGGGACAGATCCTCATCTTTTTCTTTATGCGGAAGTTGTTCAAAAACTTCAGTTTTTGAACAACTCTATTACTCCCTCTTGATGAAGGGTCTGGTATATCCTACAATTTGAGTAGGATAAATATTACGGGAGTTACCCTATGAACCGAGGAACCTTACTCATACACAACGGCCACGAAACAGAGCCTTTAAGCGGGGCCTTGGGAGTGCCCATCATACAGACCTCCACCTTTGACCAAGGGGATCTGTCCCGCCACCAGGAATACGATTACGCCCGGTCAGGCAACCCTACCCGCAAAGCCCTGGAGGAGATTATTGCACGTTTGGAAACAGGGGCTCGGGGGTATGCCTTTGGAAGCGGAATTGCGGCGATTGCATCGGTGCTGGGGATTTTTTCCGCAGGAGACCATATTATTGCTGCCGAGGATATCTACGGCGGAAGCTGGCGGATCCTCAATACCTTTTATAAACGCTGGGGCCTGGAAATGACCCCTGTGGATGCCACGGATCCGAATCAGATTCGGCGGGCTATCAAGCCCAATACCAAGGGGCTTTTTCTTGAAACTCCTTCAAATCCCCTGCTCAAGATTACCAATCTTCCGGTGTGCCTCGGGATTGCCCAAGAAGCAGGGCTCATTTCCATTGTGGATAATACCTTTATGACCCCTTACCTGCAGCGGCCCTTGGAACTGGGAGCAGATATCGTGGTCCATTCAGCAACGAAGTTCCTTGGGGGACATAGTGATGTCATATCCGGCTTAGCCGTAACGAAGACCGAAGCCCTGGGGAAACGGGTATACGCCGTGCAAAACAGTTTTGGCGCAGTACCCGGGCCCTGGGACACCTGGCTCGTGATACGCGGGATCAAAACCCTCAAGGTCCGCATGGACGCCCAAGAAGCCGCTGCCCGGCAATTGGCTGCCTGGCTCAAGGCTCATGATAGGGTGGAGGAGGTGTTTTATCCGGGACTTCCAGGACATCCAGGCCGGGAAATCAACGAAGCCCAGGCAGCAGGAGCCGGGGCCGTGCTCTCTTTCAAGACCAGGACCAGGGAACAGGCCCTTTGTTTCTTGCGTAAGGTCGAACTGGCAGCCACCGCGGTGAGCCTCGGCGGAGTGGAGACCATTGCCTCTTACCCGGTCAAGATGAGCCATGCTTCCATACCTCTTGCGGAACGGGAGCGGCTGGGCATTACGGACACGTTGATACGGATCTCCCTGGGGCTTGAGGATATAGAAGATCTCATCGCTGATTTTGCACAAGCTTTACCATAATGTGAAACCGGTTCAAATAGTAGCAGCGGCTTTTCAATCGCTCAGCTTTTGAAAAAACGCTCATGGTACTCGGTATAGGTACTAGGTAATATGATTAAAAAAAGAATTGAAAAAGTATAAAAGAGCCTTGTGCTCATCAACGTATTTGCAGGTTTTAACCTGCAAGGAATGCCATAACAAAGCATAACAGGAGATATGCATGGAAGAAACCCACTGTATCCATCCACTTTATGGGGATACGAACAGAAAAGGCCTTGTCAGAGACCGCTCCTTAGATACCGTTGCGGTACGGGGGGCAAGTCTTTTTGAGCCTCATACCGGGGCTATCAGTACCCCCATCTATCAGAGTTCGACATTCAGGCATCCAGGACTCTTTGAATCCACGGGTTTTGATTATTCCCGGGAGAGCAATCCCACCAGAACCGAGCTTGAGCGGACCCTGGCCTTACTGGAACAGGGGCGGTATGGCCTGGCCTTTTCAAGCGGTATGGGGGCAATCTCTGGGCTTATCAAGCTCTACCGGCCTGGAGATCACCTGGTCGTTTCTGAGGACCTCTACGGCGGTACATACCGGCTTTTCAACGAGTATTACGCCCCTTACGGTTTTTCTTTTTCTTGGGTGGATACCAGCGATTTTGCCCAGTTACAAGGGGCGCTCCGCCCTGAAACCAAGGCAATTTTCATTGAGACCCCCTCGAACCCCATGATGAAAGTTACCGACATACCCCGTTGTGCAGAACTCATCCATGGCCGCGGGGGACAGCTTATCGTGGATAATACCCTGCTTTCTCCCTACTTTCAAAATCCCCTGCCCCTTGGTGCTGACCTGGTTATCCACAGCGGTACTAAATATTTAAGCGGCCATAACGATACCCTCTCAGGGTTCATCGTGCTTTCCGATACCCAACGAGAACAGTCCTTGCGGGAGATCCAGAAAAGCGAAGGGGCGAGCCTTTCCCCCTTTGATGCCTGGCTGACCCTGCGAGGTATCAAGACCCTGGCCCTCAGAATGAAAAAGTCTGAGCAAAATGCCCTCCGTATTGCCTCGTGGCTGCGGGAGCATCCACGGGTGGACCAGGTTTTCTTTACGGGTTTTACGGATCATCCCCACTATGCCTTGTCCTGTTCCCAGGCTCGAGGGTTCGGCGGTATGATTTCTTTTTATGTCAAAGATCCAGGAGATGTGCCGATCTTGCTTAAAAGGGTGTCCCTCATCCTCTTTGCCGAAAGTTTAGGGGGCGTTGAGTCCCTCATAACCTATCCGCTGGTACAAACCCATAGGGCTATCCCCGAAGCCATGCGTAAGGCTACAGGAATCAACGACCGGCTTCTGCGCTTATCCGTAGGTATTGAGGATGGGGATGATCTCATTGCGGATCTGGCTGATGCATTCACCCACTGCGGAAAGGAGTAGCAATCATGAGAATTTCCACTAAAGGCAGGTATTCCCTGGAAGCCTTGCTGTATATGGCCATGCTTCCTGAGGGGGAATATGCCAGTACCAGGACCATTGCGGAAAACACCGGTCTTTCTGACGGATACTTAGAACAGCTCTTTATCCCCCTCAGAAAAGCCGGTATTGTCCAGGGTATTCGAGGTCCCCAAGGGGGTTACATTCCCGGCAAGCCGGTGAAGACAATCACCGCAGGGGAGATCCTCAGGGCAGTGGAGGGCTCTCTGGAACTGGTGGAATGTGTGAGTTCCACGCTCTGTCCCATCCGGGAGGACTGCATTTCCCGGCATACCTGGAGTGAACTCTACCAGGAAATAAGCAAGTGCGTGGATGCCATTACCTTGTATGACCTGGTTGAAGCCTACCATGCCCTTGATACGGTGGAGTACGTGATATGAAAATTTCAACCCGAGGCCGTTACGGTATACGGCTCCTCATTGATCTCGCGGAACATACCCATGAATCCCATGTGTCCCTGGCGAGCGTAGCGGAACGGCAGCGTGTTTCTATCCGCTATTTAGAACAGGTCGCGGTGATACTACGCCGGGCCGGGTTTATCCGTTCGGTTAAAGGAGCCTCTGGAGGGTATACCCTGGCACGACCCCCCCAGGATATCTTCATCGGGGATGCATTGCGGGAACTTGAAGGGGATATGCTGGTGGTCGATCCTCCCCTTCCGAAGGTAAAAGAAACCAAGATACAACGGTGTATCAGGCTTACGGTCTTTGATAGGCTCAATGAACGGATCGCTGCCGTGATAGACCGGAAGACCTTGGCCTCAGTGGTGGGCACGGTGGATCCTGATGAGGCCTATATGTATTTCATCTAAAGCCCCGGGGTTTGCGCTGCCGAAAGGGCCGTGAAGGGACCCAGGAAAGGATTCCCTTTTATGCGCTTCTTTGCAAACCTGATCCTAAGCAAGGCATCCAGGGCTCGCTTCATGCAGGAATTGCATGAAGCGGCCTGCTGACCTTGAAGGGTATTTCTCGTAATCTCGCCTCTTATAAACCATGCTGTTATAGGGGCGGCTGGATCCGGGGTTTAACCGAGAGCCTGTTTGAACACCTCCAACAACTCATCCTGGCTCATTGGTTATCGAACAAGTCTCGCAAAATGATCCGCATAATACTCCAGTTAGGAACTCTCGAATTGTTCCCAGGTACCGTCGATTTCTCCCCTGATAAATCCCTGATAAAAAAAGATTTATAAACAGAAACAGATATGATACTATGAAAATATGCAGTTTGCGGATACAAGAAAAAAAATGGCATCCTCCGATTGGGGTATCATGGTGGAAAACCAGAGGCATCCTGAAATTTCTAGTGCAACCTGATAAACTAAAACAAGGCGGCACAAATGAGTTACGAAAGAATTACGTTAGAAGAAAGAGAAGGGGGTTTTCGGTTGCGTTATGAAGAGCGATTGTTTTTATGGGAGATAGGGCAAAGACTGAATAAGAATAAATCCTCTGTTTCACGGGAGTTAAAGCGAGGCACAAGGAACAAGTTATACAATCCAATAATCGCTGAGGCGGGTCATCTGAACGCGAGGAAGCGACAGTGTCCAAAATTAACAATAGAGTTGTTCAATAACTGAAGGTATTGAACAACTTCCGCTAAAAAACGGGTAGATTTGGCGGATTTCTGCAAGGAATTCGCCAAATCTACGAGACTTGTTCAACAACCAACCGGGTTGTTGAACAAGTCCAATGACTTCTGAAGCATGGGTTCTGATAAAACCGAAACGAGAACAGCGCTGGTCGCCCGAACAGGTTGCGCAATGGCTTAAAAAGGAATATCCTTGTTACCCAATGAGCGCGAAAACGATATACAACTCTATTTATTTTCACATGAAAGGGGAACTTAAAAAAATCGCGCTGGAGGACTTGCGTCAAAAAGAGAAGAAACGGCGTCAGCATACAGAAAAGGGAGAAAACAGGGGTAAAATCAGTGAAATGACCCTTATAGACCGGCGCCCGGTGGAAGTAGAAGGGCGCGCCGTTTTCGGACACTGGGAAGGAGACCTCATAATTGGCAAAGGACACAAGAGCGCGTTATGCGTCATGGTCGAACGTAAAAGTCGTTTTGTCCAAATAGACCTGCTGGAAAGATATGATGCCGCAAGGGTGAGAAAAACGATAGAGAAACGTTTCAGGAGGCTTGGAGATGAGTTGTGCAAAACGATAACCTTTGACCAGGGAAAAGAAAACAGCGATCATAAGATTTTTACAGAGCACAGCGGTATCAAAGTATATTTTTGTCATCCCCATTCACCATGGGAAAAAGGGACATGTGAAAACACAAACTTTCTGATACGTGATATGTTGAAAGGAGTTACATATTTTCGGGAATTAAACCAACACTGCATTTCACAAATAGCAAAAAAATTGTAACTATTCAGTTGGAAAAGGAAGTATTTGACAAGAAACGAAGTGATACGGTATTCTGTCAGAAGGAGAGGGGGATATCATTAAGCCGCTCACAAGAGCCGAACTGGAAAGA
>JAIRNP010000128.1 GCA_031258005.1 Treponema sp.
ATTGGGACACCCTCCATGCGGTATCCCCATTATAATTTGGGCAACAGCGTCAACAAGTTGACGTTTCAATTTGAGGCATGACCTCTTTTCGACAACATTTTTGATGAGGCAATGCGCGAGGTTGATTCCAAGATAAGAAAAGTGTATAATATCTTTTCCTCCACCTTTACAGGAGGCAACAAAACCGATTTAATAACCGGGGATTTCGATGGTGTCATTCCCGCCAGCTATGACTTCCGCAGCCTTGCCGTGAGCGACGACGGGCAGGTCGCCTTCATCCTTACCGGTTACTTTAACAGCGATCGATACACCGGTTTTGACTGGAAACTGTACCGGGCGAATATCAGTGTGTTATTGGCCCTGCAATCGTCTATAACCATCAGCCAGGCGATACAGCAAGGAATCTTTACGGAAATCGCGGGCGATACCGATGATCCGGGTTACTACTGGGGCCTCATAACAGGAGCGGGCCTCCTCATACTCATAAAAGGCTCCGAGCTGGTGCTAACCTACGAAGATAACCCCGATTTCACTAAGTACACCAACCCTCAACCTGTACCCAGGTCTAACGTAATCTTTAGACGAGGAGACAATCCCACCGACGGAGAGATTGGGGACTTGAACATCAACTCTATTGATTTTACCTGGGCAACCCTGCAGATGCTCCTTCAAGAGCAGCAGCTTGCCGGGGAAGGCGATCAGAAAGAGCGGCCCGCTCACCGCCGCCATCATCACATCCACCATCTCGCCCAGGCTGCCCAGGCCGCGGCCAAGGCTGCTCAGGCCGCGCAGCCGGCAGGAGGTACCGGGTTGGAAGAAAGCGGAGGGCCCCAGGCATGAAGCGGAAGAAAAAAGGGTTCTTCCTGGTCCTGGTATGCTTCGCCCTGGGGGGCTGCGAAAGCCCTGCATCCGATGCGGATCCCGAAGCTCCCCAGACAGAACCGGTAGTAACGCCGGACTCCCGGACCGCCCAGGTGAGCTTCGTCCAGACCGCGGACAACAGCGCCGATGTGTCCTTTGACGTGGATGCCTGGACCGTGGAGGAATCGAAGGAACAGTGGCGCATCGCGGTGATCGAACAGGGCTCTGTATCCTTCGCGGTCCGCAAGGCCCCGGACCAAAGCATTGCCCTAGGGGGGCCCGCCGCGGCGTGGGTGTCCCGGATCCCGGATGGGGAGACCGCGGACGGGTCTGTTGCGGGAGGGGAACTCGTCCTCTTTACCGTGGACACCGGCCCGATACTGGACGGCGGGGAACGGAACTTTACCCTGACCGTAACCGAGCCCGGGAAGGAACCAGGAACCGTGGAAGTGAACCTGGAGGTGGAAGCGGACCTGTCCCAGAGAGTCGGGGTCTTCTTTGTACAGGAGGATGGCCGCCTCCTCCGGATCAGCCCGGAAAACGCGGAAACCTACGCCAATACATACTATACCGAGGATAAAGCAAGTGATTTTGAGAGGACCCCCGGAGCGGGAAAGTGGCGCATGAACTTTGCGGAGGTGGACACCCTGTTTGAGGCGCTGATCTGGGTGGACCAGTATGCGAAAAGCGGGACCGCCGAAAGGTTTCAGGAGTACCGCATCCGGGTGGAAAAAGACGAGGCCCTCATCCCCACCGCCTTAACCTGCGGCGGCCGGGCGGATTATGTGTGCTTTACCCTGTGGGGGTACCAGGAGGAAAGAACTATCATCAGGGACGCCTTTACCGCCAACCCACAGCATACCGGCATCTCCTATAAGCTAGTGTCAGGGAGTTCCGTGTCCCTTATACAGGTCGGTTTCTCTGACTTAAAACCTATTGCCCTGCGTCTGGGGGCCAATATCACCATAGATGCGGAGCAGGAAAAGTACAACGCTATCCCCGGCACCTCCGGCGGCTGGGAGCACCATATAGTACATATATATGGCCGAGGCATATTGATCATGGAAACAGGCTCCACCCTCACCAATCACAAGGGAAACGCGGTGTGGCTGCTGAATGATGGCGATTCGGTAGGGCTCTTTGAGATGAAGGGAGGGGCCATAACGAACTGCAGCGAGACTACCGTCGGTTTGGCAAGGGAATACACGGAGGTCCTGGGCTACACCACCAAGACCTTCCGCTTCTATTCAGGCTCTCTCGTCAACAACTACAACGACAACCTCATCGCTCTTTCAAACCAGACATCCGCCATGTATCTGCCCTGGACCTACTTCGCGGTGAACGAATAAAAAACCCCCGGAGCCAAGCTCCGGGGTATTAAACCAAGTGGAGTTATGAAAACAGTTTATCCTGTTGACAGGTATCTTGCGCCCATGGCGGCGGTCTTGGGGGAAACCCTTCTTGACTGCCGGGAGGGGCTGTGTATCGAGACAGTGGACGGGAGGCAGGAACTCAGTACCACGATTACCCTGGAGGGGGATGAGGGGTCCCCCATCATCAGAGCGGAGGGGCTTATGCTGGGCGTCGGGTTTACCTTCCGTTCCGGCCCGGAGGGCTCGTCTTTTTCGGTCAGTAATGACGGCAGGGATGCGGTCGATGCGGAAGACGCTTTCCATCAGTTTGCCATGCTGCTGCATTTTCACAGGAAATCAAGAAGGCTTGAGCCTTTGGATTACGACCGCTTTTACGACATCCACCGGGAGGATGTTCCGGTTGTTAGGGGGGACAATTATTCCCTTCTGCCGGGGGAGGATTTGAAGGACTTTCTTGACCTGCTCGGCGGGAGGACCGGAGGTATCTGTATGCGGAATGTGGCCGGCAAGTACAGCATCATTCGCTATTCGGAAAACGCCCGGATAACTGAGTCCCTTTGCCGTGAAAACATACCGGTCTACCGGTCGTTTCTGGAGGACTTCCGGCGTTTTTACGGTTTTACGGATGGGGTGTTTGTCTTTTGCCGGAGAGGGAAGGAACAGCACGTTTTCTTCTATAGTAAAAGGCCGGGGCCTTTACCACAATACCCGGGACGGGAGCCGTGAGTTTATGGAGGAGGACCACCCCTCTATGGAAATGCTGCTGGAGACTATTCCAGACAGGGTTGTCCAGGGGAGGGAACGGCGGCAGGATTATAAACCGGTCTATGCATACCGGCCCGATAAAACCGGCAAGCGGTACACCCTTTACTTTAACGATTCACCCACCACGATGGTTATCCAGGGGATGGAGCTGGTGGGGGCGGGGGCCATGCAGGCCATGGCGAAGCTTGTGGAGGATGAGGAACCGGTGTCCGCGAAGGGTTCCTGCAAGCCCTATACCGGTATAGGGCTGCCGCCCGGGCCCAATATGGAGACGCTGTTTCCGGGCATAGGGCACGCGCTGCCTTCTGCCGCGGAGGGGCCGCCGGCCATGAACCAGCGGCCTGTCGTCTGGTATGCCGAGCGTGGAGACGGCGGCGAGACTATAAGGTTCTATCTGACGCTAAAGACCGCCATCAAGAAAGAGCTTGAGTACGCGGAGTGTATATTCAAGGCAGGGGAGATTGCGACCCTTATAAAGCACTGAGGGACGAATTAACAAGTTCCGCTAAAAACGGGTAGTAGATCGATTAGGCTAAACCTACTATAAAAACCGCGAAGGCGAATCGAACCTCTGGTTCACAGGCAAAGAAAGAAGGCAGGAGGAAAGAAGATGAACGTAGCCTTGTATTTCTATACGATACAAAGAGATGAAAAGCTGATGGTTTCCCTTATTCTCCTTCTGCGCCGTGGCGGTTAGTTTCTGTATAAATGGGTTTTTAGTGCAATCGAGGTAGGAGCTTTGGCGGATTTCTGCAAGGAATTCGCCAAAGCTACGAGACTTGTGTCGGACTAAAGGCCGCGACAACCCACCGGGTTGTTGAACAAGTCCAATGAAACATGAAGAGTGAAGAAGTATGAAACGGCATACCCCTATTTTTAAGGCCCTTTCCGCCGTCATAATCCTCGCAGCCATCCTGACGGGGGGCTGCGACCAGGCGATAGGGAGCGGCACGGAGAAAGAACCTGTTACAGGGTCAGACCTTACCGGCATCGTGCTGAGCCAATGACCGGACATCATCGTCTATGCAAAGGGCCAGCCTTTTGACCCCGCCGGCCTGGTGGTGGAGGGAACCCTCGCCGATGAGACCACCCGGGAACTGTCCCCGGATGAGTACGTCCTGTCCCCGGTGGACACCACGATAGCCGGTGCGAAACAGGTAACCGTCAAGGCAGGGGCCTTCAGCGCGTGGTTCCCCATCATGGTAAACAGCTCCACCGCGGGGCTCCAGTCCATCGCCCTCACCAAGGCCCCGAACAAAACCCTGTACGCCCTGGGAGAGGCCTTCGACAAGACCGGCATGGTCATCACGGGCCGGTACTACGACAGCGAAGAGGGGATCTTTACCGAAAAAACCGAAACCGTGTATGCAGTAGTGGGCTACGACCCCACCCGGCGGGGGGAACAAGCGGTAAGCATCCGGGTAAACCGCCAAATCCTTACCCTGCCCGTGCAGGTGCGGGTTCCCGCCGACGCGGATATCACGATCAACATAGATATGGGCGGGACAACCAACAAAAGCCTGGACTGTAAGCAGGTATGGATTAAAGGGGAACCTGTTGACGTGCCGGAAAACCTCAAGATAACGATAAAGGTAAACGGCATTACCACCGGCTTTGAGAACGGGAAAGGGGTAAGCCTTGCCGACTTTTCCTCCGTTGACACGACTATTACGGGCGTCCACACCGTTACCCTTACTCTGGACGACGCATCACATTCCATACCCATCTATGTGGTGGACATAGAGCCGGAGGTCTTTTTTGATTACGGGTACTGGCGGTACGAAGGGAACCCCGGGGGAACCGCCCCGGGAGGCGGGGAACAGTACACGGTCCCCCTGGGCCGCTCTCTTGTCCTCGCCCCGATCCTCAACCTGGTTACGGATGCGTCCTTCTCCTGGCAGGTTTCAGGGGGAGCCTGTACCTTCTCCGGACAAAACAGCGAATTCTTTACCCTGACCCCCGAAGCCGTGGGGGACTATACCGTCACCCTCAGGGTAGACGGCAAGGCGATACCCATCGGCGATGAGGTGCACAAAACCGTGACCACCACGGTGGTATGTTCCGCCTTGCCTTCGCCGGAATCGGCGGTTGAACACCCCCTCTTTACCGGGCCTATCAAGCACTTCTCCCCGGGCCAGTTCACCCTGCGAGGCACCGGCTACGGCTGGAGCCTCGGCTCGGTTCTGGGCTACGAGATATGGCGCTGGAGGACCACCAGGGAAACCAACGAATTTCACATCTACGGCAACGCCTTTGCCGGCTGGGAGGAGCCGGGCATCGTGTGGGTCTCCTGCGATGAAAACAACAACGGCCTCCCTGACGACACCTGGTACGAACTCAAGGGAAGCGATGACGAGAACGACCTATATCGATCCAACATAACCCGCCGCTACGCCGTCAACTGGTTCGATACCGAGGAGGAGCCTATAGAGAACGAGTACGGCCAGCTTATAGAGAAACTGGTCTGGGTGGATTCCAAGGGCCGCCGCGCCTTCATGGGCGGGGGCTGGCCCAGCGACTGGGGGGTAAGCGGCTCCAAGGTAACCTTTTGCGGCACCATGATCCGGGATTCAGGCGTTATATTCGGCGCCATGAACCCATTTAACGGCGGTATAAGCCGCAACGTGGACTGGGGCTATGTAGACGCCGGGGACCTGGAGGGCGGTACCTACGCAAACCAGAACGGCAAATTCTTTGTCTCCAATGCGATGCAACGGGACGGCTCCCCGGCTGACCTGCCCTGGATAGACTTCATCAAGGTCCAAACCGCTGTATTCGTTTACGGCACCGATGTGGGCGAGATTTCCACGGAAATCCATTCCGCGGACGGCCTGGGCAAGCAGACCGACTTCCCCCTGCCGTAAAAACAGGGAGGAGTGATATCCACTGATTACCCGGATTTTAACCCTGATTGCAGCTCCTTCAATCAGTAGCGTTGTTCATCAAACCTTTGGTTCGCAACCAAGGGGGTTGTTGAACAAGTCCAGTGAAATCCGTGTAATCAGTAGTTTTTTACAAGGCCCATGGTCCACCGCCGGCATGTCGTCTGTTACACGTAAGTCCGGATCGCCCTTACCAAACGGAACCCTTGGACCTCACAGCTTTGCTATGTCTTCGATAGGGAGTCCGGTAAAGGCGAAGATCTTCTCTACCGCTTCCCCCGCGATCTTCATGTTCTTAGCTACTTTACGCTCGCCCTCCAACATCCCCTTTCGCTCACCCTCCAACATCCCCTCCCGTCTGGCCTCTTCAACCTTGCTCTGGGTATCCACAAGGTACTTGTACTCGCTCATAAGCCTCGCCCGCTCCCTCTCGTCCCGGCTTATATGTATCAATACTTTGTTCGCCATCGCTATTCCCTCCTCGTAGTTTAATATCTCGTTCACGGTATCCCGTTTGCCTTTGTCCCTTAAATATCTAAAATAGTACGCCCACCTCTCAGCAGCGCTCATCTCCAACGCCCCCCGCCCCTCCAAGGTATCCAGCTTCGACAGTTCTATCGTGATTATCCTGCTGTGTCCCCCAAGAAATACGTGCCTGTCGGAATCGTAATACTCGAATTTATGTAGAAACTCACCGTCCTCGAAAAACCGTTTGTTTGCCAGAAACGCTATCTGGTACGCCTCTTTCAAATCCCTGTATGTCCTGCCCGTGCCGCGTATGTCCTGCCCGGTAAACAGTTTTCCAGCATAATACTCAAGTCTTACCGGTTCAAACTTGTCTGGGTTCATGGACATTTCGACATTGAAATAGTCCCCCTCCGAGGACTTGCACTGCATATCAAAACGAACCTGCCTGTCCCGAAGGTTTTCTATAGGAGGCTCGTTGGCTATTATGGAGACGGACTCAACCTCCCGCCCCGTCAGCACCAGTAGCAGTTTAGCCAAAGCACCGAGTGATTCGGGCGTTTCCTTGGTGAACACCGCCTTGAATACATTGTCCATGCATATATCAATGAGGTCTTCCTGTTCATCCAGATAAATTCTCATGGTTGCTCCATTGGAACCAGTATAAGGCACAGGGTGAGGTTTTTCAATGCATTTCGCCGCCCCCAGAAGTAGACCCCTTAAACATCAGTGTGCGGGCCTCTTTAGTTACCACGCCTTGGTATGATACAATCATGTTATGGAGCATTCAAGAAAAACCATTTCCCGGGAACAAGCCTGGAAACTATTGAAAACCTACAATAAAGACCCCTTTCATCTGCAGCATGCCCTCACCGTGGAAGGAGTCATGAAGTGGTATGCCCGGGAATTGGGGTATCCAGATGAAGAAGCCTTCTGGGGTATAGTCGGTCTCTTGCATGATATTGATTTTGAAGCCTATCCCCAGGAGCACTGCCTCAAGGCCCCGGAATTGCTTCGGGCAGGCGGTGTAGGAGAAGACGTGATCCACAGCGTATGCAGCCACGGGTATCAACTGACCGTAGAGGTGAAACCGGAACACCTTATGGAAAAGGTCCTCTACGCCGTGGATGAACTTACCGGCCTCATCTGGGCCGTTGCCATCATACGGCCTTCAAAACAAGTGGCAGACCTGGAAGTCAAATCGGTGAAGAAAAAATACAAGACCCTCAATTTTGCCGCAGGCTGTTCTCGGGAGGTCATTGAGCGGGGTACTGCCATGCTTGGCTGGGACCTGGATGGGCTCATCGAAAAAACCATCCTCGCCATGCGCTCCTGTGAGGCAGAGCTGCAAACCCTCATGAACCTATGAGGAAACAAGGGCTGATCGCCATGAGCGGCGGCGTGGACAGCTCGGTTGCAGCCCTGCTCTCCCGAAACAGGGGTTTCGACTGTATCGGCGTTACGCTTAAACTTTTTTCCGCCCCTGAAGATCCGTATCGGGGGGCGAGAAAGGGGTCCTGTTGTTCCCTGGCAGATGTAGTAGACGCCCGGAATGTGGCTTATCAGTTGCATATGCCCCACTATGTGCTTAATTTTTCCGCAGCCTTCGCGGATCAGGTGATCCATAAATTTGTAGAAACCTACGAAAAGGGAGAGACCCCGAACCCTTGTATCGACTGTAACCGGTATATCAAATTTGACGGCCTTTTGCAGCGGGCAAAGCAGCTTGCCATTGAGTACCTCGTAACCGGCCACTACGCCCGGATCGAACAGCAGGGCAGCCGGTTTCTCTTGAAGAAAGCCCGAGATCTCAAGAAAGACCAAAGCTATGTGCTCTACACCATGACTCAGGAACAGTTGGCCCATACGGTTTTCCCTCTGGGGGAACTCACCAAGGAGGAAGTTCGAGGCATAGCTTTAGAGGCAGGTTTGCTCAATGCCCGGAAACAGGACAGTCAGGACATCTGTTTTATTCCCGGAGGGGATTATGCCCATTTCATTGAGGAATACCGGGGGAAACCCGCGGCCCCCGGAAACATCCTGGATGAAACAGGGCTCCTTTTGGGACAGCATCAGGGGCTCATCCGGTATACCATCGGCCAGCGTCGGGGGCTGGGCCTTTCTTTTCCCGAACCCCGGTATGTTTCGGCCAAATCTCCTGCTGATAATACCCTTATCCTGGGCAAGGAAGGGGCTTTATACCGTAAGACCCTCTATGCAGATACCCTTAACCTCATTGCCTGGGAAGAACCGGAAAAGCCCCGGCCGGTTACGGTTAAGACTCGGTACCTCCAGGCAGAACAAACCGCCCGGGCCCTGCAGGTTGCACCTGACCGGATCCGGGTGGATTTCGATAAACCCCAGCGGGCCATTACCCCGGGACAAGCGGTGGTGCTCTATGACGGTGATGTGGTGCTTGGAGGGGGAACCATCCTGAGCGCTGATACAAATCAATAGATTCAAAGGTAAAGAAGAGAAAAGAAAAAATGGAAAAAATTATCACCTTATTACGGGAGTCTGGGGCCATGCTGGAGGGACATTTCCTCCTATCCTCAGGGCGCCATTCGGACCGTTATTTCCAGTGCGCTAAACTTTTGCAATACCCTGACCGGGCGGCTGCTGTTTTGGCTCGGGTGGCAGAACGGATTAAGGAGGATGCGCTCTCTATAGACGCGGTGGTGGGGCCTGCTATAGGAGGTATCATCGTGGCCTATGAGTTAGGCCGCCAACTGGGGATTCCCGCGTTTTTCACCGAACGAGACGACGCGGGAATCATGGTCGTGCGTCGAGGGTTCACCGTACAAAAGGGAGATCGGATCCTCATTGCGGAAGATGTTATTACCACCACTACTTCTGCTCTGGAAACCGCCGATGCCCTGCAAGCCCTGGGAGCCCGGGTGGTAGGTTTGGCCTGCCTGGTGGATCGCCGTGGACCGGGAGTCTCTCTTCCCTGGCCCCTCTATGAAGCAGCCCGGATACCTGCAGCGAGTTGGGACCGGGAATCCTGTGAGTTGTGCAAACAAGGACTTCCCTTGGTAAAGCCAGGGTCCAGGAAGCGTATCTAGGGCTACAAAGGCAGCAGTACGTTTTTTTGGATTGAGCTTCATGGGGATAGGGAGTATACTGTTATTATATTTTGAGGAAGGATGCTATGGAATCAATCCTGCTGACTGCAGAAGATGTGGCTAAACAACTGCGTATCAAAAAATATACGGTGTATGAACTGATTAAGCGAGGGGAGCTTCCCTCTTCCAAAGTGGGTAAACAGGTTCGGATTTCCCAAGAAGATATCAACCGCTATTTGCAGTCCAGGAAAACCGGTTCCCAGGCCCTGCTGCCTGCGCTTGGGGCGGAAGGACCGGTTGGGCGTTTTGAGGATAAGCCTCTGGCGGATTTTCCCGGGGTTTCCCAGGCTCCTATCATTATATGCGGTCAGGATAAGTGCCTTGATCTTTTGGTAAGCCGAATCTCCAGAACAGGAACCAACTTGGTCCTTCGCTCTTTTATGGGCAGCTATAATGGGTTATTTACCCTGTATAACGGCAGGGTGACCATGGCCGCAGCCCATCTGTGGGACGGGGAAACAGATACGTATAATTATCCCTTTATTCGTCATCTGCTTCCAGGACTTCCTGTAGGGTCTCTGCGTCTTGCCGGCCGTATGCAGGGCTTTTATGTTAAGAAAGGAAACCCCCTGCAGATCAAGGACTGGAAGGATTTAGCCCGGCGGGACATAACCATGATCAATCGGGAACGGGGCTGCGGTACCCGGATTCTGCTGGATCAAAAGTTGGCCCGGTTGGGGATCGATACGGAGCATATCCAGGGGTATACCAGGGAATATACCTCCCATCTGGCCTGTGCCAACACCGTGGCGAAAGGGGAGGCAGACCTGGGCTGCGGCTGCGAGGGGGGTAGAGAACATATTCCTGGAGTCGATTTTGTTCCCCTGCAACTGGAATGGTATGATGGAATATTCCGTCTGACCGATCGAAACACCCCTGCGGTGAGGGCCATGCTCTCCTATGTCCTAGAGGGTGAGTTCAAGCAGGATCTGGAAATGCTGGGACCCTATGAGCTGTCTCAAACCGGCCGGTATGAAACCTTTTATGGAGGATCCTCCGCTTCCCTTTCCTAACCTTTAATCGGTCATAGGGCATGTAGTCCCTGGTGAATGCTTATACGAAAATAGGACCAAACCTCCGAAGAAAGCCCTACCGTTCCTCTGCCCTCCAGTACCATCGGGTAAACCCTATCCTCTCGGATCATAATAATGTTACTATATTACAGTAAATAACATTAAATTTATCATGTCAATTAAATCAAAGTAACAGAGGATTTCCTTATTTATATATATACACTGAGGCTGTTTCAAAACCTGCCACTTTGAAACAGCCTCAACGCGTAAAAACTATTAAAGAAGGAATATCCTATGCAGAAGATCGTATCATTGAATGAACTTTTGAGACAGTACACCCAAGGCGATTTACCGAAGAAAGATTTTGAAGGGTGTATCTTTACGTTTGTCCTGGAAAATCGCCGCCGGTTTCGTCTCTTTACCTGGGATAAGGATACCTGCGTTGATTTTCTATGCTGGCTCTACCCTCGTATGAGCCGGGCCATAGATGCCTATCAAGATATGGGAGCATCTTTTGAGGCCTATATCGCCTCCCTGGTGTATTGGTCTGCCCGGGAATATCGTTCCCGGCAGGCGGCTCATGACCTTACCGAACATGCCTTCTGGGAGGCCCGGGCAGAAGATATGAACCCCTGTGAGAATGAACCGGTATATTTAGAACCCCTTTCGGCTATTAAACCGGTTTCTAACCCTCGGCAGACCCTCATGCTATTGCTTAAAATGTATTTTTTTTTATCCGAAGATCATATCGCACGGATTGCTCCGGCGATTGGTATCGAAAAAGCACATCTCCAGCGGCTGATCGATGAATTGCGGAAACGAAGACTTGCACGGGATGAAGAACTTCGAGGGCTTAATGAACGAATACAGTGTCAATACTACCGATGTGTGGTTCTAAAAAAAAAATTGGAAGTTACCTTGGAAGGATCCGCCCAACATGAAAAAATAAAGGGCCAATTGGAACGAGCCCAGACGCGATATAACACGATGAGAAAGCGCTTAGCCTCTATGGGTCATTACGCTACTAACCGTGAGGTAGCCGAGGTCTTGGGTATTCCCAAGGGAACAGTGGACTCAAGCCTGTATGCGATAAAACGAAAACACCAGTTAGTGAACAGGGAATATGCCAGCCCCGCCGGCGCAAACGCATAGCCCCTTGCCTTGCGGGTTTGGGGCCTTGGTCCCTATACAGGGGCCGTAGGCTGCCGCGAGGACGGTACGTTCCTATCCCGGCTTCCCTTTTTGCCGGGGATACGGGATTCTGAAGCCTACGATGGGAAACCGCCTCCCTCCTCAAGGAGTTTCCCGGAAAATTCCCCTCTGATGCAACCCTCAGGAAAGCGCAGCGTCAAACTAGAATGAGGATACGCGAGTTATGATATCATTATATAAGGGGATGAAATCAGGGCAGATGAAACGATGGTCCTCTATTCCTAAGCCTCTGCCTTTTCAAACCCCGGGAGAAGAAATTGCCAATGGGATCTTGCACGGCTTGGGCGTGCTCTTAGCCGTGACCGGTTTGGTGTTACTGGTACTTCGGGCCCAGGGATACCTGGGAGGGTCTGGAGGCGGTACCCTGGCGATATGTTCCTATGGCATCTTCATGGCGGCTATGATCACCATGTTCCTTACCTCTACCTTGTACCATGCTATCCAACATGAAGGGGCAAAACGAGTGTTCCGGATCTTCGATCATTCCGCAATCTATCTGCTCATCGCAGGAACCTACACCCCTTTCTGCCTCCTTGCCTTGAACGGCCCCTGGGGTTTGATTTGCTTCGGTGTTGAATGGGCCTTGGCCATAACCGGTATCATCCTGCATGCGGTCAACTGCAAGGTTTTAAGAAAACTGGAACGGGGGGTGTATATAGGGATGGGATGGGCTGTGGTGATCTTGGGACCGCGCTTGGTAAAGGCCATCCCCTTTTCAAGCCTCATGCTCCTAGTTGGAGGAGGACTGGCCTATACCCTGGGAGTCATCTGGTATAGTAAGCCTACCCGCCTGGGGGCGCATGTTACCTGGCACGTATTTGTTCTGGTTGGAGCCATTGGTCATTGGTGGTCTATTTGGCTGATAAGCTGATGGATTCCTCAGGGTTTCATATTTCGCTGATCCGTACTGCTCGTTAGGGCGGCCCATGTCATAGAAGAACCTGCAGGGGGCCTCCCTCCCAGGACCTTTCAAAAAACGCTCATATCAAGTATATTTGGTTAGAGGTAATCCATGAGTTCATCAGAAAGATTTGACCCCTATGCCTTGAGTGATTTTGCCCGGTATTACGGTTTCCATTATGCTATGATCGATCCCCTGGCCTTGGTGCAGGATGTTCTTATTGATATGGAACGAGGGCTCCGAGGGCAAAGTTCCAGTCTTCCCATGATCCCCGCCTATATCAGCCCGGTTTCCCGGGTTCCCCTGGGAAAAACCGTGATTGCCCTGGATGCCGGGGGGACCAATCTCCGAGCTGCCCTGATTCGTTTTGACGATCAGGGAAAAGCCCAGGCCCAGAACACGGAGAAAGCACCTATGCCCGGTACCTATGGACGGGTAAACCCGGAGCAGTTTTTCGACAAAATAGCCGAAGTGACCATCCCCCTCATTGAAAAGGCACCCCAGGTAGAAGGCATAGGGTTCACGTTCTCTTATCCTACGGAAATAACCAAAGATACCGACGGTATACTCCTCGGGTTCAGTAAGGAAGTGGATGCTCCCGAGGTAATCGGGAAATCCATAGGCCAGGGGCTTCGGGATGCCTTGGCCCGCCGGAAGATCCCAGCACCCCAAAAGATTGTACTCTTAAATGATACGGTAGCCACTTTGCTCTCGGGTCTCCTTTCCATTCCTCCCTATGAGGGCCTCGGGCTGGATCAGTACGGCGTTGCCCCTGGACCGGCAGTAGGCTTAATCCTGGGAACCGGTATTAATACCGCCTATCCAGAAAGGAGCATCCCTAAGATCGGCTTTGCATCGGCCACTGCTCCTCAAATCGTCGTATGTGAAACCGGAACCTTTGCCCACCGGTATATGGGCATCCTTGACCGGGAATACGATGCCACCACCAAGAACCCGGGAACCTATACCCTGGAAAAAGCCGCTGCCGGGGCATATCTGGGTCCCCTTACCTTCCATATCCTCAAACAGGCCATACGGGACGGCCTGCTCCGGTTTAGAAAATCCGAAGAGTTCCTTGCATGGCCTGCCTTGCAAACTAAAGACTTAAACGCCTTTATGCATGCTCCTTTGAAAGGAGAAGGCCCTATCGGGAGACTCTTTGATACCGATGAAAAGGATGCCATCGCTACTTTGGTGTATCTTACCTCCCTGGTAACCGAGCGGGCAGCCCGTTTTTCTGCAGCTATGGTTGCGGCCGCGGTAGAACGGCTTGAAGGATACGATCCTTTAGCGCCGGTCCGTATCGCCGTGGAAGGTACCACCTACATGATTTACCAGGGGATGCGCAGGGCCCTGGAATCCTACCTGCATACCATATTGGTTTCGGGTAAAAAGCGTTTCTATGTGATAGCTCCCGTGGAGCAGGCATCCCTTTTCGGCGCTGCAGTGGCTGCCCTATCCTCATAAACAGAACCTCCCGCTAGGGGAATGGTCAAAATACCGAAGGGCTTCCTGCTGGGGGACCTTCGGCCCTACCGGTTAAGAGGTGATACGCTCCTGGTAGTATAAGCTGGGTACCCTAAAAGCATTAGAGGCGGTGCATGGCTTTGAAGACTGCTTCATGCATGAGGTTGATGGAGACCTGTAGGGAGGAACCGAGGCACGCAAGGTCTGCTTTGACCTTTTCCAGACTTGTATTACCCTGGGATAAGTCCACCATCATCATCATGACAAAATTACCGGATAATACGGTCTGACTTATATCTTCTATGTTGATATTCCGTTCTGCTAAAAAAGCGCTGACCTGGGCGATGATACCGACCTTATCGGTTCCCACCACGGTGATGATTGCATTCATTAAAACCTCCTGCATGCTTTTTTGGTTTAATGGACTTGTATCGGACTAAAGTCCGATACAAGTCTCGCAAAATACTCCGTATTTTGCTGTTTTTAAGCGGAAGTTGTTCAAAACTTCAGTTTTTGAACAACTTTAATCTGTCTCCATCTTATGCTCAGTGAGGAATAAATCCAAGACCGTGAGGAAGAGGATCACCACCATGGGTCCTAAAATAAGGCCGTTGAAACCAAAGGCGCTCACACCGCCGAGGATGGCAAAAAAGATGATCAAGGGATGGAGCTGGATCCTATCCCGGAGAAACATGGGACGCAGAACATTATCCAAGATAGAGATGAATATCCCCGAAACCAGCAGAAAGAGCATACCCCCCAGCATATCGCCCCCGATAATACGGATGATGCCCAAAGGTAACCATACGAGGCCGCCGCCTATCATAGGTATAAACACACAAATAAAGGTCAGGACCGCAAAGACCAGGGCGCCCTTAACCTGAAAGATGCTGAAAATGATATACCCCATAATCGCCTGGATAAAGGCCACCATGATGTAGCCCAAAAACAGATTCCGAGTTATATCCATGAATTTCACCACCAGGGCGCTGAGGTAGGTTTTCCGTATGGGGATCGCATGGAGCACCAAATGGGAAAGATAAGGAGCATCCATATAAAAGAAAAAA
Organism: Treponema sp.; assembly: GCA_031258005.1. Lineage (GTDB taxonomy): Bacteria > Spirochaetota > Spirochaetia > Treponematales > Breznakiellaceae > JAIRLU01. Next base: position 15,132 of record JAIRNP010000128.1, read on the forward strand.
AGGGAGAACATGATTAATACCAGACTGAAGAAAAAGGAACCCACGTTCCATGCAAAATCACTGGAGAGGTGAATCATATCTTGGAGGCTGGAACTGAGGATGCCCAGGATCCTCATCTGAATATCATCTACGGTGAAAAGGACTTGTCCTGCAGTGATATCTCGGATAAATTCCGTTATGTGCCTAAAGAGGTCCGCTAAGATATCGGGTTTGGTATAAAAGACCTCTCGAACCAAGCGGATAAGGTCAATGATCTGTATGATACATTGAAAGCTCACGAAAAGAAGGGGGATGAGGATGATTACCACGGTCCCCACCGCAAACACCGCGGACCACATGTTTTTGAGGATGATACCCTTGGGGCATTTGGGGTCGAGTCGTCTGATAAGGCGGTGATGCAAAGGGCTTAAAAGCACATAAAACATGGTGGACCATAATAATACGGTAAAAAAGGGGGCAAACAGCCTACAAACCACGAGCAACAATAAAATAAGGATGACCCCGAAAACATAGTTTTGTATTCGTTCTGGCGGGGGTATTTCAGCAGAAGGCGTAGGTACATCAGTCATACTGAGATCATACACTTTCGGATACTTATTGGCAATCGAGAACTTCCTATCAGCAGGGGCAAGATGGCCTTGTCAAAGGCAGCAATTCCGACTCCCCATCGGCGTCTAAACGTGACCTGCAGCGAGGTACTCCTGGTACGCCGACAAAATATACCGCTTCATTACCCCGATCCATATTCCGCGGGTGTCTGGTACCAAAACTCTGCTGCGGTCAAACGATGCCAGGAGGTTCGTCTAACAATTCAGTCTGCCCATGCAGACGCTGATATAAACTCCCATATACCCACTCCGCTGCTTCCTCCACAAGTCCTGCCTTTACCGGATTCTCCTCTAGGTATTCCCTCACCCGTAAAAACTCCCCTATCCCCTGATTATCCGTGAATAGAAGCGTTCACCCCACACATGCCCAGTCCGATGATGCGCCTTATTCCACGCCTTGGCAAAATTGCACTTTATCCATTGCATTATCTCCGATAGATTACCCTCCTTGCCGGGCTTTATCAAGAAATGGATATGATTTCCCATAATGCAAAAATCCCACAAACGGAAACGGAACTTCCGCTTCGCCTTTCCGACGAAAGCGAGAAACAACCGCTTGAACTGGGGTTCAAAAAGGCTCATGTCGTTATGGTCTATTTTCGACGTGACATGGTAGGTTGCTCCGTTCTGGAGTATGCGTAAACTTCTCATACGAGTAATAAGACTTTGGCATGAGAATTACTTCTACTTTTTTCAAAAAGTGTCTGACACCACAAAAATAAGGTGGTGATCTACAAAGTATGCTGATGGATCACACATACCTGTTATCCGAATACTTCATGAACATGAGCGTTCCTTCGCGGACCTTTAGTATGCCATCGTATCTCACGTTGAAATAGGGCCTTGGCTTCCCGAGTCGAGGAAGTCTCATTGAAGGGATCATCCAAATGTAGTAGTTTTTTACTGATGAGGTGCAGGTATGGTGTTTATCCTTCGAGCCGATTTAGAACGGCTTTGTTTCGGTATTTTTCAGGCCCTGGGTATTCCCCGCGAAGAGGCAGTGGATTGTGCAGCAATCTTGGTTACTGCAGACGCCCGGGGTATCAAGAGCCACGGCGTTGCCCGGATTAAACGCTACGCCGATGGGATTAAGGCAGGACTCGTCAAAGGCGGTGTTACGCCCCGGGTGCTCTATGAGACCCCCTGCTCTTTGGTCTTGGATGGGGAAGGAGCTATGGGCCTCAGCCTGAGTAAACGGTCCATGGAACGGGTCATTGCCAAGGCTCGAGAACAGGGTATGGCCTTCTGCAGCATCCGTAATTCCAACCATTTTGGGATCGCCGGCTTCTATACGGAAATGGCTGCCCGAGAAGACATGATTGGCATTGCCATGACAAATACCGCGGCTTTGGGGGTGCCCACCTTTGCACGAAAAGCCATGTTCGGTACCAACCCTATTGCCTTTGCCGCTCCTGGGCTTGACGGAATGCGATTCAGCCTGGATATGGCCACCACTACAGTCCCTCGGGGTAAAATTGAGGTATACCAGCGAGAGGGCAAGGAACTCCCCCCGGGTTGGGCAGTGGGCAGTAATGGATTGACCGCCCAGGATCCCCGTAGCCTCCTGGATGCTATGATTCGGCAGCAAGGGGGTGGCCTGCTCCCCTTGGGTGGAGCAGGAGAAACCAATGGGGGGTATAAGGGCTACGGCCTTGCGGTTCTGGTAGACATCCTGTGCGCCCTCACCTCCGGTGGAGTTTTCGGTGAAGCGGTCCGGGATTCGGAAATCACCTCCGCACGGGTCTGTCACTGTTTCATGGCCATCCGTTTGGATATTTTGAGACCTCCCGAGGATTTTAAGCGGGATATGAGCCGTATGCTGGAGGCCCTAGCATCCCTGGAACCTGCGGAAGGGGCTTCCCGGGTCTATTACCCCGGACTCAAAGAGCAGGAAGCGGAAGCATTGAGTAATACACAAGGAGTTCCCCTCGCCGAAGCAGTGTGGCGGCAGCTCAAAATCTTGGCAAAAGGTTTAGGAGTAGCTCTTCCCCCGGTAAAAGCAGCACCAGGACCCTAAAAGCACTTTTTCCTCATTACGGACACTACAAAGCAATGAGCGATTTTCTCCGAGGAACTGCTAGAAACCCCGGTTGGGTTTCCAGCAGTTCCCATAATTCGTGAAAATGAGCGTTTCTTCGCAGACCCTGAGTATTCCATTGAACTCATTTTTTTATGATAGTTTTACCTTGGTTTTATTTCAATGATTTATTGGTTTTATTTGTTTTTATATTGCATAAATTGGTATACATATCTATAATAAACTAACTTAAACCCTTGGAGGAAAATGATGAAATCTATGAAAACTAAGCGAGGACGATTGATGCTGGGGATATTACTATTGCTCAGCCTCAATCAGACCCCGGTCTTTTCCGGTTCCCGGAAAGAAAAAAGCGCGGCCCCGGAGGCTGCCCCTCAACAACGACCGGTAACCCTAGTGGTCGCGGCCGCGGCGAGTCTTGAAAATGCATACGTGCAGGAACTCATTCCCTTGTTCCAAAAGAACTACCCCCAGATCACCGTGGAGGGAGTCTACGATAGTTCCGGGAGACTTCAGACCCAGATTGAGCAGGGATTGGAAGCGGACGTCTTCATGTCAGCAGCAAGTCGGCAAATGGATGCCTTGGTAGACAAGAACTTTATTGCTGTCCCCTCGGTGAAGCCCTTGTTGCAGAATAAGCTGGTGCTGATTAAGCCTGTAGGAACCAATACGCCGGTTACGGGTTTCCAGAACATCACCGATGCCCAGATCATCGCCCTAGGGGATCCCGCCACCACCCCGGCAGGTCAGTACGCCCAAGAAGCCTTTACCAATCTTGGTACCTGGGAGGCAGTTTCTGCCAAGGTGAGCCTCGGGAGTAATGTAACGGAGGTCCTGAACTGGGTTGGGGAGGGAAGCGCGGAAGTGGGGATCGTCTACGCCACTGATGCAGCTTCCACCCCAAAAGTGGAGATCATCGAAGAACTCCCTGAGGGACTCTTGGCCACTAAGGTGATCTACCCAGTGGGGATGCTGAGGGCTTCTTCACATCCCGAGGAAGCTCAGCTTTTTATCAATTTCCTTGCCTCTCCTGAGGCTTTGGGGATTTTCAAAGCCTTTGGATTTTCTCCAAACAACTAACCGGTAGAAAAAAGGCGTAACATGGATCTTTCCCCCATTTTAATTTCCATAAAAACCGCTTCTGCAGCGATAGGGGTAACGTTTTTCCTGGGGGTACTGGCAGCTAAAGGGGTTGCCGGGATCCGGCGGAAGGAATGGAAGATGATCCTGGACGGAATCCTCACCCTGCCCCTGGTGCTACCCCCCACGGTGGCAGGTTTTTTTCTGTTGTACCTTTTTGGGGTGCGAGGACCGGTGGGACGGTTCTTCCTGGAGTACTGGAGCATAAAAATTGCCTTTTCCTGGGGGGCCACCGTACTTGCGGCAGTGGCCATATCCTTTCCCCTGATGTACCGATCCGCCCGAGGCGCCCTGGAACAGGTAGATCCCAACCTTATCTACGCGGCCCGAACCTTGGGAATGTCTGAATGGAAGGTATTCTGGAAGGTCAGCCTCCCCACCGCCATACCAGGAGTCGCCTCAGGGGGGGTCTTGGCTTTTGCCCGGGGTTTAGGAGAATTCGGCGCCACTGCCATGATCGCCGGTAATATCCCGGGAAAAACCCGAACCTTACCTTTGGCGATCTATTCCACCGTGGCCGCGGGAGATATGGAAAGGGCCTATATCTACGTCCTCATTATCGTCCTGTTTTCCTTTGGGGTGGTGGCCTTGATGAATTACGGTACCTTGCAAAATGAACGTCCCCCGGAACCGCCGGTAGCTTCACCCCTTGATCCTGGTCAGGGACGACTATGAGTATTCAGGTCTCGATTCGTAAACGGGTATCCCGGCATTTCTGTCTGGAAACCAGGTTTGAGAGCGATGATACCTGTCTTGGCATCTTAGGGGCCTCGGGCTGTGGGAAAAGTATGACCCTCAAATGTATCGCGGGTATTGAAACCCCTGATGAAGGGCATATTGCGATCAATGGCCGGGTTTTATTTGACTCAGGTCAGAAGATAAACCTGAAACCCCAATCCCGGCGGGTAGGGTATCTCTTTCAGAACTACGCCTTATTCCCTCGGATGACGGTGTTGGAAAATATTACTGCAGCCCTTTCCCTTTCAAAACAGGAAAAGCTGCAGAAAGCCCGGCCCTGGATAGCCCGGTTTGGGCTTACGGACCTGGAAGATCGGTATCCCCGGCAGCTTTCCGGGGGACAGCAGCAGCGGGTCGCGCTGGCCCGGATGCTCATCCAGGATCCCGAATGTATCTTATTGGATGAACCTTTCTCCGCTTTGGATACTCACCTACGGGAACAGATGCAGGTTCAACTGCTTCAGATGCTGGAGTCCCGGGATGATGTGATCATGGTTACCCATAGCCGGGACGAGGCTTATCGGCTCTGTGATGAACTTTTGGTGATAGACAGGGGCCGGGTTTTGGCCAAAGGAGCCACCAAAGCCTTGTTTCAGTATCCTGGTTCAGTACCGGTAGCCCGGATCACGGGGTGCAAAAATATTTCTCCCCTCAGGCGGACCGGACCACAGGAACTATACGCCCTGGATTGGGGACTGTCCTTGCGGGTGCCCGTACCCATTGAGGATTCCATTACCCATGTGGGGATCCGGGCCCATGACTTCCAGCCTGTATGGGAAACCCCAGAACCGGGAACCTACAACCAGGTCCGCATGGCTATTACCCGGCGGGCTGAGGAGCCTTTTGAACAGGTCCTGCTCTTTACCAATGGGGACACCTCAAACCCTGCAGAGCAGGGAGAAATCTGGTGGAAATACAGCAAATACCAAGTCCAGGAGATACCGGAGCGGCTGTTTATCCCCTCGGAAGCCCTGCTGCTTTTACGAAGTTAATCCAGAACAAAGGTAACTGGAGCTAGCGCGGCGGTTTTCAAAAGCTTACATTGTGAAAAAACAAGCTTAGGTACAAAGGAAAACCCTATCCTGGGACTGGTGTTTCCCGCGCTTTTTTCAGTAATCCTATCCAAGAGTAACCGGCTTGTGGTAAAAACAACGGATCCTGTCGATTCAACCGCCTATAGTATAGCGTATAAGTACTATGAGTGCTATCATGCTGCCTGAAGCGCTGGTAGAAGAGCATGAAGGAGCCGGTCCTCCCCAGTCTTCTGGAAGGTACTTCAGGTATCCAGGATACTACAAAACGAAGCGGGGTACCCTACTATGAATCGATGTCCCGGTGCAGAGCACCTCAGCGGCACACCTACCTTGACCACCAAGATCTGTCCCCAATGCGGCGGTGAGATTGACCTGTTCTCCATTGATACCCATGCAACCTGCGAGCATTGCGGATTCATCGCCTACAACGATACCCAGCACTGTATCCGTTGGTGTAAATATGCCCGACAATGCGTAGGGGATGCCTTGTACGAACGGATGATGCAAGCCCCTAGTGAAAGCGGTATCAAGCCGGAGGCTCCATAGGGAAAGGAAGAACCCCGTCAATGCTTGATCTGCCGGTGAGGACCATGATGAGCCGATCCAGACCCAGGGCTACTCCAGAACAAGGGGGGAAGGGCGTATCCTGGCGGGGCAGAAAGACTTTCCAGTAATCCTCATCAATCCTATGGGGAACTAACGCGGTCTTGGCTTTGCGGGCCCCTTCTGCGGTAAAATACTCCTGTACCTGTTTCGGATCCCCTTCTTCGGAATAACAGTTGGCTAACTCTATCCCCCGCACATAGAGTTCCCACCGTTCCACGGTCTTTCCCTGGGGGTGTTTCTTGGCTAGGCAGGGGACAAAAGCCGGGTAATCTATCAGCGCCACTGGTTTGTCTTGAGGAAGCTGCGGTTCCACTGCATGGACAAAGATGAGATTATAGAGGTCCCCTAGGTCCATGTCAGGAGACGGTTCGAGGCCAAGCCTGCGGGCTTCCCTTTCCAGGGTTCCCGGTTCTGCCGCGTCAAAAAGGCTGAATCCCGCCCAGCGGGAAAAGGCTTCTTCCATAGGAATCCGCAGAAAAGGGGAACTCAGGGCTGAAGTCCCTGGGGCCTCTTCAGGAAGTTCGCGGCGGAGAAACTGAAACAAGTCCTCGGTTAACTGGAGAGCATCTCCATAATCCCCATCCACGGTATAGTATTCCAATAGGGTAAACTCCGGGCTGTGCAGGCGCCCCAGAGATTCGCCGTTACGGAAACACTTGCAGATCTGGTACAGGGATACCCTATGGTCGGCAATGAGTCGTTTCATCCAGATCTCCGGAGAAGGAATGAGCCAGTAAGGCTGGGCTTTCCGGGATTTGCTCAAAAGCGGAGGGAGATACGCGGTTTCAAAGACTTCCAGGCAGGATTCAGGGATGAGGTTCGGAGCCAAGAGGGGCGTATCCACCTCAAGGTACCCGCGGCAGTCAAAAAACCGCCGGATTTGTCTTATGATACGGGCCCGGGTCCAGAGCAGTTCCCTGTCCATTTAGGCCTCCTTTCCCGTAAGGCGGCGCACCGCCTCCTTCCATTGGCAACCTCGGTAAAACTCGTTTAAGAACATGCCAAAGGAAGCGCACCCAGGCGAAAAAAGGACCACATCCCCGGGCCGGGCCACTTCCAAACTGGCCCTAACCGCGGGATCCACCGAATCAAAAGGTCCTTGATAGGAACAACCGGCTCCCTCCAGCAGGGGTTTCAGCCTGTCGCTGCCGGTTCCTGCTAGCAGGATCACCGCCTTAGCCTGTACCGCAGCCGTGACTAGGGGGGCAAAGTCCAGTTTTTTATCGGCTCCTCCGGTTACCAGGATCGGAGGCGTATTAAAGGCCTTCACCGCTGCGGCTGTAGCATCAGGGATGGTAGCCGTCGTGTCGTTATAGAAACGAATCCCCCCTGCTTCATGAAACAATTCCAGCCGGTGTTCAATCCCCGGAAAGTTCCCCAAGGCGTCCCGAATAAACCCCGGGGGAAACCCCAGGTCCAAGAGGGCCAGAGCCGCAGCAAGGAGGTTTTTTTTCTGATGATACCCCGGTATGAGGAGTTGTGCGGGAACCACTTCAACCGGCATAGTTGAAGCCCCCTCCAGCCGGGCAAGGCCCGGACCCTGGGGATCCGTGAGCCAGCCGCCGGCCTGACCGGCGGGGAGCGGCTTTTCCGCATAGACGAGGGGCCTACCCGGGCTTTCGGCGAGGAAGCTCCTACCCCAGGGATCATCTGGGGCGACGGTCAGGTCGTGGGAATCTTGTCCCTGGTAGAGGATCCGCTTATCCCCTATATAGGCTTCCATAGTACCGTAGCGATCCAGATGATCCGGCAGCAGGGAGGTAAATACCGCAGCCCGAGGTTTGAGGAGGGCCTGGGGCTTTCCTGTTGCATCCAAGACTCCTTCCTGTACCCGGCCTTTGAGATCTCCGATCTGCCAGCTTGAGAGTTCCAGGACCACCGTATCTTCAGCGCACAGTGCATCCAAAAAGGCCAGGGGTGATACGCCCATATTACCCCCCAGGTAGACTTTTCCGGGGAGCAGGCCCTGGGTTTGAGCCGCCCTGAGCACCCAATGGATGGCTGAGGCGGTGCTGGATTTACCCTTGGAACCGGTAACCACGATAAGCCGGGCAGGAGCATGGACGAGAAAAAGGGAAATGTCTGTTTCGATACGCCGGCTCATGGCCAGGTAGGGCGAATCCGGTCTGACCCCGGGGTTTTTGATCACCATATCGGCTCTTTTAAAATCCTCCGGGTCGTGATGTCCCAGTACATACCGGATAGACCGGAGGCTCTGGAGGGATGCTAGGGAAGGGGCCAAGGTTTGCTCCTCCCGAAGATCCGTAACGGTGATCCCTGCGCCGTGACGGGCAAGGTAACGGACTGCCTCCAATCCGCCTCCATGCAGTCCAAGGCCCATGACGAGCACGTTCATGCCCTGGTACTTAGTGAGGGAAAACGGAGCTTGAATCATAAGGTATTCCTTTCTGTGGTAGGCCAGTCCGTCTGTACCGGACACCCTGATGGGTTAAAACATCTCATACCTGTAAACGTTCTGGAAAAAGTATGATGGTTTGGTATGGTTCTGTCAAGTTACCCCGTTGCGCCATAATTTTTCTACGTGAAACGGAGGTATTTTTATGAAGGCTTATCTGGGGTCTTGAAAAAGCCTCTGGTACTATTCGTCATTAATGAAGCTAGGACTTTTTACCGAAAATAAGGTATGAAATATAGCAATTTTCATTCCTTGCCGTTTCTTACCCTGCTGTCCATAAAAGTATTTTCTAGCAGCATGAGCATATTCTTTTTAGCCCTCTCTGGATGCGCCAGTAATCCTCAACCAGTAACATCAACCCAAGCTGAAGCATCGACTCAATCCGCTGATCCGGATCAAGTCCTGCAAGAAAGTACCGAATTCAATACGGGAGATGATGTTTGGGCCCTTCTGGAACGGGGAGAAAGCGGTAAGGCTCGAGAATTCTTTCTAGGAAAAGTAGATGTTAAGGCTAGGGACAGCCGGGGAAGAACGCCGCTGCACTTGGCCGCTGAAATAAAGGATCCGGAATTAGCAAAATTTTTTATTTTTATGGGGGCAGAAATTGATCCCGTGGATAATCAGGGAAGGACCCCTTTGGGGATCAGCGCTGCAAAGCAGGATGCCCCTACCGCCCAGGTCCTGGTTGCGGCAGGGGCTGATATTCACCGCTCCATGCCTGGGGGAACGAGCCCTGCATTGACCGCGGTAGGCACGGCAGGGGATCTTTTATCCGCCATGATAAACGCCGAAACCATACGGACCACCGATTCTAATGGACAAAACATCCTTGACCTTGCCTTTGCCTATCCTGATTCCAAGGTTCACATGGAATCCGCAGAAGCCCTGGTGTTGGCAGGGGCGGTTTCAAAAAATCCTATATTCTCCTATTTTGCCCCGGCCGCACGGACTTCCAATTACAACCGCCGGGCCGCAGATGGGGTTGCTCCCTTGCACTTTGCCGCAGGTAATGGATACATCGGACTTATCGCCTTTTTAATAGAAAAAAAAGCGGATGTAAATATTAAAAATGCCTCTGGTACCACTCCCCTACATGAAGCTGCTCGATCCGGGAATATAGCGGCCATGGAACTGCTGATCAAAAGCGGTGCAGAAGTTAACGCCCAAGATGCCAAGGGGAATTCGGTGCTCCATATCGCCGTACCTATGAACACCCATAAGGAAGCCCTCACCCTCTTCCTATCCAAGGGGGCTAACCCGAATCTCCGGGACGAACATGGGGATTCTCCTTTGCATATTGCCATTAGATTGAACCGGAATCCTGATATTATCCGAACCCTCCTTGCAGGAGGGCCAAACGGTAAGGCAGATGTATCTATCCGTAATACCCAGGGTAAAACCCCGCTCCATCTCGCGGTAGAGGAAGACCGGGTCCCCTATATTCCCCTGCTTTTGGAATATAAATCCGATATTTTTTCGGTAGATAACGACCGGATAACCCCTTTTGAAAAGGCCCTACAGGAGCATCATACCCTCTTACCTTCCCTGATTACCTCGGAGACGGTGCTCCAAAATGACAGCAGCGGCAATACCATCTTGCACATCACCATCCAGAAACGGGGGGATATCAAGTTCATCGAACTCATCTTAGACAAAAAAGCCTTGGTAAATGCCCGTAATAAAGAAGGGGATACCAGTCTTCATCTGGCGGTCCGGCAAAATGACCAGGCCGCAGGGGAGTTGTTACTCTCCCGGGGGGCGGATATTTTTGCCCCTAACTCCAAAGGGGAAAGCCCCCTCTATCAGGCTTTTTATACGTCCGGGGGTTTACGGGCATGGATCCTCACTCCTGAGACCCTCAAGGCCAAAGACGGCTTGGGAAATACCATCCTCCACTATGCGGCCCAATGGAAGCTAGATCAGCATATTCCCCTCATCGTAGAACGAGGGGGAAATCCTGAAGCGGCAAATGCCACCGGAGAAACGCCGCTGTTTGCGGCAGTTAAGATTGATTCCCCTTCTACCATCAGGGTCTTAAAGTCCAAGGGATCCCTCATCACCACCAGGGATATGCTCGGTAATTCAGCCCTCCATGCGGCGGTTCGCTGGAATGCTCCAAAAGCCGCGGAAGAGCTTATTGCTTTGGGTATAGACATCAACGGCCATGCCTTAAATGGGAAGACCCCCTTACATGATGCGGTACGGCTGGGAATCACCCCGTTAGAAACCATACTCCTCACCCATAAGGCGGATATGGAAGTCCGAGATGCCGAAGGAAACACCCCCCTTATGGAAGCTGCCTTGGCAGGAGGTCCGAGTGCAACCGTGGAACGCCTGGTGAATAAGGGGGCGGATCCCTTTACCCGCAACGACCGGGGGGATACTCCCTGCCATATTGCGGTGATTACCGAGCAGGAGGATTTGGTTACACTCTTGTTACGCTTAGGCGCCTCAATTCATGCAAAAAATTCCAGCGGGATGACCCCGTTCCGAAACGCCTTGATAAGTTCTCCCCAGATGGTCTCCATCCTCCTCACCAGGGATCGGATCGCGGTTCCTGATGACGACGGGTTTTCCCCCCTTCATATCGCAATCCGGGATAGGGCGCCGAAGAGCATTATCCAACTGATCATTGACCAAGGAGGACGGGTGTCGGCGGTGGATGCAGAAGGCCGTACCCCCCTCAGATTGACGGTGGATCAAAATGCCTGGGAATTGGCCCAACTGCTCATTGAGAAGGGATCCAATATATTTTCCACTGCGGCAGACGGAAAAACCCCTGCACAGATTGTGCTTACCAAAGGTAATGAGGCCATTAAAACCTTCTTCGGCAGCAGCAAGGCCATCAATGCCCAAGATCCTTCAGGGAATACCGTTCTGCACTTGGCGGCGCAAGCCGGAAAACCGGATATCGTGTCCCTCCTCATAGAACTGGGGGCCAATAAAACCATTAAAAATATTGCCGCAGAAAGTCCGGTGGATATAGCGCAACGGTGGAAACGGGATACGGTAGTGGTACTCTTACAATAGGACATCCGAATACCCTAGGACCTTATGCCAAGGATCGTACTTTTTTGTCTTATGCTGGGCCTCGGTATCCCCGGACTCCTCTTCCCTGGGGGAGAGGCCCAAGGATTCCCGTCCTCATCCACGCCTCCAAGCCCTTTAGCACTGAGCGAAGTGATTCCTCCTCAAGCCATACGGATAGATGAGTATATTTCAAGGGGGACTTATGGCTATCCTTTGCAGGAAGAAGGGCCGATTCAGGTGTTCACGGCTGCGGATATTCTGGATACCACCGGGTACCTCCAGATCGGGCTCAGGGCCAAGCATGACTTGCCTCCTTTGAATATCGCCTTTGTGATTGATAAGAGCAAGTCCATGGAGGAACAGGGAAGAATACACTGGGTCAAGGATGCCTTTCGAGGTTTTATGGATCAGGTGCGGCCAGCGGATGTGGTTTCCTTGGTGGTCTTTGATGCTTCTGCCAAGGTGCTCATCCCGCCTACTCAAGTGAAGACCCCGGAAGATAAACGGCACTTCATGGATCAGGTTACTTCCCTGCAGATCGGCGGGAGAAGTGATATCTACGAAGGTATGGCCCTGGGGTATACCCAGGTGGCGGCAAACTATCACGAAGATTATATCAACCGGGTTATCTGTTTAAGCGACGGCGATCATAATGCGGGGAATAAAGACAAAAACGACATCCTCCGCTTAGTGGAAACCTATCATAACCAGGACATCACCATCTCCACGGTTGCTCTCGGGGAGAGTGCTGATTTCAAGCTTATGGTAGATACGGCTCTTACGGGAGGGGGCACTGCCCGGTTCATTTCGGATCCTCAGGATATGGCGGAGACCTTTGGCAGCCGCTTGGATCGCCTGGTCCTTCCTGCGGTTCAGATGCTCAAGATGGAACTAAGACTTGCCGAGGGGGTGCGTTTACAGGAAACCTGGGGGTATGAACATCAGGTCCTGGGTACGACGGTTCACTATACCCCGGGCACCCTCTATAATGAGGATACTAAAACCCTCGTAGCGGAAGTGCAGATCCATCCCCAGCTCTTGAGGAAGCCGGTGGATATACCCTTGGGTACCTGGTATCTGGAATACCAGGATCAGTACGATGTGTTCCACCGGCAAGGGCCCTACCCCATAGTGCTTAAAGCTTCAGCGCTCATCAACCGAACGGAACTTCAGCATCCCTGGATAGAAGAATCCGAAGGGTTCATACGCTTGGGACGAGGGCTGATACACCTGGGAAACCAGGTCCTTGAAATCCGTAAGCTCCAGCGACTCTATAATAGCCTGAAAAAGTATGCGGATCCTTCCCTTGAACCCCAGCGGACCTTTAGGGTCGATAACAATGGACTTATCCCCTTTACGGAAGCCTCTGGACAGCCGATACCTGCCGCCAAGAACCGGCTTCTCCAGGCATTGAAGCAGGCCTTGCAGGAAATTGAAGATCTCGCCGCCTATCTGAGGGATATTCAGGATACCCTGGGGGAAAAGAGCTATGAAAAGGAATTACTGCTCCTCACCCAGTACCAGGGGGCATTCTCCCAGATGTATGCCCGGTATGGTGCTGAGGACTAAAGGTAAAGCCTGTTGCACGTCAGGCATCCTATTCCAAGTACTGGGGCCGCGCTAATTTCCCGTGTTATGGGTACAATGGGCCTCTGCTATTTCCGCAGCGCTTACCACATCTGGAGCATAAAGGTCGGCTCCAATGACCTCGCAATACCGTTCGGTTACCGGATCGCCGCTCACCATGATCTTTACCTGATTCCGGATACCTGCACTATTAACCGCTTGTACCAGGGTTTTCATCTGATGCATGGTGGTGGTACGAGCGGCGGTACAGGCGATGATCTGGGCCTTTTCTTGTTCCGCGGCTTGAATGAACCGTTCAGAGGTAACCGCAGCGCCCAGATCAATGACCCGCAGCCCCAGGCCCCGCATCATCACGGTCATCAGGTTCTTCTCGGTGTCCTGTATATCCCCTTTGACGGTTCCGATCACCACCGTACCTTTTCCCGTGGTTTCACCGTCATGGAGATAGGGGGTGAGGGTCTTGATACCTATGTTTAAGGCCCATTCTACCACGAGTACTTCGGGAATACAGATTTCATGCCTTCGGAACCGTTGTTCCACGGCTTCCATGCCCGCAATTAAACCCTGCTTGAGGATATCCTCAAGAGGGTAGTTTTCGTTAACCGCTTGGGTAGTCATTTACCACCGGCATAGCCGGTGGCTTGAGGAAGCCCCCTTAAAGGGGGCATTTTAGTTTATTTCTGGTCCATCCAGATTCAGCAGGCCTTGTTGACCCTTATCAATATCTTCCTGATTCTTGATATAGTCCCGTATTTGTTGTTCGTTCAATCCTACCGTACTCACACAATACCCTCGGGTCCAGAAATTCTTATTCGTAAACCCTTTCGTTACCTTCAGAATTTCCCGGTGTATCCGTATTGCGCTTTTTCCTTTCAAATACCCGATCGTCATCGCTATACTGTATTTCGGTGGAACCGATATACACATGTGGATATGATCCGGCATCGCATGACCTTCTAACAAATCTATGTCCTTATACCGGCATAGCTCTCTTAGAATTTGTCCGATGCGCTTCTTCACCTTCCCATACAGGATTTTCATCCGGTATTTTGGTACGATCACGACATGGTACTTACATTCCCACTTCGTATGTGCTAGACTTTGCCAATCTTTCATTGGTACTCCTTTGGCTGCCTTTTCCGGGGGCTTCCTCAGGAGTACTTTATATCTTTGCGTTATTTGGATCACGCAGGGCACGGCATAGCCTTTTCAAGTCT
>JAIRNP010000159.1 GCA_031258005.1 Treponema sp.
TACCGTGCGGGTAAGGCTTGAGGGCAGTATAAATATTCTGTGGAAAGGGAAACCGCTCCTCTTTGAGGAGATACCTATACCTAACAAAGGCCGGACGGATCCCCGTGCCGCATGAGGGAGGGGGACATTTCTATTGCGTCTTGACATTCAGGGAACAGGGGTGTTGCACTTCAAGATTGAAGGCGGGGAATTACAAAATAGTACCTCGATTAAATAGTCATGTTATTATTTGACAGTTCTTAAATATATCAAAAACCGCTAAAAAGCGGTGTTTTCCCTATTGTATCACAAATCACCAACCCTGCGGCTTGATCCGTAGACTTGCGGGTTTGAGCCGTGGCTTTGCGGGCTGTAGTCCTAAACTTCGCGGCTACAGCCCCGGTCCCTCCAGCTTCGCCGCATTTTTCCACGCGCCCATAACCGGAAATGGGGTCACTCATGGTTTTCCCCGTCGTAGAGCTTTTTCCGGTACGCTATTTGCAGGATGAGACCGATTAGCATCGCCGTCACATCACCGGCGGGAAGCGCCCACGCAACACCTTTCACGCCCAGGAGGACAGTTCCCAAGAGCACCATTGGAATTAAAACGGATTCCTGTACCAGCGATACCGCAAATGCTGGCCCCGCGTAACCGGTCGCCTGAAAAAGCGTCGAGGTCATATACATTGTTCCATAGGCAAGGAACGATATAACCGCGATACGCAGAAATGGCGTTCCTATAGCTATAATCTCTGCGTCATTGATAAACAGCCTGAGGATATTGCCGCCTGCAAAAAAATACACAAGGGCAAATACCACACCGAGTAAAGTTGCATAGAAAAGAGTCTTTCTGACAGTTTCCCGCATTCGCTCGAATTTTCCGGCGGTGTTGCTGTAACCCACTAAGGGCTGAACGCCCATGCAGAGACCCATACACAACTGTTTAGGCATCGCTACAACTTTGAAAATCAGTCCAAGGATGGCAACGTACATGTCGCCAAAGGAGGCAGCCGCATTGATTTGTACTATGAAGCCCACAACATAAACCGCTTTCATAAAAAACAATGGAAGCCCGATGGAAAAAACCTCTTTGAACATCGCTTTGTCAACTTTACAGTCTGTGACGGCAAACGAAAGAAACGCACTCTTTTTAACTATGTGCCAAAGGTAAAACACAAGCGCCGCCGTGTTACCGATAACCGTAGCAATCGCTGCGCCCCTGATACCCATGCCAAAGACGAAAATGAAAATCGGGTCAAGGATGATATTTGTTGCGGTGCCGATACTATTTCCTAGCATCGCCGCTTTTGCATCGCCTGCGGCGCGTATTGTCATGCTCAATGAAAAACCGAGCATAGACGCCAGCCCGCCTGCAAGAATGATCGAGAAATACTGCCGCGTAGGTTCAATGGTTTTCTCTGATGTGCCGAGTATACTCAATATCGGGTTAATAAAGATGAAACCCAGCGCGATAGCTGCGACACCCGCAATCAAGGTGCCGTACACCGCAAAAGATGAGACCCGTTTTACCCTGTTATATTCTCTTTTACCGAGCAACCGGGAGATATAACTCCCGCACCCAAAACCAAATACCTGACCAATACCGTTGGTAATCAGGAATACCGGCATTGCCAATGCCACCGCCGCCAGCGCGGCAGTATCTTTTATCATGCCGACAAAAGCCATGTCAACCAGATTGTAGGCAATACCCACCAGCATTGTAAGCATTGTGGGAACGGCGAAATTGGCGACGGCTTTGGATACCGGCGCTTCCTCAAAGTAGTACAGGTTCTTTTCTTTCTTGTCCATTTATTTCTCCTTTGGGCCGTAAACAAACAGCCCTATTGTATGTGGACTCCACATGCCAATGACGAACGAGGAAGGAAATGTCATGGTTTTTCGAGAAAGAAAGAACTTCTCTGCACTCGTCCCGTAATGGGGCGGCGGTATCTGCCATTGGCGGATTTCCCGCCAAATTTCCGATTCTTGTATACAACGGTAACCCTTTTAGGTGAATGTGTCAAGCGGCCGTGATCGAATTTATCGCCAATATTTTTACTGCGCCGAAGGCACGCCCCATAACTATACTTTCTTTGGTCAAATGAGATATAGGGCACCTCTGGAAACCAAGTTTTTAAGATTCGTATAAGCGCGGTAAACAGCAGGGATCGTAATTTCAGTGAGCTGAAACTGCGGGACCGGATAGGGCGCCTTGAGGATCACCTTGAGGCGTATCTGAAGGAGATGGAAGACAACGATGGGAAGGAAAACAACGGCAATGAAAAGACCGTGGTGGAGATAAAACGGATCGTAACGGAATTATCCGAACAGAAAGAAGAGTATGAAAGATACGTGGAAGAGCTCGAAGGGAGCGGGGAGCGGCAAAAATCGCCGACTGATCCGGACAGCCGGTTACTGGCGGCCAAGGGCAAGCTGGACGTTGTCGTGTGTCCGATGGGAAGAACGCTGTATCCGGGGTTTTATAAGAAAGCCACCGGTCAGGGAGTATTTTACAACCGGGAAGCCTGCAAACACGGTTCCTGTACATGCACGAAAAAGAAACGAGGATGCCGCCATCAGGTTCCTATGGCCGGGGAGGATTTCTCCAAGTTTTATAATAGAGTTGTTCAATAGCGGAAGTTATTGAACAAGTCCAATGATGCCGGGCTGTCGGTCAAACAAATACGGATTAAGGCGGACCAAGGGATAATCAGGCAGCGGAAGAGCATTGCCGAGCATCCATTCGGAACGATAAAGCAGAACATGGATGCGGGGTATTGCTTAACCCGGGGATTACAAAATGTGGCGGGTGAATTTTCCCTACCCTTTCTTGCCTACAACCTAAAGCGGGTAATCAATATTCTGGGGGGTAAGATGCTGGTGGAATACATGGGCGGGTAGTTCCCCGTTGGCCCTTGGTTGATAGTGAACCGTACCCCCTTCTGTAATAATCTCAACCCCTTAAAGACTTGAAAAACAGAGTTTTGACACAGTCTGCAAAGCTTCACCCCGACGAGACCACCCGGCCTCAAGTTACCTCAGGGCTTGTGATAGGTTTTTTTTTATGATATTGTATAATAAAGGGCTGTTTTTATAGGCTGAATACCCAAGAAGACAGTAGCGGAAGCAGATATGAAAAACATAGTAGGCTTGGTGTTCGTTTTCAGCATAGGTTTCGTCGTTTTATTGGTCATATCCTGGGTGCTGCATTGGCTTCATATCCGGTTGGAGCCGGCCGTACAATCTGAAGGAGGGTTCCTTTGGATCTCGGTTCTTCCCATTACGATCTATGGGGTTATGCTGCTGGCTATCGGATATACCCTACGAGCCGGTATCCCTAGTCCCCTGGCCGTTATGAGTTTGGTGATCCTGGGCCTGGGATGGATTGGGGGACTCGCCCTGGGAATGAACCGGTTTACCCTGCCGGCTCATTCTCCGGCTGCCCTGTCTAGCTTAGGAGAACCAGGCTTGCTGCTTTCCCGCCCTGATAAAGCGGTGGTCTTCCTTCAGGATCCTCATAAGCCCCAAAGTCCCCAGGTGATTTCCGTTCCCGGTCAGGGTCTGGTATACGTGGCGATACCTCAAGAAGAAGCGCTTCAAAGGGGTCTGGGAGGGCCGCTGGTTTCCTTTCGCACAGATGCCCCGGCTTTTCTTCAAGGAATCATCCGTGATTTTGCTTCCACTGCAACCCAACTCCATACCCGGTTGAATGAAGGGTTCCTGCCCTTTCTTATCTATGCGGGGGGGCTTATGGTGTTGCTCAGTTCTCTGGGTGTTATATGTACCCTGGGGGCCTGGCCTTTGGCGAACCTCTGTATCAGGATCCTGGTCTTCCGAGGGGTTCTGGCCTTGGAAGCCCTGATTAATACGCCTCGGATACAGCGGGACCTCCTCTCCCTGGCAGGATCCTGGGTCCCCCAATCCCTGCTCAGCCCTTTACTCTTGTATACCCTGGGACTGGTGCTCCTCCTCTGTACCGGGGTGTTCCAGCTCGTCAAGCAACGGAGCATGTATGCCACCTAAGCCGATGAGGATGAGTAAAAAAGCCCCCTTGATTCCGCTCGGGCTCTTTATGCTCTATATGATCCTATCCGCTTCGGCGATTATAGGGTGGCAATGCTTGTTTCCTCGCGAACTTCCGCCTTTACCTATATATACCCGTTCTTGGTACCTTAATCAGGGATTCTTCGCGTTTTGTTCCCTTTTTCCAGCCTTAGCCATGACAGGTTTGATACTTCCTTACGGCTTACCCTCTAACCGTCGGCCAGGGCTTACGGGTCCTGTTTCCCGGTTTTTGGAATCCTTTTGGGTTCCCATAAGTACCGCCATCGGCGCTACAGCGGTATATGGGATATTGGTTTTTTTGGTGTTTCCTTCGGCCCGGAATTTTCAGGACTATCTCCGTTCTCAAGGGCAGCTCTTCACCGTATCCAAAGAGAAAGCCCAGATCCATGCTGCGGTGCATGCATGGCCCGAAGTAGACCAATTTATCACCCTTTGTGAAGGGATATGGCCGAACAGCCCGGAAATTGAGTCCCTCCGGGTGGAAACGGCTATCCACCTGGAGGAATGGCAGAGCGCTCAGGCTCAAGCCCGAAGGGAAGCCATACTTGAGTACCAGCAGAACTTTGAGAAAGAGATACCCTTCTATACGGGCCTGCCGGAACAGCGGAAACCGGTAAACGCGGCAGAGGCTTTGGCTATGGCGACTATTCTCCTCCGCGAGGAACGGTACTACGATGCCCATTGGCTGGGGATCTTGGCTTCCCGTATTGCTCCGCCGGGCAGTAGGGTATACACCCAAGGTACGGGGATTGCAAACCAGGCCTGGGATGCACTGGGTCAATTTGAGTCTCATACCCAGGAACTCCACGCCTATGCGGTGTATCACCAGAAACGAACTGGATATGAGGCTATGGTAGCAGGAGACTGGATCAAGGCGTATTATATTTTCAAGGAACTATTCGAAAAAAACCCAGGAGGGGATCCTGATATAAGCCATTTTCTTGCCTTAAGCAACCAAGGTATCCAAGAGGGGGCTTTTTTTATTGATGAAATAGAATCAGCCGTAGGAAAAGCAGTCACCGGTACGATTTTTTCTTTCCCCCTTAAGGACAGCCAGGGACGGATGATAGTACGGATCCCGTGGTTGTGTACTCTTGAAACCTTTTCCTATGGACTGGACCTGGAGCTTATGGCCCTTGATGAGGCAGGGGCGCTCCTGTACCACGTTACGGCGCCTTATGCCAAATTGCTCCCCATACATACAGATTCAGGCCCCCGACTGGTTTTGAAGATGCATGCCCTGGATCGGTTTGAGAGCGCGAGACAGTACAAACCGGTCTTGACCGGTCCGGACCAATCCCATGCTGAAGACACCCAGGTTATACTGGATCTGAGCTATGAGGATCTGCTGTTCTTGTCAAAACTCAGGGAGGGGCTGGATTCCCTTTTAATAGGAGAGCTCTTCACCGCAGTAAACACGATAGGTTCCTATGGGTATATTCCCCAGGTATTTCAAGGGGAAATTGTATACCGGTTGTCTGAACCAGCCCTGTTTCTGCCCATCGCCATATTAAGCCTCGTAGTAGCCTGGAAATACCGTGCCCGGAGGCGGTCCTTGTACCTGGTTCCTATGCTGGTAATCCTGCCCCTGATATGCCACGGGATAGTGCTGCTTTACCGGAGTATCCTCAATACCCTGGGTATCTGGTCGGTTATCTACTTGGGGTTTCCCGTTTCCCTGGGACTGTTCACCTTCGGCCCCATGGTCGCGCTGGTTCTTTCCTTAGTGTTCTTAGCTGCCCAGCGAGGTTCCTCAGGGGCCGCTATGAATGCTTCCTCCCAAAGAAGATAAACGGGAAACGAGATTTTCATAGCCCCGTTCTATCTGATAGACATTGCGGATAATGCTTTTCCCCTGGGCGCACATGGCGGCGATAACCATAGCCATCCCTGCCCGGATGTCAGGGCTATGTAATTCTGAACCTGAGAGGGTAGTAGGCCCTGAGATCACCGCCCGGTGGGGGTCACAGAGGACGATCCGGGCGCCCATAGCAATGAGCTTATCCACAAAAAACATCCTTGACTCAAACATTTTCTCATGGACCAGGACCGTACCGGTAACCTGGGTGGCTACCACGGTGATGATACTGGTAAGATCCGGCGGAAAACCCGGCCAAGGAGCGTCATCGATCTTGGGGATCATGCCTCCCAAATCGCAGTTTACCGTCAGGGCTTGTTTCTTGGGGACATGCACGGCAGTGCCCTCATGTTCCCAGGTGATGCCCAGTTTACCAAAGGCTATCTTGGCAGGCCGAAGATCCCGCATGAGCGGCCCTTGGATGGTGAGTTCTCCTCGGGTAACCGCTGCCAAGCCGATGAAGGAACCCACCTCCATGAAGTCGGTTCCAATGGTAAAAGCGCAACCCGACAGTTTCTTAACGCCTTGGATAGTAAGAATATTAGAACCGATTCCCTGGATCCGGGCGCCCATAGAGACCAGCATACGGCAGAGGTCCTGGACATGAGGTTCGCTTGCCGCATTGGTGAGGGTGGTTTCTCCCGTGGCGAGGACCGCGGCCATGAGGGCGTTTTCCGTGGCCGTAACCGAGGCTTCATCCAGAAATATATCCGCTCCTTGCAGCGCCGGAGCGCTAAAGATAAACGTACCATTACTCGTTACGGACGCCCCCAATTCGGTAAGGGCCAGGAAATGGGTATCCAGCCGGCGCCGGCCAATGATGTCGCCTCCTGGAGGAGGGAGTACCACTTTCCCGGTCCTGGCCAATAAAGGGCCGGCAAAAAGGATAGAAGCCCGGATTTTTCGGGCGTATACGTCGGGAATTGCTGAAGTTTTGATATTCCCCAGACTCATGCGGTACTCATTAGCAGCGATGGTCTGCACAGCCCCTCCCAGGGACTCGTATACCTCCAACATAACCTGGACATCTTCTATATCGGGGATGTTCCTGAGTATAACCGGCTCATCAGTTAAAAGCGCGGCGGCAATACAGGGTAAGGCAGCGTTTTTGTTACCGCTTGCCCGGATGGTCCCCTGGATGGGATACCCCCCTTCAATAAGATACTCATACATAAGAAGACTGTATATGAATGGGTCTTTTCTGGCTAGCGCCAGGATAGATCCGGAGCGAAGAATCCCGAAAAATCCAACTCATGATCCATTAGAGCGATACCAATTTTCTGAACTTATGGCCCTGGATGATGTGCAGTTTGATTTGCGTCCCGGAGATGCTTGGTGAGAATGGCACCGGAAAAGGCAATTGTATAGGATTATGGTTTTGTATACGCGGCGCATGGGGGAAAAGAGCTTGTCAAAACTATGTATAAGGTCTACACTATTCCCATGTTCTACGGCAGCCTGCGGAGTTTCGCCTGTGGCGAAACTCCGATGCAATTCCGCTTTGCGGAATTGCACAAAGACAGAATACGCCCACCGGCTCCCGGCTCCCGGCTCCCGGCTCCCGGCTCCCGGCTCCCGGCTCCCGGCTCCCGGCTCCCGGCTCCCGGCTCCCGGCTCCCGGCTCCCGGCTCCCGGCTCCCGGCTCCCGGCT
>JAIRNP010000054.1 GCA_031258005.1 Treponema sp.
AGCAGGGTGATGGCGTACTTGCGGGTATACCCGGTACTCTGACAAAACGCATCCCGGATAGCGCTTTTTTTCGCCTTTCCCGATTTGCGATAGCGCGGACCGGTTACGTCCGCCACTGCTTTTTTTGTGCCATAGTCAGCCTCATGGTTACCCCCGATTTCTTGTCGGGGGATACTTATTCGGTCCCTATGGTTAGATTTTTAACATGAGATTCACCGGCCCCTTGGGTTAGATTTTACATGAGGCAATGCGCAGGGTTGACAGGGAATAAAAGAACT
Organism: Treponema sp.; assembly: GCA_031258005.1. GTDB lineage: Bacteria > Spirochaetota > Spirochaetia > Treponematales > Breznakiellaceae > JAIRLU01. The sequence goes on from JAIRNP010000054.1 coordinate 279, forward strand.
AAGTATAATAATTTTATACAAATGAGGGTGTTTTAAAACTTCAGTTTTGAAACAGCAGCCTTAGATTTAAGGGAAAAACCGGGCTTTTGACCGGTTTTTCTAAGAGCTTGTCCAAAACTAACCGGGTTTTGGAACAAGCTCAATCAATAGGAGTTTTTTATGGAAAAGAAGAAAGTAATGGACAGATGCATGGGGTTGCTCATCGGCGTCGTGCTTATGACGTTTATATCCGCGTGCAGTTCTAACCCCAAGGTTAGCCGGGTTGATGCGGGTACTCAGACCGATTTAAGCGGTTATTGGAATGATACGGATGTCAGGATCGTCTGTGATAGTCTCATTAAAGGCTGTCTTGATTCTCCCCGGGTCCTGCAGGCCACTGCCCAGCTCGGCAGACTTCCTCGGGTCCTGGTCGGTACTTTTAAAAATGACAGCGATGAACACATTGATACCTCTATCATTACAAGTACCATGGAAGTCGTCATATTCAACAGCGGGAAAGCGGATTTTGTCGCCGGAGGCTCGACCCGGAGTGAGCTCCGGGCTGAACGGCAGGATCAGCAGGGTAATGCGAGCGAAGATACCGCCGCGGCCTTGGGCAATGAAACCGGAGCGGATTTCCTCCTCACCGGGTCGGTTAAAACCATCATTGACGGCGCAGGTAATACCGCCACGAGAACCTATTTTGTGAACGCGGAAATGACCAACATCGAAACAAACACCCGGTTATGGATGGATCAGAATAGCGAAATCAAGAAGGTCATCACAAGGCCGAAGGCAAAGCTCTAAGGCACGGCTAGGGGGTTTGGCATGCAGTTAAAAGTATCCCTGAAAATGAGGCTGTTTTTTTCCCTGTTTTCTATTTTTTTTATAGGGATCCTGTTTTGTCTTTCCTGCGCTACGGGAAACCCCTACCTAAAGATTGACACCGCGGTGGAGCAAGGGGATCATCAGACCGGTATAGCCCTGCTTGAAAAAGATAAAAAAGCTATCTACCGGAATAAAGATGCCATCCTCTATTACCTGGATAAGGGGATGCTCGCCCATTATGCGGAAGAATACGATGATTCTACCCAGCTCCTTCAGGAAGGGGAACGGGCCATAGAAGAGGCATTTACTAAAAGCATAACCATGGAAATTGGTTCTTACTTGCTGAATGATACCACCAGGGAATACGATGGGGAGGATTACGAAGATATTTATATCAATGTCTTTAACGCCCTCAACTACTACCATAACCATAAGCTGGAAGACGCCTTGGTGGAGATTCGGCGGATGAACAATAAACTGCGGTTTTTGGCCTCAAAATACGGAGAGCTTCGGACCAATCTCCAGGAAAAGGCCCTGGCAGAAGGGGGCTCTGTTCCGCCGGACCCTGAAGCATCCACCCAATTTTCAGACTCCGCCCTCGCCCGTTACCTGGGGATGCTGTTTTACCGGGCTATAGGTAACCATGACGATGCCCGGATTGATGGGGAACAACTCAAAGTGGCTTTTGTCAATGCTCCTTCCGTATATGCCTATCCGCTGCCCCCGTCCCTAGATGAGGAATTGGGGATTCCTCCGGGGAAGGCCCGGCTTAATGTGATTGGGTTCAGCGGCTTGTCGCCCATCAAAACCGAAGAGGTAATACGGATACCCCTGCCTGACTTCCGGTATATCAAGATTGCCCTGCCGGTTATGGTAAGTCGTCCCTCCCAGGTGTACAAGATTGAAGTAGTCTTTGATGATGGGAACCGCTTTGACCTGGCATTACTGGAAGATATGGAGGCGGTGGCCCGGGAAACCTTCAAAGAAAAGGTCAACCTGATATACCTCAAGGCGGTGATCCGGGCTACCATTAAAGGGGTAACCTCATCGGTTCTGGATGCCGCCGCATCAGAGACCGATGGAAGTACGAGTTTACTGCTCAGTATCCTCAGCGTAGGGACTCAAGTCTTTGCCGAAGCCAGTGAACAGGCAGACTTACGGATTTCCCGGTATTTCCCTGCCAAAGCCTATGTGGGGGGTATTACCCTGGATCCGGGGACCTATTCTTTTACCACCCATTACTATGGGGTAAATGGCGGACGGATCGCTTCTTTTGATAATACGGTAACGGTCCGGGAGAAGCAGCTTAATTTAGTGGAGGTTGTATGTTTAAAATAAGGTACCTTGCAGTATTATGGGTAGTACCTCTTATAGGTTGTGCCGGCAGTCCTGAGCCGTCCCGGGAGGATGATGCGGTTGCCGCAGCCCAGGCTGCGGTTGCTGCGATGGATGGTGGAAACCGGGTCCCTGCCCAGGGGGGAACACCTGCTCGGCCCTCTGCATCTTCTTCCGTAAAAGTCCGGGAGGGGAAAGAACCCACCTGGGTTTCCACTCCCGATGCGGTGTATGACAAAAACATTTTTGTTACGGCTGTGGGGTATGGGATTGACCGCAATCAGGCGGAGAAAGACGCCCTGGGAAGACTGGTGGCGGTTTTCGGTCAATCGGTCCAAGCGGACTTAAAAACGATCACCAGCTATTCAGAAGCGGTTTTCAAGGGGGCGGTTAATGTCTCCGAGAATACGGTGGTGCAAAACGCCATCAAGACCTCCGCTGAAATGGATTCCCTTATCGGGGCAGAAATCGAAGATGTATGGTTTGATAGTAAAAAAAACACCTATTTTGCGGTAGCGGTGTTAGAAAAGGCAAAAGCATCAAGCCTCTACACGGATATGATTCGGTCTAATGAACGGATTATCCAGGATCTCATTGCGATGCCCCTTGATGAGAAGCAGAGCTTAGATGGATTCTCCCGGTATCAGCTTGCCGCGACCATTGCGGATGTGAACCGGGTGTATGCCAATGTTTTAACCATTGTGGGCGGCCCTTCAGGTATGGGGTCGGGGGAAATCAAGAAAGGGGATACCTATCGATTGGAAGCGATGAACATTACCAAAAGTATTCCCATTGAGGTACGGGTTACCGATAACCGTTTCAATCGTATCAAAGATGCCTTTGCTTCCGCGCTGGCCAAGCAGGGATTCAGGAGCGGCGGCACTGACTCCCGGTATGTTCTGCAAGTGGGGGTTGACTTTTCCTCGGTGGAGTTCCCCAACCAGCAAAATAAATTCACCCGGTATACTATTGACGCAAATCTTATTGATACGAGAGATGCCAGCGTGCTCTTGCCGTTTAATATCAACGGGCGAGAAGGACACATCTCCCTTTCGGAAGCGGAGAACCGGGCGGTAGCAGCCGCCGAAAAAAAGATCAACGACACCTACGGCACGGTCTTATCAGATTATCTGGTACGCTTATTACCGAATACCAAATAAGTTGAACCTGGGGCGGTGCAGATCCTAGGGGGGTTCCTGATTGATCGAGATAACCTGGGCTTGCCGTTACATCTGAGTTTGAGGAAAGATGCGTCCTAGGTGAGAAAAGACAGAGGCTGAGAACATGGAATAGGCTTGTTCGGAAACCTCAAGTTTCCGAATAAGTCCAATGGTGAGGCACGGTCCTTCTTTACAGACTTCCCTGAGCTCGAATATTAAACATTACCGTGATCTTGGGGTAGAGGCAGGTAAAATGAGCGGAGAAAATTGCTATTTCCACGAATTTTTTGGCTGATATTGAGACGGGAAAGAGTCAGGTATCATCTTTAACCCTGGTTAAATGGGCAAATTGTTTTGGAATTGAGGTTTATGAGTTATTTAGACCAGAAAATGTTCCAAATGATGCTATAAAAGAGGCCGTAAAGAGCTTAGTAAACGTGAGTTCGATAGAGAGAAAAAGTCCGCCGGACTTTAGTCCGCTATTACGTGAATTTATTCGAATAATTCGCTGCAATTAGCGTTCATTCGCGGATTCCATCGAACTCATGTTGGTAAGTGATATATCTGTTACTTTTGAACATTCTTTAGATAAAATTTCCAAAAAATACCTTGTTTGACGCTGGTTTGGGTTATACCATACATTAAAATAAGCGCAAGGTTCCCCTTTAGGGGTAAAGAACCGCTTTCCATTGCCGGGAAGCCGGTGTTTAAGCACGCGTACCTGGGAAAGGCAGCCCCTGCATAACCAGAACCTAACCCCTTATTTCTTTTTGTTCAGGGTGCTATACTCTTGGAGCATGTCGGAATACAGAACTGAACGGATAGGGCGTCTTATCCAGGAAAAAATCGGCGCCCTTATTGTAGAAGGTAAAATCAAAGATCCCCGGGTCCACCCTTTTCTTTCTATTACCAGGGTCTCGGTATCCCGGGACTTTGCCTGGGCTGAGGTGTATGTCTCTAACTGTAAGCCCCAGGGGAGCCTGGGCAAAGGGGTCGCGGGCCTGCAAAGCGCCGCAGGCTTTATACAGAGCCAGATTGCAGGACAGATGCATATACGCCAAACCCCGCGGCTCCGTTTTCATGAGGATCCCAGCATTAGGGAAGGATTTGCGTTGATCAAGAAGATCGAAGACCTGCAGGGCGCTGAAAACCCGGACCTCCATGAAGAGGAGTAAGCCGGGCGCGGGGGAAACTTCAGGCTGCCTGCTGCTGAATAAAAGACCGGGAATCACCTCCTTTGAAGCGCTGAACAGGGTGAAACAAGCCTTTGCCACTCCTAAGGTCGGTCATACCGGTACCCTGGATAAATTCGCCTCAGGGCTGCTCCTGGTGTTGGTAGGGAGGGCGGTGAAACTCTCCTCCTGGTTTTCGGGGATGGACAAACAGTATGAAGGGACTATCTGTTTCGGTATGGAAACCGATACCCTGGACCCTGAAGGGACCGTGGTGGCGGAAGGGAGGGTTCCTTCCCGGGAAGAGCTAGAGGCCGCGCTCCCCCGGTTCCGCGGGGATATACTCCAGGCCCCGCCTGAGTATTCGGCGGTCCATGTACAGGGACAGCGTTCCTCCCAGCTTGCCCGGAAGGGTCAGCCCGTGGCGCTGCACAAACGGCCCGTGTCGGTGTATGCCTTGGAGCTGCGGGACTACGAAGTTTCCGGTGAGGGCTGCGCTTATGCGCAGATCCGGGTACACTGTTCAAAAGGCACGTATATCCGCGCATTGGCCCGGGATCTTGCCCGGGCAGTAGGGTCCCGGGGCCACCTTACTGCTTTGCACCGGACCTGGATTGCAGGTTTTCAGGTCTCCCAAGGGGTAGATGGAGGGGATAGGGCGGATCCTGCGCCATTGCTTAGGAAGGCGCTGCATCCTATGGATCAATCGGTTCTGGAAGCGCTGGGGATACCCTATATGGCGGTGAACCCTGAAGCGGTCTTGCAGATGATCTACGGCAAGCCCTTGGACGGTCTCATTGATGAATCCGTTCTGTACTATCCTCCCCCCAAAGGCCCGGCAATTCCCTATGCCGGTGTTTTAGATGAAGCCGGGAATTTAGTCGCCATTATAGAAAAGATAGAAAAGAAGAAAAACTGGAGTTATGGATATGTCTATGCGCGTCTTTGATTGGCAGGCATTCGTAGAAGGCACGGTGCATATTTATGAGCAGACCGCTATGACCATAGGGGTTTTTGATGGAATCCATCGGGGACACCAGACGCTTATAGCCAAGATCCTCCGGCGGGGATACATTCCCACGGTGGTCACCTTTCGGCAGAGTCCTAAACGGATCCTGAGCCCTGAAACCTATGGGGGTGATATTGTAAGTCTTCCCCAAAAGCTGGCCATTTTTGAAGACCTGGGGGTTTCGCAGACGATTCTCATTGACTTTTCAGAAAATTTCAGTACACTGAAAGGACAGGAATTCATGGATACCCTGATCCGGCGGGGGAAGTTGGCGTACTTTGTTATCGGCAGTAATTTCCGTTGCGGGTATCGGCTGGATACTGATGCGGCCCGTATCAGCGCGATGAATGCAGAGCGGGGAATCATCACCGAGGTAGTTCCGCCCGTGAAAGAAGGGGCCCTACCGGTAAGCTCAAGTAGGATCCGTGCTGCCATAGGAGCCGGGGATTTTGCCCGGGCCCGGGCGTCCCTGGGCAGGAACGTGGCCATTGACCTAGGGGGGATCCCCTCGATATCTGGAACAGACGGTTTGGTTTTTGACCTCACTTCTTCCTATCGGGTTATTCCCCCGGAAGGCCGCTATAGGGTTATCCTACACGAGCAAGGGAGAAAAAATGCAGGGAAGGGTACAGAGGTGGAAATTTCCGTTGATGCGGGAAAAATCTGTATCCCTTCAGATGGCCGGGTACCCTTGCAGGTAGGATATATAGAATTTGTAAGCCTATAAAGCGTTTTTTCCTGTTTTTTTCAAAACCAAGCGAGTTTTTAAAAGGCGTAGGTTTATAGTTTTTGATGGTACTCAAGGAGTGTAATAAACATGGCACTAAATAAGGAACAGGTAACCGCTGTCGTGCATAAGTTTGGTAAAAATGAGCACGATACCGGCGCCTCGGAAGTTCAGGTTGCCTTGCTGACTGAGCGGATAAATCAGCTCACCCAGCACTGCAAGCAATTTAAGAAAGACAAATCCAGTCAACGGGGTTTATTGATTCTGGTTGGCCAACGCCGGCGTATGTTGAAATATGTTCAACGTACGGATCTGGAAAAGTACCGGTCCCTCATTAAAGCGCTGGGACTCCGTAAATAAGGAAATTATGGTTCAACGGGTAACATACGAAATAGCGGGAAAAGAACTGATTCTTGAAACAGGCCGAATTGCAAAACAGGCCAACGGTGCGGTTTTTGCCCAGTACGCCGGTTCAGCGGTCATCGCCACGGTCTGTTGTTCTGAAGATGCGGTAGAAGGACTGGATTATGTCCCGGTAACCGTGGATTACAACGAAAAATACTATGCCGCCGGGAAAATCCCTGGGGGGTTCATTAAGCGGGAAGGCAGGCCCAAGGATAAGGAAATCCTCGTATCCCGGCTCATTGATAGGCCCATGCGGCCCCTCTTTGAGAAGCGGTTTGGCCGGGAAATTCAGATAGTACCTACCACGGTCTCTACGGATCAGGTCAATCCTCCAGACATCCTGGCTATTATTGCCGCTTCCACCGCAGTACACCTTTCAGACATTCCCTTTAATGGTCCCATCGCAGGAGTGCGGATTTGCCTCGTGAAAGACGAACTCGTGGTCAACCCTACCTACGATCAGATCGAAAAATCCAGTCTTGAAATCGTCGTGGCCGGTACCAAAGCGGGAATCACCATGGTAGAGGGAGGGGCTGCGGAAGTGAGCGAAGATCAGATGATCCGTGCCCTGGAAAAGGCCCAGGAGATGATCCGGGACCTGTGTGCCTTACAGGAGCAGCTCCGAGGGCTTGCAGGAAAGGAAAAGCTTCCCCTCACCGAGGACACCCTGGAACTGGAAAACCAGGAGGCCATCCGCAGCCTGGCCTATCCCCTGTTGGAAAAGGCTTGTTTTCTTAAGGGTAAACAGGAACGCCACGAGGCAATTCATCAGGTTAAAGCGGACCTCCAGGGACAATATGCAGAACAGCTCGCCGATGAAGCCCAGAAGAAACGGTTTAATGCCCTCTTTGAGGAGATGGAATATAGGATTCTTCGTTCCGCCATCCTGGATAAGGGATTGCGGGTGGACAGCCGGGGGACCGAAGACATCCGGGATATACGCTGCGAGGTAGGGGTTCTCCCGCGGACCCACGGGTCAGCTCTTTTTACCCGAGGCGAAACCCAGGCTTTGGTGGTTACCACCTTGGGTACGGTGTTTGATGAACAGGTCTACGATGATATCGAAGGGGATAAACGGGAGCATTTCATCCTTCATTATAATTTCCCCCCCTATTCCGTGGGTGAAGTGGGCCGTATGGGCACTGGCCGCAGGGAAATAGGCCATGGAAACCTGGCTCGCCGTTCTCTTGAACCCATGATTCCCTCCAAAGAGGCCTTCCCCTATACGGTCCGGGTAGTCTCAGAGATCATGGAATCCAACGGTTCCTCTTCAATGGCCTCGGTCTGCGGCGGCACCCTTTCGCTGCTCCATGCAGGGGTACCCATGAAGAAATTGGTGGCAGGTATTGCTATGGGGCTCATCACCGCAGGAGACCGTTATGCCGTGCTCTCAGACATCCTGGGCGAAGAGGATCACCTGGGGGACATGGACTTTAAAGTGGCCGGTACTGAAGCAGGTATCACGGGCTTTCAGATGGACATTAAGATCGCCGGGGTAAGCCCGGAGATTATGCGGAAAGCCTTGGATCAAGCCAAACGAGGGAGGCTCCATATCCTCCAGGTTATGCAGGAGACCATCAGTAAGCCGACGGCTCAGATCAGCGAATATGCCCCCAAGATCCTCAGCTTCAAGATCGAGGTGGATAAGATCGGCGCCCTCATTGGCCCTGGAGGCAAAAATATCAAAGCCCTCTGTGAACAATACGGGGTCAGTATCAATACCGAGAATGATGGAACCGTTACGATTTATGGAAAAAACGCGTCCGCTGCAGAAGAGGCCAAGGTTGCGGTCTTAGGCATTGTATCAGATCCAGAAACCGGACGAATTTACCAGGGTACGGTTAAACGGATCACCGAATACGGGGCATTTGTCGAAATTCTCCCCGGTAAAGAAGGGCTGGTGCATATTTCCAAGCTTTCCCGGCAGCGGGTTCTCGCAGTTACGGATGTGATCAAAGAAGGACAGGAGATACCGGTCAAGCTCCTGGAAGTGGATAAGGTGGGACGATTGAACCTTTCGTATATCGACGCGATTGATCCTGCAGGTGAAGAAGCCCCCCGCAGGGATGAGTATCGCCGGGATTCCGGTCATCGGGATGAACGGCCCCGCCGCCGTTAAGTAGTATGACCGCTTCGGATTTGGAAATACCTGTATATAAACAAAGATCCGATATCATCCTTCCCCAGTATGAGACTCCTGGAGCTGCGGGGATGGATATTCGGGCCTTCCTTGAGCAGGGGGTGTGTATTTCCCCCTTAGAGCGGGTACGGATTCCCACAGGACTCATCTTCGAGATTCCTTCTGGGTATGAAGCTCAGGTCAGACCCCGCTCAGGCTTGGCCTGGCGGCATGGAATCACGGTGGTAAATGCACCGGGAACCATTGATTCTGACTACCGGGGAGCCTTAGAAATCATGTTAATCAATCTTGGATCCGAACCTTTCACGATCCACAATGGAGACCGGATCGCCCAGTTGGTTATTGCTCCGGTGAGCAGGGCCATACTGAGGGAAACCGATTCGGTATCGCTAAGCAGCCGGGGAACAGGAGGATTCGGATCTACAGGAGTCTAACATGAGTACCCGCCGTTCTCTATCCTGGACCCTGTTCACGTATATTATTTCTGAAGCGGTTTTCTCCTTTGTGGTGGCCTTCCTTTTTTTCTTTATTATCTTTTTCGTGAATCAATTGCTCCTTATGGCCCAGGAAATATTAACCAAGAAAGTGCCCTTTCAACAGGTTGCGCTCTTGGTCCTCTATTCCCTTCCCCAGGTTATTGCCTTGTCCGCTCCTTTTGCCTCGCTCGTGGGAACCCTTATGACCATCGGGCGGCTTACTTCGGATAATGAGATCCTGGTGATGCTTTCCTCTGGCCTTTCCTACAGTAACATTTTTACTCCCGCGCTGGCCGTGGGTTTGCTTATTTCCCTCCTTTCCCTTATTGCTAATGACATACTCCTCCCCGCGGGAACCGTGCAATTTTACCGGCTCTACCGGCGTATCCTGACTTCCACTCCTGCCCTGGAATTGGGGGCCAATTCAGTGAAGCGGTTCAAGGATACGGTGATCGTTACCGGGGAGGTAAATGGTAATTCCATTACGGATGTGTTCATTTTGGATAGGACCAGCGATGGGGAACGGCGGCTCATCATGGCAAAAGATGCGGAACTCAAAGACGCAGGGAAGGAAGGGCTCAGCCTGGATCTCTCAGAAGCCTTTGTGCAGTCTTCAAAGGAACTAAGCCGCCAGGACTACGACTATGCTTCAAGCGGCTTTCTCCGGTATTGGGTACCCCAGGAAGATATGATCCAGGCGGTTTCGTCCATTGGTCCGAGCCAAATGAGTTCCACTGATGTGGGCCGTGAAATTAAAAATAAAGTGGTGAACCTGCAGGGGAAACTGGATGAACGGTACAACAGCGTCTTGATTCAGGCGCTGGCTTTGGAAGACAGCCTGCGTAAAGGCCCCAAGAACGAGGCATGGAACCGCCGGGCAGCGAACTTTTCCAACTTGGTAACCGAGACCCAAGCCGCGGCAGCCCTTAAAAAGGACCGAAGCCTTCATATTTATCGAGTGGAGTATTATAAAAAGTTTGCTATCCCCTTTGGCGCCTTGTCGCTGGTGTTTCTGGGGGTTCCCCTGGGGCTCTTGGCAAAAAAAAGCGGGCAAGCCGTGGGGTTCATCTTCGGGCTCATCATCGCGGTGATCTATTGGACCTTGCTCTTTGGAGGGCAAACCATGGGCTTACGCCTGGGGTATTCCCCGTTCTGGTCTATGTGGCTTCCAGATATCTTAGCGGTCGCTATTGGGCTCTGCATGAGTATCCTGAGAATACGAAAATAAGGGTCATCCCAAAAGGAGTTTGAGGATATGATCTTGGATCGGTATTTGATTAAACAATTCTTCCCGATCTTCGTGGTGGCTATCTCCCTGTTTGTGCTGCTCCTTTCCCTGATCGATCTCTTTGCCAATCTGTGGCGATACCTCAACTATGAAGTACCCTTGAAGCAGATCCTCAAGGTCTGTGTCTATTACATACCGAAAAGTTTTTCCTATGCCCTGCCTATCTCCCTGCTCTTTGCCGCAGCCTATACCCTGGGGGACCTCTATAGCAGGAATGAGCTTACCTCTATTTTTGCTTCGGGGATTCCTTTTTGGCGTTTTAGCCTCTCCCTGCTGTGCATGGGTTTAGCAGCTTCCCTTTTTTCCTTTCATTTTGAGGATAAGGTGGTAATCCCTACCTTCAGGGTCAAAAACGATCTCTCCCGGGTACTGCTGCACCAGTCCCGGACGGAGAACAATTCCGATATTGTGATCAAAGCCAAAAACGGCAGACTCATTTATGCGGTGGATTATTACGACACCCAGGCCCAGATCTTAAACGGCCTGAGCATCATCGAACAAGCTGAAACCGGAACCTTCTTGTCCCTGGTCCGGGCTCCCAAGGCATCCTGGACCGGAACCCATTGGGTTCTTTCCAATGCCCTCATGTATGCCTGGGAGGATGGGTTATTACGGGCCAAGTCCTTAACGGATACGGATATATACCGGGAACATCCTGATACCTTCAGGAGAAACTCCATGCAGGCAGAGGACCTTCCTGCCCGGGAAGCGGCATTGATGGTGGAAGATCTCAAGACCGCAGGCCTCCCCTATATTAAGGCCCAGGCAGACTATTATCACCGGTATTCCTTTGCCTCCGTGTCGTTTGTGGTAATGATCCTGTCTATTTCTATGGGGGGGCGCTTCAGAAAGAACATTCTCCTTATGAGCCTCATTTCCAGTCTTGGGGTGGCGGTGGTTTTTTACGTGATGGAGATGATCAGTATGATGATGGCCCGGCTTGGGTATATTCCTCCCCTTCTCGGGGCCTGGTTTCCGGTGGGCTTTTTTGTGAGCATTGGGCTTCTGCTCCTCCAAAGTGCGAAAACCTAATCTCTCCCCGCGGCAAGATGTACGCTCCGGGCAGGGAGTTCCGTGCTCGGAACAGGCCGAAGGGATCTTGCCTTGACAAGGGTACCCTGGGTTATTACCATTATACATCATGAAAAAGCCGTTTATCCTAGGGTTATTATTATACGTCTATGCAGCAGCAGGTTTCGCTCAACAGCGCCTAGACGATTATATAGACGAGGCGGTCTCTAAAGCCGCGGGATACTTAGAAGCTCGTCTTCCTTCCAGCGCAAACATCGCGATAGTTAATGATAGTTCCGATGAATTGGCGGAAACTATTTCTTATAAATTAGAAATAAATAACCGCAGAGCAGAGCTCTGCGGTATTGCTTGCTTAGAAATCTAGGCGAATAATTCTAATTGTTTGTCTTCATATATTTTCTTATATTCTTCGGGATTCCGCCCCTGATTC
>JAIRNP010000055.1 GCA_031258005.1 Treponema sp.
CCCAATCTTAATCTCATAGAAAGATTATGGAAGTTTGTAAAATCCTCAGTTCTCAATGCCGCGTACTACCGTACATTTGATGATTTCAAGAAGAACATTGATGAATGTATATCCAAAACCGATACGGAATATTATACCCGTATTATACTGGAGAGTCTGAACATTTGCCAAGAGTACTAGACCTCAAAAGGATCATTATGGTATTGTGTACTTAGAATCATATGAGGGGGGCTGATCACACAATGAAAGAAAACGGGAATAGTATATCCGCTGACAAAAGCGGACAATTTGATCACGATATCGCAGTCCGAATGATCGGGAAGATTATAGGTTTTTTGCGGAACGTCATGACCGAAACCCTGGCAAAAAGAATCGTCAGCATTGTTCTTATAGTGGTTGGTATCCCTCATGATCGGGTGACTGAATTGACAGGTCTGTGCGACAGAAGCGTCCGGGAATTACGGAAAAAGACAAAAGACGGTAAGGCGGATGAGGGTTTGTTTCACGATGGCGGAGGCGGGTGCAAGGGGAAATTGAAAGATGTTGAAAAGCTCATCATAGAGAAGATTGAAACGAACAACTATCATACGCAGCAAGAAATCGCCGACATGGCATATGATGTATGGGATTAAGGTACATCGAACGGTTGTTGGGAAGCTGTTAAAAAAGACGAAATTAAACGGTTAAAGAGCGGTTCTTTGCCGGCCAAAGCAGATAGTCAGAAGCAGCACTGGTTTTACCATACCCTGTTGAAGCCGCTCATGGACCGGGCAAAGGGAGGGGAAATTTCCCTCCTGTTTTTAGACGCGTCACATTTTGTCATGGGATGTGATTTTCCGGGCTCTATATACGGGAGCGTTCGACGGTTCGTAAAAACGTTTTCCGGCCGCAAGCGGTATAATGTTCTTGGCGCGTTAGACTTCATCTCAAAGAAGGTGACTATGATCACAAACGGCTCCTCTATAACCGCTTGCGAAGTTTTCAGGAAGACAGCCGAAGTATATGCCGGCAAAACCGTGTTTGTTGTACTGGACAATGCGAAGTATCAAAAGTGTAGTATCACCAGAGAATTGGCAGAACACCGGGGCATCAACCTGGTATTCATTCCGCCGTATTCTCCCGGTCTTACTCTCATAGAACGTTTGTGGAAATTGGTAAAAGGCAAACTGTGTTCAAGGTATTATAACCGGTTTGAGTTATTTCGGGAACAGATTGATTCGATAATCAACAGTACGGATAATCTGAACAAAGAGATTGTAGACAGACTCATTGGCGAAAAGGTTCAGTTATTCGATGATCTTATTTCCATCAATGAGAATTCCTTTAGGTACAACCAGGAAGCCGCCTAAATGTTTGGTAAATGTATCAACTCTCCAGTATAAGTAATGCAAATATTGAAATAAAGGGTTAAGAAAGTAAGAGTAGGGCAGAATACCTATCAGAACATCCTGGAAAGGAAAAAGAATTGTAAGTGGATTGCCCCCTTTAAGGGGGCTTCCTCAAGCCACCGGCTATGCCGGTGGTAAATGACTCCCGCTTATCTTTATGTCTACCTGTTGGGGTAAGGTCCAATGATATATGCGTACCTGCGGAGGAAGAAGGGGGTAAGGAGATCAGGGGGCATAAAGACGGGCGGTGTGTGTATTATGGGGAGGGGAAGGGAGTATTTGTGAATCGGGAAGCGTGCAAGGGATGCGTGTGCCGGTGTACGAAGGAAAGCCGGGGGCGGCGGCACGAAGTACCGATGACCGAAGGAGGGTTCAGCACGACCTATACAGAGGAGGGGTTGACCGTGAAACAGGTACGGATAAAGGGGGATCGGGGGATAGTGAAGGAGCGGAAAAGTATAGTGGAACATCCGTATGGGACGATAAAACGGGCGATGGAAGCGGGGTATTGTCTGATGAAGGGGAAGGAGAAGGTAAGCGGAGGGTTTGCGCTCACCTTTCTCGCATACAACATGAAACGGGTAATCAATATTCTGGGGGTGGGAAACCTACTGAAAGCCATAGCCTGGTGAGGGGGGCGGTGGCCTAACCGGGGGAACCCCACGTGCGAAGTCAGCGGTACTATCGCTAATAATACGGAGTTTTTACACAGTCTGGGGGGCGCCGGAAGCCCTTGCTGTAGGCAGGGGGGATTCTTCCTCCCTTTTTTACCTACTATATACCTAGCGGTAAGTATATAAGGAGACGTTATGAATTCAGACTGCGGAAAGAATATGGGAGACCGTATTTTCTATCACATCTATCCTCTGGGATTTTGCGGAGCCCCGGGACGGAACGATTTTAGTTGTCCTGCGGGCCCGGGACTGCGCTCCCTTTTGTCCCATATACCCCGCCTTGAGGAACTGGGGATAAACGCCCTGTACCTGGGGCCCCTCTTTGAATCCACAGCCCATGGGTACGACACTCTGGACTACTACCACGTGCACAGGAGGCTGGGCAATAACGAGGATCTGCGGACCCTGGTCAGGGCCTTCCACGACCGGGACTTCCGGGTGATCCTGGACGGGGTTTTTAACCATGTGGGCCGGCACTTTTTCGCCTTCCGGGACCTTGCGGAGAAGCGGGAGGCTTCGGCCTACCGGGACTGGTTTTACCATCTTGATTTCAACCGGCCAAGTCCCCTGGGGGACCCCTTCTCGGATGAAGGCTGGAGCGGCTGTTACGATCTTGTAAAGCTGAACGGCGCCTCCCGGGATGTGAGGGAACATCTCTTTGGGGCGGTCAAATTCTGGATAGAGGAATTCGACATAGACGGCCTTCGGCTCGACGCGGCGGACCAGCTTCTCCCGGATTTTATGGACGAGCTTTCCTCCCGATCCAAAGAAATGAAACGGGATTTCTGGCTTATGGGGGAGGTGGTCCACAGGGATTACCGTAATTGGGTCAGGGCAGGAAGGCTTGATTCGGTTACCAACTATGAACTCTACAAGAGCCTCTGGTCGAGTTTCAACGACCGGAATTTTTACGAACTCTCCTGGTCTCTCAAGCGCCAATCGGGACCTGATGGCATGTACCAGAATCTTAAACTCTACACCTTTACGGACAATCACGATGTCAACCGCGCTGCAAGCGTTCTGCGAAGCCACGCCCATCTCTTTCCCCTCTACGGGCTACTCTTTACCATGCCGGGAATCCCCTCTATCTATTACGGCAGTGAACGGGGGATACGGGGAGAGAAGCGGAACAACAGTGATTCCGCCCTAAGGCCCGCCTGGGAATCCTCTGATGAAAGGCTTGCCCCGGAGAACAGCCCGCCGCCGGCAGTAGCGCCCTCCCCGGGGCGATACGGATACACCGGGAAATTTTGAAGGTAACGAAAGGGTTTACGAACAAGAATTTCTGGACACCCGGGTATTGGGTGAGCACGGTGGGACTGAACAAACAACCGATACGGGACTATATCAAGAATCAGGAAGAACTTGATAAAGGTCGGCAAGGTCTGTTAAATCTGGAAGGGCCGGAATTAAAGGCCCCCTTTAAGGGGCTTCCTCAAGCCACCGGCTATGCCGGTGGTAAATGACTTTTTGATCGCCTTCTGTAAGTCCTCCGGGAATGGGGCTTCGCGGATTTTATGCCACTTTGGCTCGCCGAGTTCCCGAAGCTTCCTGGAGGTGATGCACTTCCAGGCATGGCAGATATTGAGCTGCGGGGTTCGCCAGTCCAGATCTTCCGCTTTTAGGCCCCATATTTCACTGCGGCGCAGCCCTGCCCAAAACATAGCCACCGCCACCGCTCTCTCAAGCGGGTCTATGATTACCCCCGGATAAAACAGCTTGATAATCTCATCTTTCCCCAGGACATCCCGCCGATTCCCCTTTTTCTTTTTTGGGGCTTTAATCCGGCTGAACGGGTTATTCCATTCCAAATTTTCCTCCCAATACTCCTGGAATGCCATCCGCACAAAGCCTATGGCAATATCAAAGGCCCTGGTCCCTGCCGCCTTCCGGCCATTCTTTATGTCATGGTTCCCGATGCGAGCCACAAAAGAGAGCGCATGGGCTTGGTTTATCTCGGACATTCTGAGATCGCAGAACGGATCGTTCCGGATATGATGCTCAAAACTTTGCCGGTACAGCTCAATAGTCCCGATAGAATACGGAGCTCCTTCGCCGATACGCCGGGCCGCCCGGGGGTTATTATCAAGGGAGGTAAACCTGACCAGCCATTCCCCGACGGTCGGATCGTCCACAGGGACGGGCACCGACAGGGGCGGAGGAGGAAGATACTGTTTTTTCAGGAATTCAATTAAAACATGGACGGCGCTTTCTGCAGTAGCCTTTGTTCTGGGATCTCTCAGATGGGCAAGTTCGGGAGGGAGATTGGCCAAGCTAGAACGGTGCCACTGCTCGCATATATGAACAGGCAACCCGGAGACGGGATAGAGAGTAACGATAAATTTTTTGGTATCGCGGCGACGATACACGCGGCAAGGTCCGGCAGTTCTGGGTATGAGTGTGCCCCCAGAAAGAAAATAACCGCACGATAAAAGCACGGCACACCCAAACTCGAAATAACGATCATCAGCAAAAAAGCCTTAATTCTTTATATTACAAAGAATTAAACATCCTTGCGGCGAAGAAGACTTGAACTTCCATACCTCTCGGCACCAGCACCTCAAGCTGGCGTGTCTACCAATTCCACCATCGCCGCATGTAATATCATTAATGACAAGGCTTTTTCATATAGATCAGATTTTGAAAAAAGCCTTGATAACTATAATAATGATTTTATACTGATATGTCAATATGCCGCATTGCCTCATGTAAAATCCAACCCAAGGGGCCGGTGAATCTCATGTTAAAAATCTAACCATAGGGACCGAATAAGTATCCCCCGACAAGGAATCGAGGGTAACCATGAGGCTGACTATGGCACAAAAAAGGCAGTGGCGGACGTAACCGGTCCGCGCTATCGCAAATCGGGAAAGGCGAAAAAAAGCGCTATCCGGGATGCGTTTTGTCAGAGTACCGGGTATACCCGCAAGTACGCCATCACCCTGCT
>JAIRNP010000064.1 GCA_031258005.1 Treponema sp.
TCTATTTTCGACGTGACATGGTAGGTTGCTCCGTTCTGGAGTATGCGTAAACTTCTCATACGTGTAATAAGACTTTGGCGTGAGAATTACTTCTGCTTTTTAGATTATTTTATCAAAAAGTGTCTGACACTACAAAAATGCCCTAGATTCGACAAAAATGCCTGCCTCCTTTTTTCTATTTTTGTCTATCCTTGATAACAGCGCCTACGCTGACTCCTAGTTTTTATGCTCCAATTTCGGTATAATCCTCTCCTATGAGACAGGGAAATAGTCGGGTTCTGCCGTGGATCCTCATCGCAGGAGGTATAGTACCGGCCCTCTTGGGGTCCTGTACCCCTCGAGTCTTAGGATGGGGACTCTTACTGTGGTCCATTGAGGAGCCCCCGGTACCTTCCGGGACGGTACTGCCCGTGTATAGCGAATCCAAGTTGGACCAGGTTTGGGAAGTGGGTATCCCCGAAGCATACCGGAGCGCTTTCTCGAAGACAGGCGATGCCGTTACGATTCCTTTTTCCAAACTGGAATTTATGAAAAATAAAAAAGCCGCTGAAAAGCAGGCTGTATCCTTTGCTCAGTTCGCCCGGATTTATGGGGAGACTTTGCAGGACGGACTTCCCATAAGAGATGCTCCAGATAACGGCGCTAAACGGGTATACCGGCTCAGGCAAGGGGAGCTTATCAAGGTCTTATCCCTGGTCCAAGGGACTCAAGCCATAAGCAATACCGGGGATCCCCTTCCGGGTGAGTGGTATCAGGTTTTAACTGAAGATGGGAACCGGGGCTATTGTTTCTCTTATCGGCTGCGGCTCTTTGAACATGCCGGAGGCCCCGTGCAGATTGTTCACGAAACCCCAGAAGCAGCGGACCCGGATCTTGAAAGGGTTTTATCTCAAACCTGGTCTCCCGAATCCTATGGAACTATGATAGCCTTAAAGAAGATAGACCTGGAAGAACTGTCCCGGCAGTGGGGTTTTGTTCCGGCTCAGGAGCAGGGAATCGCCCATATATATCTGCCTGCCCTAGATAAAACCTTTTTCTATACCACTATCCGTGCTGAAGGGGACCGTTCTTGGCGCTTTGAAGGGGCCCCGCTTCAGATGCGTCTTCGTTCAGATACCACCCTGGAGGTGCAGTTTACTGAAAACGGCAGCGCCCTGCAGACCCTGCTTTTCGTAGCCCTTCCGTCGGATGTGGAGGATATTATCCGCCAGGAAACTGCCCGCCAGGATCAGCTTTTCAGGAAGATGTATACCCTGGGACCGGTGTTCCGAAGCGACAATTACGGTACCCTCTCGTTTTCAGCGCAAGGAAGGTTCTCCTGGATCGGCTATGAACGGCTCATTCCCTGGGTGATCCCTCCTACTGCCCAGGGAAGCGGCGCCCTGTCCATGGGGCTTTTTCTCACGCTCGAGCTTCAAAATGAGTATGACGGCGCCTTTTCCCTCTCTCTTGAGGGGGCAAGCGGTCCCGAGGGGGTGATACATTTCTTGTATACCCTGGAATCCCGGGGGTTCCGTATCGAATATGTACCCAAAGCCAATCTGGATGGCGTAACCGTTACCCGGAGGGCAGGTTCACCGGTGGTTATCTATTTCTCCAAGGCTGCGTCCTAGGTATGGCCGTGGTGCAGATTACAAAAGTTTCCCTGGCCTTTGGAGACCGGGACATCCTGCAAGAGGTAAGCCTTTCCCTGGCCGCAGGTTCCCGATCTAGTCTGGCCGGGGTTAATGGGTCAGGAAAATCAACCCTCATGAAGGTTATTGCCGGACATATCCCCGGAGATTCAGGGGACCGGGCAGTACAGAAAGGGAGCAGGATTTCCTATCTTCCCCAATCAGGCATTGTCTATCGGAGCAGAACGCTGCGGGAGGAGGTGGAAACCGCCTATACCGGGATACTTGCCTTGCTCCATCGGATGGAAGCCATTGGCCGCCTTCTGGAAGGGGCAACCCAAGATGACCGGAGTACCAGCCTATTGCTTGAAGAATACCACCAGATCCAGGATCAGGTAGACCATTCCGGGTATTATCAGCGGGAACAAGCCGTGGCTATGGTCCTTTCGGGCCTGGGCTTTTTCCCTGCTGATCTGGAACGGTCCACCGGGGAGTTTTCCGAGGGTTGGCAGATGCGTATTGCTTTGGCCAAAGTACTTTTGGAAAGACCGGACATCCTCCTTTTGGATGAACCCACCAATTACCTGGACATTGAAGCCCGATCCTGGCTTGAATCCTGGCTGTATTCCTTTACCGGGGGCTACCTGTTGGTCTCTCACGACCGGTACTTTCTGGACAGTACGGTTACCGAGGTCTACGAACTCTGCCTGGGCAAACTCACCCGGTATGGGGGAAACTATACGGCCTACGAGCAGGTTCGGGAACAAGCCCTGGAAAGCCTCATGAAACGTTACGAGGCTCAGCAGGAGGAGATCGCCAAAGCAGAGGACCTGATCCGCCGGTTTCGCTACAAAGCCAGTAAGGCCGCCATGGTGCAGGAACGGATAAAAAGGCTTGAAAAGATGGAACGGATCGTCATTCCCGAATCCCTGAAAAAGATCCGTATCACCTTTCCTCCGCCGCCTCATGCGGGGCGGCTTGCCCTGACCTTGAAAGGGGTGGGGAAACGCTATGGAACCCGGCAGGTCCTTTCAGGCCTGGATCTGCTCCTTGAATCCGGGGAACGCTTGGTGGTGGTGGGGCGCAATGGCGCGGGGAAGACCACCTTGCTCAGGATTCTGTCGGGCAGGGACCCCACCTTCGAGGGAACCCTCCAATACGGCGCGGGTATTCAGCCGGGGTATTTTTTCCAAGATGCCGCGGAAACTATGGGCGGTCCTGAAACGGTGCTGGAATTCCTTGAAACCGAGGCCCCTCCAGCGCTGATCCCCAAGGTCCGGGACATGCTTGGGGCCTTTTTGTTTCGGGGAGAGGAGGTATACAAGCCCCTTTCAGTCCTTTCCGGGGGTGAAAAGAGCCGGCTTGCCCTCCTCCGAATGCTCCTTAAACCGATGAACCTCCTCATCCTCGATGAGCCTACCAATCATCTGGACCTCTATTCCAAAGACATTCTCCTTGATACCCTTGAAGCCTATACCGGAACCATCATCTTTGTGTCCCATGACCGTTCCTTTATGGAGGCACTGTCCACCAAAACTTTGGAACTGTCCCCTCGGGGGGGCAGGCTTTTCTATGGGAATTATGGGTATTACCTGGACCGTCTTGAACGGGAGGCAGGGGAGGAGCGGGGTGTATCTCCACAAGTCCCTCAGTCCCTGCAGGCAACTACTCCCCGGTGTTCGGAGGGGCTCAGTGCGGCCATACCCAGGGCAGCAGAACGCCGGGAAGCGGACAAACAGCGGCAGACCCTCATCCGGCGGCTTGAGCGGCAGGAGGGGGACATTCTCAAGGCGCTTGAGGACCTGGAAGGGGAAAAGGCCCGGCTGGAAGGGGCATTGGGAAGTGCAGAGGTGTACCGGGATGGAACCAAGACCCGCCTTGTGAAGGCGCAGCTCGCAGCAGTGAAGGGGTTCATTGACGGTAAAACCAAGGAATGGGAAATAAAGGCAGCGGAACTGGAAAGAGCGCAAACCTGAGGGTGTAGGGTGTCGCTTGGGTCAGTAGATTTATTGATGCTTCCTGAATTGAGCCCGAATAAGGGCTTTGCGGCGGTATATATGCCGAAACATCGTTCCGCAGGAACGCGACCAGGGCTGGCAAAATGTGCCGGAGCAACGGCGTGGGAATGTTCCTTACCGTGTGCCTTGAGGAACAACTCATTCCCGGCTCCTTCGAACACACCTTGAATTACCTCATCGACCGGATGGACCTCAGCGCCTTTGACGCGGCGTTTCACAACGACAAGTTAGGCGCACCTGCCTTTTCCCCTGAGCCGTGGCGACCTTGGTCCACTGCAAGACCAGGGTCTTGTCCCTTGCCGTTACCTGGATGGAACGGGGCCCGGCTAGGGGCAGGGTGTCGTCCGGGTCACTGCCGGTCTCGCAGGCAAAAAAGGCGAGAACCACCGGCAATACTGCGGTGAAAAGTATAGCATTAAGCTGCACAGGGCGTTTTCCCCATAATGATGTATACATACCTTACTCCTCTGTTCATGGTTTTCCTTGATATAGATTGAAAGCTGTCCGAAAAGTTTGAAATCTTGTTCAGACAGCTTCATTTTTGATGTGTATGGGCCATGACTATCAGTCAGCAGGCAATTACCGGTACTCTTCCGATAATACGTCCTTCCGTTACCGGACTGATGGTTCCCTTTGCCAGGATATATTTCGCGACAGCCTGCTTTAATGTTTCGCCGGAGTAGTCTGATGTTTTATCCGTTCCATAGCTTACAAAATTTGTGCCCCCTTGCGGAATTGGCAATTACGGGGTACCATAAGATATGCGGGCATGAAGCCCTTTGACGCCGTCGCAGGCGGCGGGTCTCTGCGTTTTTGCCTTCCCCAGGCCGCACGTTGTGCCCTTTGGGGAGCATGGCCCGGTGTCGCATGAAGCGGCGCCATCCGGGTTGAAACCCTGAACGATCTTTCTCTCTACCTGACAGGGTATCCTTATGTCAAAGTATTTATTTCGTCTTTCCCTAGAGCCGGGGGTGTTTTTTGCGTTCCTCCTTTCCCTTATGGCTCCCGCGTTTGTTTTTGCAGGGGGTGCAAAAGACAGCCCCGCCGAATCGGTTGAGGGCAAGCTGGTCCTGGCCTCGACCTCCTGGCTGGGGGCCATGGCCACCGCAGCGGGGGCTGAAAATGTGCGTATCCTGGCGCCCCTGGACCTGCGGCATCCCCCGGAGTATGAGCTAAAGCCCTCAGACCTGGTCGCCGCCAGCAAAGCTGATATTATTGTCTACGCCGGGTGGGAACAGTTCGCCGAAAAGCTGGCGGACACCGCGGGGAGCGCGGGGGTACGGACCATAACGGTAAGGACCTCCAACGACCCGGCGGAATTCAAGGCAGAGGCCGCAAAAATAGCCCAGGCCCTGGGAACCGAAGAAAAGCTGGAGAAATGGTGGGGCGCATTCCTGCCCTTTGCGGAGGATCTACGGGAAAAGGTTATGGCCCTGTATCCTGACAGGCGCGCTGTGGTCAACCGTATGCAGACCCCCTACGTTGCGTGGATGGGGTTTGAGATCATCGGAGAATTTGGCCCTGCGGAGCCCTCCCCGGCGGTGATCCTGGAACTGGCGCAGATGAGGCCCGCCCTGGTACTCGACAACTACCATGGGCCTTCGGGATGGCCCATAGCGGAGGCCGTCAATGCGGCCTATGCGGAACTTCTGAACTTCCCCGGAAAGGACGGAACCTTGACCATCGAAGATGTGTTCCGCTACAACGCGGATACCCTTATCAAAGCGGCTGCCGGACAATGACGGAACCGGTTATCACGGCCCGGAATGTCAGCGCCGGATACGGAAGACTGACGGCGCTGCGGGATGTTTCCCTGGACATAAAAAGGGGCAGCATCACCGCGCTATGCGGTCCCAACGGCGCGGGCAAATCCACTTTCCTGAAAGTCTGCCTGGGGATGATCCGTCCCCGTGGGGGTAGCATTTCAGTCATGGGGAACAGGCCTGGATACCCGGGCTTCCGAAAGACCCTGCTCCGCATAGGCTATGTGCCCCAAAACACCGCCGGGGGCAGCCTGCCTACCACGGTTCGGGAGGCGGTCTCCATGGGGCGCTACGGCATGGCGGGGTTCTGCCGTCCCCTGTCCGGGCAGGACAAGGAGCTGGTGGAAGCCGCCATGGAAGCCGCAGGGGTGGTGGACCTGGCAAAACGCAGGGTCCAAGAACTTTCCGGCGGCCAAACCCAGCGGGTGGCCATTGCCCGATCCCTTGCCATGGAACCGGATCTGCTCATGCTGGACGAACCGACCTCCAATCTGGATGCGGAGGGCCGGGGGGATCTGCTGCGAATCATCCGGGACCGGCAGGAATACCGGCACATTACGGTGATCATCGTGTCCCATGACGAGGAGACCATCGCCGGGTGTGCCGACAGGTACCGCTTTGGCGACGGCCGTGCGGAAAAAATATTTCCCGAAGCGCCTGGCGCCCTAAGGCCCTTCTCCAGCCGGAACGTTGCCAATGGCTGAACTCCTGTCCATGTCCTTTTTCTCCCGAAGCCTTATCGCCCTGGTTGCCACAGGCGCGGCCTTCCCGGCGCTGGGGATATTCATTCTCAACCTGGAGCTCATCCCCGCCCGCTTCGCGGTGATGCACGCGGCGCTGCTGGGCGCGGCTCTTGCGCTTATTCTTGGGGTCAACACCACCGCTGCGGCCATGCTGGCGAGCATAGCAGCAGGGGCGGCCATTGCCGTTATAAGCTGGCGGGGCCGGGTTTCCGCCGGGGGATCCCTGGGGCTTATCATGACGGTCTGTATGGGGGTAGCCTTCATCGTCTTTTACAAAGGCAATGTTCATGCCATTGAAGCCTTCAACCTTTTCTGGGGCAATATCCTCACCATCACCGATGAGGATGCTAGGATTGTGGTAACCACCGCCGCAGTAATACTGCTTTTTCTGATGGTCGCATACAAGGAAATACATATCGTCCTCTATGACCGGGAACTGGCCTGGTCCGTGGGCGTTTCCGCCAAGCTGGTTTATGGGGGAATCATACTTTTGGTGTGCCTGGGCATAGCCGTGGCCATCCGGGTTACGGGGGCGCTCCTGGTGGACGCGGCAACCATACTCCCCGCTCTGGCGGCGCGGCGCATCGGCAAAACCTTCAAGTCCCTGATCTTCCTCGGCGCCGTCTTCGGGATTGGAATGAATCTTTCAGGTTTTGCCCTGTCTTTTGCGCTTGACTTGCCGGTCAGTTCTGCTATTATAATTACCGGCGCGGCAGTTTTATGCACCATCCAGGGAGTTGAAGCCTGGAAAACACATGTGGTACAGGAGGGAAAATAATGGTTATAGAAAAGCAAGATTTTTTTAACGATCTGGCGGAACAGTGGGATGAGAAAAACAAATGGAATATGGACAAAATCGCCCTGATGCTCAAACTGTTGTACATACAGGAGGGCGACGCGGCGCTGGATGTGGGTACCGGCACCGGAGTCCTGATCCCGCTTCTGACAAGCTACACCGGCAATATCACCGCGATTGATTCCGCGGAAAAGATGATCCAGATAGCCCGCAAAAAATTTGAAGGAAGGGGAGTCAATTTTATCCACGGCGACGCCCTGGAATACCCCTTTCCGGACGCTTCCTTTGACCATATTATCTGCTATTCCGTGTTTCCCCACTTTGACGACAAGCCCCTCGCCATAGCCAGGCTTGCAAAAAAACTCAAGCCCGGAGGATTATTAAGTGTGCTTCATTCGTCGTCAAAAGAACGGATCAACGGCGTCCACGTCCACGCCCCCAGTATGGATATTAAGTGGGACAGCCTGCCGCCGGCGCAGGTCCTGGTCCCCTGCGCCAGGGACAACGGGCTGCGGGAAGAAATTGTCATCGACAACGGGGAGATGTATTTATTCGGTGCTCGCAAACGGTGGCATGGTTGACAAGAAATACTGCTCGACCATACTGTTATGCCGGTCTAGAAAAATTTTGAGGCGATGCGCCTCTTGACAAGCCCGGAACCCTGTGGTATCTTGAGATAAGATAGAGGACCGGTTTGGGCATTGAAGGTATGAAGCTTTTACAGAGATCAAATCGGGCGGTCATTACGTTATAGTATTGTTACGGGCGGGAAGTCCGTACTCAAGGGTTGAAACCCGGTTACTCAAAACGCAGGCGGTATGTCCTGTGCTGAAGGTGATCGGGTTTTTTTATGCCTGATAAGGAGCCGATGTTGGAAGAGCGTTTAGTCATAGGTTATAAAAGCGCGGTAAAAGCGGGCGGCTGTTTATCCCGGGAATGTTGCGGCGGCGCAGGACCGGTCTGTTGCGGTAGCGCATTTTTTGGGGGGGGGGGGGGGGGGGGGGGGGGGGGGGGGGGGGGGGGGGGGGGGGGGGGGGGGGGGGGGGCGGGGGGGGGGGGGGGGGGGGGGGGGGG
>JAIRNP010000066.1 GCA_031258005.1 Treponema sp.
AGTTGGTGGGCGATGAAGGCTTCTATTTTTTCAATGTTTTCATCGGTGATTTTCCGCAGTTTACCGCTGCCAACCAGCACATGGAACCCAAGGGGAACCCTTGCCAGGTGCAAAGCAAAATCAACCTTCAGCCGGTACAGCGTACCGAAAGCGGCCAAATGTGAAAACGTCAACGCGCAGAAATACAACAGGATGTTTCCGCCCGCGCCGGCAACGGCGATCCAGCCGTAAGAGATCAGCCGCGCCGCGTCCAGGTCCGCCCCCGAAAGGCTGAGTATGATCCCGTAAATGACCCGGTAGATGCAAAGATACGGAACAAAGCTCACCACCGAAGCCAAGGCCGATAGAATCAAAGAGACTATCACCAGCGGCTTCTTCATCATGGCCAATTCCCACAAGCGCGCAAAACCCTGTTTCTGTTTGCCCGGATTTTCCATTTTACAATTCCCCCTTTTCCGTTTCGTCAGCGGCAAAGCGCTTGCCAAAGGCAAAACAGGCCGCTTCATCGGGCTTTTTTTCCCTGCCAAATATCCGCTTGATTCTGGTAACAAGCGGGTTTTCAACCTGAAAAATCAGGCCCTGCTCAAACAGCCGCGCGCCGGTTGCGATCACACGGGTTTGCCAGTCCCTCATCCATTTACCGTTGCCCCAGCCGTAGGTACCGAACAGGGCGACCCTTTTTCCGCGCAGATTCTTTTCTATCGCGGTAAAGAAAGGGTCGAACCGGCGCTCCTCCAACACCTCTTTTCCCATCGCGGGGCACCCCAAGGCAAAACGGTCATACCGCTCCGCAACGGAGGCGCCGGTTTCGCTTACGCGGAGGAGCGTGGTTTGGCTCCCACCGGCCCGCAGCCCCCGCTCAATGGCCTTTGCCATCGCCTCAGTGTTACCGGTGCGGCTCCAATAGATTACCGCCGTTTTATGCATATACCCGCCTCCGTGGTGAGAAGGTTTTCCTTAGGCATTTCATTTTTACACCCTAAAACCGGTACTGCACCGAAAGATTTACCGAGCGGCCCATGTTGGGGTCAACGTAGTATGTGGAATAAGCCGGGCTCTGGTACACACCTGGTATGTTTATTTCAGGTATATAATATGCCGTTGAAGCATATTTGGTATCCGCGAGGTTGTGTACCGTAAGCTGTAGGGCAAGTTCCCCGTTGAACTTGTTGATTACATACCGCGCCTTGAGCCCCCAGATAAAACTGGAGTCAATGGTTGGCTGGGTATTGGCATAATCAAGCCCCTGGTACATTTCGCTTTTATACAGCACATCGGGGCCAATGCTTAACCCAAAGGGTAGGTTTATCATAAGGGAACCTGAAAGGGTATGTTTTGCCACCATCGGGACAAACTTGCCCTCATTGGCCCCTTCGGTAAATTCCGCGTTTACAAAACCATAGTCAATATCCAGCTCTACATATTTTTTAAAGGGGGATAGCTTTAAGCCGATGTCGGCGCCAACCCTGTCGATGGTGTCCATGTTCACCGTGACGTATGACATAGGGGGAATCATAATCTCGGCGATTTCGTTGTCTATCCTGAGATAATAGAGATTCGCGTCGACTCTTGCGATGTCTTTGATGTTAAGCCCGACACCGCCTTCGACGGTCCAGCCTTTTTCCGGTTCAAGACCGGTATTCAGGCTCATAGGCGCGCCCATCACAATGATATTATCAAGATAGGGGTATTTGAATTGGGTCCCGTATTTTGCGTAAACCTTTAAGAAGTCAAAAGGGTTGACCGTAACTCCCGCTTCGTAAACAAAAGCGTTCCAGTCTGTTGTTTCGTCCCCGGCCGTATATGACTCAGCTTGGCCCTGGGCATTAGTACCCGACCACTCATCTATGCGCGCATTGACAAATGCCGCGTCATAGCGAAGTCCGGCGTTCACCGAAAGAAATGACAGCGGCTCGAAATTGACCAAGGCCCAGGGGCCAAGGGTGAACTCCGACATGGTTTGTGTCTGGGGATTCGATTCTTTGGTAAGATCATAACTGGTTTTTATTTCGTTATGGGCAAAAAGCATATCAAGGCCGCCGGTTAAACGCAGACCCATATCCGCCGGTTTAAACTCGGCGCTTACTTTGGGACGGAAGCCAAGCATTTGCGGCGCAAAGTCATAGGCCACGCTTGACGCGCCGTTATTCGGCTGATTCCAGTTCATGCCTGAAAGATTATAGGACACCGGCACATCAAGATTGATCGTTTCACTAATCGCCCAAGCAAAACCCAGCCCGGCAATTATTTCCGAATCGGAAAAACTGCCGTCCGCATAGGACAAAATCGCTCCCCCATTCTGGGTAGGGTCATCGTCAAACTGGGCTTTGTTTAAGTTATTGGCAAACAAGCCGTTTCTGGCGACAAAACCGACATTGGCCTGGAGGCTCATCGTGTCGTTTATATCAAAAGTCCCCCGCAGTTCGCCGTTTCCCGTATCAAAGGCGCTGTGCTTCTGGTAGCCCTGGGTTCCCCGATGCCCGCCGCTCACGGTAAAGCCGCCCCATTCTGTCGGGTGATGGTGGGAAAAGCGCTGTTCGTTCTGAAAAAAACTCCCGCCGGAAACGGTAATATCCGTCTTGGCCGCGCCGGACTTTTTGGTAATGATGTTGATGACCCCTACGGAAGCGTTGTCCCCGTACTGGACGCTCGCCCCGCCGTCAAGTATTTCTATGCGTTCAACCTCGGAAAGGTTAATCGCGTCCCAGTTTAACATACTTCTGGTTGTAGTGGGGTTGAGCCTCATGCCGTCAACAATTACCAGCACCTTCCCCCGCCCGTAGTCGCTGGATATACCCCGCATAGTAATATCCTTGCTGACGCCCGATCGGTCCTGGGCCAGCCTGACGCCGGGCACGGTTTCCAGCATCTCGGTTATCGTTGACGCCCCCGACTCGGCGATGTCATCGGCGGTAATCACGGTAACTTGCCCGCTTACCCGATTTGCCGATTCGCTGGTTCTGCCGGCGGTAACAACGAAATCAAGCGCGGTTTCAGCCTCCACGATAGGCCCGTAGTCAGCATCGTCATCCTGGGCAAACGCGGACTGGAGAGCCGCGCCGGCCAAAAGAACCAAAAAAAACTTTTTCATAAAAGAGTCCTCCGTAATTTAAAATGTCTGCGATTGACAAAATATTGTTATTAGCATAAGCTAACAACAGAATGTCAAAAAAAATCGGAAACGTACAATGCTTTTTATGAAAATATGGCGGATTTAGAAAATCTTTTGGCGGTTCGTGATAATGAATCGCCGCCGGTGTTTATAAGGACGGATTATGGAATCAATAATGGAAAGATTGGTTTTACCTTACATGCTCAAAGAGGAATGTGATTATTGCGACTATATGGAAAGGGGAAAACTCAACAGGGACGGTCATATAGAATTGATACCCAAGCGATTCTATGGGGAAGGGACCGGCCTGTTGAAACCGGCGGGTAAAAGCCTTATGGTGAGCGTATCGGACATCACCTACCGGCAGCCAATTAAACATACTTCAAGGGACCTGCCTGAATATTTTCACATCAATCTTTGCCAGGGGTCTATACGGGGTATTGGTGGAAAGCACATTGACGGAAACTACCGCCAGCGCCTACCCGCCGGATTTTCCCACCGCTCGGTGGGAATCTCGTTCCTGCCGGATTTCTTTGACATCTTTTTGAATTCCCGCCACGGTATCCCGCCGGAAGAAATAACCCGGGCGATTGACGCGCTGGGCAAGTTTCCGCTGATCCTCGATGCCGCGGTGATACTGAAGCAGATCGGCGCCGCTTCTTTTACCGGAGATATTGGAAATGCCTGGATTGAGGCAAAAACAGTTGAACTGGTTTCGGTTGTCCTGGATTGGCACAGGCGGCTTAGGGCCGCGGCGGGACCCCCGCTCAAGGAACATGACCGGCTGGGAATCGCCTGCGCAATACGCCATGCGGAGGAGCATTTTTCCGGCCCCCTTACCCTGGAGGCGTTGGCAGGGAAGGCCGCCATGAGCGTCAGCAAATTCACCGCCGCCTTCAAAACGCACACGGGCATTTCCGTCGCCGCTTACATCCGCCGTTTCCGCATGGACAAGGCGATGGAACTGCTCAAAAACACCTCGGCGCCCCTTGGGGATATTGCCGGGATGGTGGGCTACAAACACCAGTCAAGGTTTTCCACCCTCTTTAGGGAACAATTCGGCGTTGCGCCAGGGGCGTTTCGTAAAAGGGATTGAAAACTTGGGCGGCAGCCTGGTTCAAAGTTGCCGCCCTAACAAAGGCCGTGGTAGCGATCTGGGTGTTATTGGTCGTGGCCGCGGCTGTAGGGGCAGTGGGAATCCCCGTCAACGCCGGGCTTGCAAGGGGGGCCTTGAGCGTAAGGGCGTTGGTAAGGGCATCTGCTGAGGCGTAATAACTCCCCTGCTGCCCATCGAGGGTATCCGCGTCAAGACCACTACTCGCTCCATCCACGGATTTGATTCTTTCCAGGAGTTTCGCAGCCGTAAACAAGATTGCAAGTTGATTGGTGTCTGTGTTATTTGGTATGCCGCCCATCTCCGCGATGAGGTCCGCAAGATTATCTAGGATTAGATTGATTGTCCCCGCCGGAATAAACGATGGTTTTACCAGCGGGTCGTCGAAACTGCCATTGGTGAACTTACCGCTTGCATCCACCCCAGGCCACTGTACTGATTCTCCGAACATTTCTATGCTTTGATTATCTGGATACATCCCTGCCATACTAGGCTCCTTCATACTTAATATAGATTATGTGGTTGGCAAGCATGAGCGCTGTTATTTCTTGCTCAAAATCCCTTATAAGCTGCTCTTCCGGTGGTTCTGATTGCTGTACAACAAAGAGCAGCACTGAAAACCCGATGGGGCCGCATATCCGTTGATTAAAACGGGAAAACCCCAAGAAGGCAGGCTTATAGGGAAAGGTAATATCCGTGAGTGATAATCCGTACCCCGCCGCGATCTTTTGAAGTTCTACCCGAGTCGGTCTAACATCACGATTCTCGGTTAATAAGGCTCGCCGTTGTTCCAACTCAAGTCCAGAAGTACCATGCCCTAAGAGGACCCGTTCCCAATCCGCGATAAGCTCATGGGTTGTTTCAATCACGCTTTCCGATTGCAGGGCACCCATGCGTTCCTTGAACCGCATGAGTTCGGCTCCTTTTGCTTGGCAAAAGAGGTTTGCATCGCTTTCAGGATCCCCAAATTGAGTATCCCAATACTCACCCTGGGGGAATAATGTTTGTACGGCTCTTGCATACTCCTCTACGGTAGCTACTCCCATGATACCTCTCCTAAATAGGGATATTGCAGAATAGTGGTGGTAATGATACCGGTTGAATCACCGTGTAGTTTAACCGTAGCATTAGTTATCGTTATCCCATCAATGATGGCGATTCTGAGGGCACCTGCGGTAATCTGCACTCCGGGCCGGGCGCTTACCTGCAGATAGGCCTTCATCCGGCTTATGGCCGTGGCCCGATTCATATTGGAGTCTTCAGAGGGTAAGAGGGATACGGCCGGGTTAAGGTCTATGATTTCCGGGGTTCTCACGGTAAAGAGTACCGGTGGTGCGACATCCTGTATATAGGCACGGATACTATCGAGATTACTCACGGGATGCACCCACTCAAGGGGAGACCCATTTATCACCTGGACGAGTACCGCACCGAATACACTAAAGTTTTTATATCCCCAGGCAGCCGACACTTCGGGACTTGCATCCAGAGCCCAGGCAACAAAATCTCCTGTTTTCCCATATCGGTTGGCATACGCAGTCCCAGGAGCACCCGAACCAGATACTCCTCATCGGTCTCGGCATCCGCGCCTCCGGTGATACCACTGCCGGTGCTGTGAGCTTTTGACGATATACCTGCGGGTATGGCCGATACGACCGATAGTTCTTGTCCAGCGGCAGGATTGGTTTTGAGACCGGTACCTTGCGCTTTTGCCCGTACCACACGACCGTTCCATCTGTGCCGATGCGGTATGCTTGTTCGGTGTAATATCGTTCCCCTGATGAGGAGGCAAAGAGGAGTCCCGAAGGCACCGGTCTATCGGGAATCCCGGTAATCAGTACTTCTCCCGTGGCGGCAATCGCGTATAAGGGGGTAATCCTACTGGACCAATGGGCCCGCAGATACTCACCCTCCGCGGTATCCGGGAAGAGCTGCAAGGCGAGAAAATCCAGATCTCCCAGCAACTGGTGATACATCCCCGCATGGACTGCCGAGAATACTTTAAGCAGATTATGCCGGGGTGTTCGGTCCAGCGGCGTAAAGCGGCTCATATACTGGGCGTAGACACGGTCGAGAATAACCGGTAACGAATCACGTTGAAAGGGCATGCCATACCTCCTTAAGGATCTCCCTCGTGCCATGGGGGCGAATGACCGTTACGGTATAGGTTATTTCAGTTTTGCCTGAGCGTTCAGCCTGACATTCAAGGTTACTTACCAGCCCGTCAGCCACAAGCCAGTGAGTCGCCTGGAGGATCAGGTGTCTGAGCCTGCCTGGGGTCTGTCCGTCTATTTTACCGGTCTGCCTCAAGAGCCATAACTCGCTTCCAAAAGCGGGGTCGGCCCACCAGGTGCCTTTGTTGGTACCTATACTCATCTTTACCGGTTCCCGAATATCCGCCCACTGTTCAATGGTTGCCATGGAAGACCTTATCGGATGGGATATTACTAAAATCCCCTACCTGAGTGTCTGCCAAGGCCGTGGCAAGGGCTGCCTGGAGTGATGAGGGGCTGCCGTTTCCGGCTTCACTTATCGGCGTACCCCTTACTACCGATAGGAGGGCACTCAATATCCGGTTGTTTTTCTGCAACTGATTTTGCAATTCCCGGACCTTTACCATCCCGCCGTTATCGGTACCGTTCAGTTTCAGCGTACCCCTATTCCGGCAAATGACGGAACCACCCGCCTCGGTATAGAGGGCGACATCCCCCTCTTCCAAGGGCGGCAGGGGTACATCCTCTTTTTTCAACGGAAAGATTTCAAAGGTATCCAGGTTTCCACCCTGACACAACACGAGGGCCTTGCCCCCTTGTGCCTTCGCATAAAACCCATAGGGAAAGGCTTCATGTTGCTCCAGTACTTTTCCGTTGTGTGTTTTTACTTGGATTTTACCATCCTCATATCGTCTCTGAAAATCTGATATGCAAAATACATTACGCAGTTTCGCTGCTATCTCTTTTATCCCATTCATATATATGCCTGAGGGTTTACCACGGTAATAGTACATCCGAACGCATCCGGACTTGCCTCGTATTCCACTTCGGATATTAAGAGTGTAGCATCTAATCCTATAGATGGTACTTCAACCGGAATAAGTATATTTGGCACCAAGAACACTTCTTTTTCCTCGGTGGTCCCCAATCGCTTTATCTGTTTGTCCGTAAGGATTAGTTCAATAATAAGTTGAACATATTGTTTATCTATGGTACAATGTTTTCATCAAGTAAATGAGGGTGAAAACATGGAAAAACGAATTCTACGAATGATACCTTTATTAGA
>JAIRNP010000086.1 GCA_031258005.1 Treponema sp.
ATTCCCGCTCTGCTTGGGTAAGCAGAACCTTATATTGTTTTCCTCTCATTGCCGTTTCCCCTCCTAATGAGAGTATCGGCTCTCATTCTTGATACTTTAGTCTAATCAGCCTACTAGTGCACATAACAATCAACCCTATGAACTATGGGTTATTCGGGATGAAACCGCGATAAAGAAGTTGCAGCAAGCGGGAAACCTCTTTGATGCTCCCCTGGTAATTCTGGTATGCGGTAATAAGGATAGGGCCTGGAAAAATTCCTATGATACATTTCAGAGCACTGAGGTGGATGCGAGTATCGTTACGGATCACATGATGATGGAAGCTACTGATTTGGGTTTAGATACCTTATGGGTCTGTAAATTTGACCGGCATATGGTTCGCCATGTCTTTGAACTGCCATCGAACCTGGAGCCCATTAATATACTGTTGGTTGGGTATGGAAGAGATGAACCTAAGTCCCCGGATCGGCATGACAAAACGCGAAAAAAGATGGAAGCCTTGGTCTGTTATATATAAAAAAGCACCCAAAAGCTATTAGAGTTGTTCAAAAACTGAAGTTTTTGAACAACTTCCGCTGGGGAGAGAACCGCGGGGTAAGGGCGTCCCGGGTTTCAGGAGCTTCGTCCTCCCGCGGAACCGGGCCCTGCCAGCTAAACTTGACCCACAAAAATTGTTAGGGGCATGTGGACAAACCCTGCTTGTCTCCAAAAATTGAAATTGGTGAACACCCTACTAAGCAAAACGGCTGGTCAATCCCCTATATGATGTATGAGACCATTACGTGTACTAAAACAAGGGGTATGGTACGAAATCCATACCCGTATCAACAATCGGGAACCCCTGTTCCGCCACTATACCGCTTTGGCATTGTTTGCCCAGGTGTTCCGTGAGACGAAACGCAGGTTTGGTTTCGAGATTCGCCGGCTGCAGCTTATAGACGACCATCTCACGTTTTATATCAAGCCTGAGGAGGGGCGGGAACTTCCGGCGATTATGAAACGGCTGAAACAGGTGTTTGCCCAACGGTATAACTGGAAAACAGGGAGGATAGGTCATATCTGGGGGGATCGGTATGGCTCGTGGATAGTGGAGGGTGAACCCCCTGAGGAGGCCAGGGAAGATCGAGTTGGGGCATCGAAAGTAAGGGTCAGACCCTTTTATGGAAAAACCACGATTCAAACCGTTTTTCTCCACATGTTCCCCTTTCCTACCGTCCCTACGCCCGGATAACGGTACCGATCCTCCGCACGTTCCGAATCAGTCCTGATGTCTACCACAAACCGAAAACCTCCGGGGGAGAGGTCTATCCTGGAACAGCTATAATCTAAACTTGTGGGTCAAGTTTAGCTCCGAATAGGGGAGACCCGAGGGAATGTCATACCATACCGGGGTAGAAAAAAATGGACTGCCTCCTCCCCATAGCGGGAAGGAGGTACGTTATGCATGGGATGCTTCTTCTTCAGGAGGAAACATATACATATCCGGTAATCTGAAGATCCGATCCATAGAAAAGGGATTACCCGTCAGCACTTCACTCATTACGGGAACTTCAAAGCTATAGGGCGATGCTTCAAGCTTCGGCGCCTTAATGGCGAGAGAAAATCCCAGCTTTTGCTGGATCCCGGTGGAGTCCGCAGGTAACGGACTGGGCAAAAAGGTAAAAATTCCCGCAATGGAACTCACCAGGTTATAGGGATTTTGCCAATTACTGTCCACCATAGGTACTAAGCGCTGTTCATGCCTGAGTTCTATCTGAGCCTCTTCTAGGGGCGCAAAATTCATACCATTGAAGATCCGTCCGATTATGGCCGGTACGATGAATATCGGTTTAGGGTCGTTCCAAAAACTATCCGCCCTGACTGTATGTTCAGTAAAAGGCCGCATGTGATGCTGTACCTGGTTCATCCCCTTATATATCAAGCTGACTATATCCGCCGCTTTTTGCTGGTATTTAATTGATTCCCGGGCAACTCTGGCAAGCCCCCGGTTTGAAACCACATAATGCGGCTCCATACGGTTAAGCACATAACAGATGATATCGGTACGGCATTGGCTGCAAGTACACATGTTTTGCGGATTGCCGCCTTTCTTAATCAGATCAAAGATTGCGTTGACCTCGGTTATAACCCTATCTTCATTGATATTATAAAATCCCATATCTTTACTCCCCATGCCTTGACTATTTTCTCTTTTGTTTCGTCCCGATCCATCGTATCATACAAAAGGTCTTTTAGAACACGGCTATTACGGGGGTGTATAAGCCGATTTTCTGACAACGTAAGAGTAAAATCTATAAACCTGCGCCTTTGCAATCGGGCTTTTCTATAACATATAAACTATATCCATTTTTTCTTTACGTGCAATAACTCATAGAGCAAAGAAGCATACCGCTTACCGCCATACTCGGTCAGCGATCCCGGATCTACAAAGATCCGTATGACCTGTAAGGATTTAATAAAAGCCTGTACGGTTTCAGCCTTAAATATACCGGAACTCTGCTCAAAATAACACCCTTCATCCCGTACATAGAGACCGGTTTCAAAGGTAATTCGTTCAGGTATATCAATGATCACCTCTTCCGGCCCCAGAGGAACCCCAAGAACCTCGGAAAAATCTGCGGCTAATGCTTCTTCATGCTGGGAACGACTGGTAAGATCGAGGAGTTCCTGGTGGCATAGGGGATCATAGGGGAATTCAGCGGCCACCACAAAGAGGCGGCCATCCCTGACCTTCCCGCCCAGCGCAAAAAGGGGATCCTTCGGCTGTGCCAAAAGGGCGAAGAGGCCCTGATCATCCAGATCGTAGAGTTGTTCCCTGGGGAGGAGTCCCCGCTTAAGCCCTTGGAGAATCGCTTTTTTAATCATCGCCGTAGCAGATCGGACCGAGGGATGCCAATACACCGTTTTATACATCAGGTATTTTGAAAAAAGGATGGATTCTACGCTGGGAATACCCCGGGAATCAATATCCACCCCCCGTTCAGGATGAGGATACAAGCGGGAAAGAATGAAATCCACATCCTGAGCGCCGTAAGGAACCCCGCAATACCGGGCATCCCGGTTTAAGTAGTCAAGTTTATCCGGATCCAGGACCCCGGAGAGCACTTTTCGATAGAACAGCAGTTCCTTTTCCCGGGTGCCGGGCAGTGCGGTGTTAATAATCGCCGCGGTGAAATAAGGATCCGCTCCGGCGGCTCCTATCAGGCTTTTAAGGGGCTCGGTTAAGAGCCGAGTACCGGTCAATGTCTCATGGTCCTCCAGGGGCAGTTCCTTGAGGGAGTGGGCATAGGGAAAATGGCCTAGATCATGCAGGAGGGCTGCACAGAGAAAGGAACGAATCCCTCCGGGGCTGGTCCAGGCACCGGCGCCCCGTTCCAGGAAGTTCCGAAGCAGCCTGCGGGCCAGATGATAGACCCCCAGGGAATGCGCCGCCCGGGTATGGGTTGCGCCGGGATATACGCAATGGGTCGGTCCTAATTGAAAAATCCTATGCAGCCGCATAAAAGCCGCGGATTTGGTCAAAGCCTCAAGAGCAGGGGTAAGGTATATATGCCCCCATAAAACATCCCGAATAGGCGCGGTAAACCCTTTTTCCAGTGCTCCATATCTATCATGCATACCTTTTATCTCTCATAAGCGGCTTTCCCAAAACTTCAGTTTTTGGGATACCTTAGATGTATATGAAAAAGCGGGTGTTAGATCGCTTTTAGCGAACCTCCGGTCCGTCGGAAGCTTTTCCCTCGAACCGGAGGTTCGCCCCTGACCGGGTTTTGGGAAAAGCTCATAAAAAGAGCATAAAGCTATGGACGGTTTGTGTCTAGTGAGCGTCTGTCAAGGACCAAGGGTAAGGCCCCGGCGTAACGCGCCGAGGCTTTCTGAACGTCCCGTCTGGGGAAAGCCCCAGCCTTTACCGGGCTGCCGCGGCATGATCCCTGGGACCTGCCTAAAACACCGGGTTTTGCGGCCTGTCCCTATCCGCCGTCGTAATCTAAGCGGCCATCGTTTATACACATTTTTAGCGATAGCCCAACCATCGAATAGGTTAAAAAAGCGAACCCAGCCTTCGTAAAGGGTAATGGTTCCCGGCGGTCTTTGGCCGGCAAACCCTGTCCAACCGCCAAGCCGGGCAATACGCCCAACCGCCCACGCCAGGTTGCCTTCCGGATAGGGATGCTTACTCTTTTCTGTCTTTCCCTCGAATTGCGCCATTATATCGTTCATGAACCATATCGCTGTCGGGGAAAAAACCG
>JAIRNP010000101.1 GCA_031258005.1 Treponema sp.
ATTATTATACTCACATTGTGTTCTTTGCGTATTAATTTGCTCATTCCTCCATTATAGTCGTTCTTTCAGCCGGAGCAAAGCTCCGGGGTATTAAACCGTATCGCTTCGCTAATAAAGAAAATCAAATAAAGAAAAGAACTTAATTGAAAGAAATAACCATAGGGGGGGGGGGGGGGGGGGTTGGTTAGGCAATAAGGTTGTTTGTTTTCCTGTTCATTGCCCAAATGCATCATTTTCCTCATCTTATCAGGATAAAACACCTCAAAAACATAACCACAAGAACCTGTTTTAGGGTATTCACTTCTTTTTGAAGCGTCAATTACCACAATTCCTTTTTTCTTGGTTTGTGATCCTATACCAAAAACCAACCAGATCACGACTCCCGCAGGAAGTCGAAGCCCTAAAAGAAGCTATCCGAAAGAAAGGCCTCGCGGCCTGCATGGGGGCGGTATACATATGTTCCTAACCATGTCCATGAAACCCATTATGTTCCTCAGCTTCTCAAGATGCACCTACAAGAACCTATTTTAACAATAACCCATTTCATTTCGAATTATCAACTAAAACTATTCGATTTTTTGAGATAAATACATAGAAATTCGAGCTTTCCCAAAAGACCGTATAAACATACCATGATATAGCAGTGTGATTTACTTCAGACCCCAGTTTATGATTATTGGTGTTAGGTGTTCTTGAGTATAAAAACTCTATCACCACTGCCCTACAGGGGCATTAAACGTATATGGGGTTAAACCCCTCCGGTCTACCGGCGCCGTCCTTTGATCAACATCACATCCCCAAAACCAAATCGTTTTGCTCCCCTATCAAATACCCGTTTAAGCGCCCCAGGAGCGGTTCCCGCGGCAAGGCCGCCCCAGGTGCAGACCTGTACCACTTCAAAGTCGGAACACCTTAAAAGCTGTGAAAGGGTTTTGATTGAAAAGAGAAACAGGTGATCAAAAATAGCCGAACGCCACCGGTTTTTGAAGAACCTTGCCTGGAATCCCCCGATATTAGGGGTGGTAACCAGGAAGTATCCTCCCGGACGGAGGATACGGTGTACTTCCTGAATAAAAGCACGAGGATCATTGAGATGCTCAATGAGATGGGAAGCGAGGACCACATCAAAGGTATGGGCAGGAAAATGATTCTCCTCCAGGGGAAGGGCCCGAACATCAAGGTTCCGTACCTCCTGGGCATACGCCTGGGCCGGGGTGCAGATCTCAACCCCCGTAGTCTCCCATCCCCGTTCCCGAAGGATTTCGAGCAATGCCCCGGTGGCGCATCCCACGTCCAAGATGGCCGGGTGTGCTTTGGCGAGGAGGTCCTTTTCAAGGGCGGCAAAACCCGCATCTGCTAAGGCCAGCTCCTGGAGATGGAGGAAGGTCTTTTCATTGGCCAATTCATAGGAAAGGTAATCCGTACCATGGTTTTCTTGATAACGCCTGGCCACTTCCGCTGCCAGGGGTTGGGGATTCATCTGGACCAAACCGCAGCCGGTACAACGAACATAAGAAAAACCTGCACATACAAGAGAGGGCTTAAGACGGCCTCCTCCGCAGAGGATGCAGGGGATAACCCGGCTTTGTTCACCGGTAACCGGCGTTGACCATGTTTTAATAGGCCCTTTGAGCATGTTTCTGTTCATAACCGTATAGAGAGCGCTATTCCCCAAGGCACCGAGGCGGCTTCGTGCCTATTCCACCCGCAACCGGTACACCGCGCTTTGAGAATTACCGATTATATCCTGGGCAATGATTTCCAGACTTACCTGTCCCCGGGTAACCCATACCTCACCGACCTCAAACCCCGGCACAGGGGCATAGACCTGCTTTACCGGTACAAGTCCATTGCGGTACACCATAAGTACCCCATCCCGGGCAGAGTAAGTTTCAAAGGTGAGGGCCCCAATCTCAGTACCGTTAACCGTACAGAGGATCCGGTGCGGCGCGAGAGGACGCTCATTAGGGCCAATCCGAGTATCCGCAGCACTTACGCAAATCCTATACCGGCCCTGATTGATGCTGCTTAGTTGATTCGGTTCAATGATTCGGCCTTCCTCAGTGCGGAGCACCACCGATTGAATCGTTGGAGACCGCGTATCAGGCAAGGGAGTAATGATCATCGCAGGATTCACCCAACAGCGTTCCTTTCGATCAAATAAGGAAAAATGAAATCCCCGCTGCTCAGACCAGCCTGAACGGCCCGCCATCCCCAGGACCGTACCTTTTTCAAGAACCTGAGGAAGCTCCTGAACCGGGGTATCTTCAAGACGGCTGTATATACTGATGAGTCCCTCTCCATGATCCAGGGCAATCCATGCCCCTAAAGGACTCGGTAACCGGGAAGCGGTATTGGTGCCATAGCGACTAAAGATGAGCTCTCCCGCATCCGCAGCTCGCACTGAACCTTCAGATTCAAAGGAAACCCCCATAGTGGGTTTTCCCTGATCATTCAAACCGAAATTGGCGCTTACCGTTACGACTTGTGCAGGCCAGTCTATTCCATATACCACCCCAGGGAGCAAGGCACTGGCGAAGGCCAGGGTAAGCAGGACCAGCCCCTTTTTCTCTACCCCCTTGGCATAGACAGCCTTGGATCCGATGGACGTATACATCTTACTTCTTCTCCAGTTCAAAAGATGCCAGGGTCATGTTCCCGCCCACATAGACTTGTGAACCCTGCCGGCCAAGAAAAAAGGTTTTACTCGTAAAGGGGGCTTCGATGATGAGGGTACCGGGAAAGCGGACCGCTACCAATCGTTTTTCCTGCGCTGCTTGGGCGGTGATGAGAAACAACAGATGCTCACTGCCGCTTTCGTCAAGCATGACGATTTCTCCTTCCAGGGGCAGTTTCAGGCTGGTCCGGGAATGGATCTCATACAAGCCCAATCCTCCTTGGCGTTCAAAAGCAACCCGGTTGTCATTATCCACAAACTCTACATGAACGGGCCGTCTGAACCCCTCTTCTAAAAATTCATGGTAGACTACCTTGTATTCGATAGTTCCGGTATCCCCATACCGTTCCAAGAGGAGAAAGCGCTGGAGATCGATCCCGGAAAGGATGGCCAGCCGCAAGCCGTCTTGGGAGATAGCACAGCCCTGGATCACTGAAATCCGGGACCCCCCGGGTTCAAAGAAAAAGACCCGCCGGCCCTGAGCATCTAAGAGTTCTACCGTACCATCTAATAGACCGGCTACTATAAACCCCGCCGCAGCATCAATCGTGGTGAGGGTTGCGGCAAAATCATGGATCCACTCTATTGCCCCGGACTTATCCACTCCAGAGAGGGAGTTGAGTTCCTTGCTGACCAGAAAGATCCGTTTATCCAGAAACAAGGGATACCCTTGACCCTCAAGGATGCTTACTACCGGTTTATCCAAAGGATTACGGATCTCAATCCGCTCAGGGATAGGATCATATTCCGCCCAATTATCAGTGGATATGGATACCTCCCCTTTCTTAACCCGGTTAACCGTAAAATTACCCTCTCTAGTGACATAGCCAAAACGATTCCCCAGTTGAAAGGGAAGCAACCGAGGTTCATCTTCTCCCACTTCATGCTCTGCCAGAGGATAATTCGATTCCAGAGAAATAAACCACTGCGGGGTCAAGACGGTTTCAACAGGAATAGGCTGGGCAGCAACAAAGACATACACTACAAAGCCCCCTGCGCCGAAGAGGATCCATTTTCTTGTTTTTTGCGTCACCGAAACTTCAACCTTACTATAACATGTTAGGATATAATACTATCTTCTCGGCATTGTTCTGTCAACGCCCCGCCGGGCATCGTGTCGCCGGGCATCGCTCCCTGGTGAGCCCATCCCAAACCGTTCCAGGAGGGCCCTTGCATGAGGCCACGAGCCAAGAAAGCATTACTTGGAACAGGCCTGGATATTTTGCTGGAACACGATGAGCATCTTCTGAATATCCTCTTTGCCGTGGTTCGATTGGATTATCATGGCGCTCAAGGTTTCGTTTATGCGGTCGTACTCTGTAAAGGTTGCATCCAGCGCGTTAAGGTCCTTGTTCACCGCCTCTACGATAGTCTGTTCACTGCTGTTGATGGACACCAGTTTCTCAATCATCAACTTACCCTGTTCCACCTCTCCTTTCATGCTGTCCATTTCCCCGGCCAAATGGTTTATCTTCTTGATGAGTTCTTCGATATTCCTGGAAATCGCCGCTACCGCGTCTTTGGTGGTTATGGCATGTTTACGGATCTCTCCGGCCACTACCGCAAAACCCTTCCCCGCACTCCCTGCCCGGGCCGCCTCAATGGAAGCGTTGAGGGCCAAAACATTGGTGATCTCCGTAATGTTATGGATCACCGAGAGGTTCTCCCCCGCGGCTTTAGCAATGCCCTGTAACTCATCGGTCAACACAAAAGACGTACGAAAACCGCCGTCAATGAGCTTATAACCCTGGTTCATCGTATCCACGTACTGCTGGCTGTCTTTGAAAGAACCAATGAAGGACCGGGTACTGGTTTGAAAGGAACTTTGTACCTGCTTCATCACCCCTGAAACCCGGGTAAAGGTAGTGTTGAGGTACTGTATGGTCGTATGGAGCAGCTCAACTCTGGAGAAGATTTCAAACATCAAAGATGACAGTTTGCTGTTTAGATAATGCAAAATCCGCTTTAGCTTGAGAGTGAAATGCCCCTCTCCTTTGGGTTTGTCTTTACTCTGCTCAAGAAAGGTCTGGGTCTGCTGGGTACTCATCTAGGGCCTCCCGAAAAAGATCGCGGTTAAGGTCTGGTTATGGTGGGTAAACAACTCCTCTCCATAGCTGGTAAAGCCGATAAAGGGGATATGCTTAAACACGTTGTTGAACGCCTCGATTTTGTTGAGGGCCTTGAGTTCCAGCAGTCTGAAAGCGCAGCTACACAAGATCGCCCCTTGCAACTGGGACAGGTATGATGCTGCATCCTGCAATGCGTTCCGGGCATCTGCTATGATGTCTCCCTGCTTTAAAAGATGCAATGTGGTGCCTGCTTCTATATAGCAATAAAACCTAAGTCCCCCTCCCTCGACAACACCGTACACACTGCGGCAATAGACCGTGTTACCGGAGACCACCCCCAAAGGATTGTTTGCAAATACCTGAAAGTCAAGCCGCTCCACGTCTACCCCTACCAGCTTGGCATAATAGGACACCGCGGGTTCTCCATTAATTTCCCAGATAGTCCGCTGCTTTGCGTCCGCCTTGGTTGCTACCATGGAAGCGGTCCCTGGGGTAAGATGGAGATAGTGATTGTAATAAAAGGGTATCCTCATCTTCATAACCAAAAGCACCACGCCATCCGAAGAAAGCTGCTCATCCAGGCCTACCAGGGTTTTGATAAAGCTCATCTCATCCGCAGCGGCCCCTCCTATAAAAGGTAGATTCAAACGGGGTTCCAAGCTTAATTCCTGCATGAGTACTTCCCCTTGGCTCAGCCCATCCAAGAGGACGATGCCAAGGTAGTCATCTGGGTTGATATTCCGGTAGCCGAGCTTCTGTTTGAGTTCGTCTATGGCGGCCCGGGCGCTCTTGGCGGGGTCTGCCTTAACTCCCTCCTTGAGGGTAACAAAGACCTCTTCCACTTCATCGGCTCCTAAGGACATGGCCACTATGCCTTTTTCCATCGGCCCTGCGGGACACCAGCCTCCGTGCATAGACGCCCCCACACAGATCGCCTGAGGGAATGCCCGCTTCAGCGCCTTCTGGGGCTCAAAGTGTTCATATTCCACGGAAAAGAAGTATACCACAACCTTAATCCCAGGCTGGGCTATTTCTTTGAGTAAGCCGTCCATATCATAGTTGTGACGGCCCGCAACTTTTATAGCCATAATTTCTCCTTACTACAGTTTTATACTTTAAATCGAGCGGTCAAGGTATGCAGTTCTCGGACAATCCCAGAATTCTTCTGAGATGCTTCGGTGATATGCGTAACCGTCTTATCGATATGGCTCGTAAATTCGGCAATCTCCTGAGTACTCTGCTGGACGTGGCGGGAAGCCGCTTCCAGGCGGTTCATAGCCTCGAGAATCCCCGCGGAATCGGCGTTTACCATCGCCGACTCATCCCGGATATGCACGGTATTTTTTTGAAGCAGTTCCAAGGTTTCCAAAAGCTGACCGTTCCCTTCCGTCTGTTCAACCATAGCCTGGGAAATCTCCTCAATCAGGGTATAAACATGGGTGATATGCTGGGAAATACGGTTAAAGGTGGTATCGGTGTTGGCTGAGGCGGTAACGATTTCGGTAATCCTGGTGATACTCTGTTTGAGATCATCCCGGATCAGCTTGGACTGCCGGGCCGCGTTTTCCGCGAGCTTGCCGATCTCACTGGCTACCACCGCAAAGTCCCGGCCCGCGTCCCCGGCATGGGCCGCTTCTATAGCGGCGTTCATGGCTAACAGGTTGGTCTGGGAGGCGATGGTATTGATCACCTTATTGGTCTCTAAGAGCTGGGAGGACTGCTGGGCTAAGGTTTGTACGAGGCCCTTCACCTGGCTGAGGTTATGCTTGCCGTTCTCCGATGCGGAGATAAGTTCCTCAAACACGGCTTTCATCTGCAGGCTATGTTGGGAAATAGCCATGATATTCTTGGCCATTTGATGTACCGAGGCAGAAGATTGGATAATCTCGGCGGTCTGGGATTCAATTTCCTTGGAAAGGGCATCAATGCTAGAGGTGATCTGCCGGACAAACCCGGTGGCATCCGTTACCCCCTGCCCTTGTTCTGAGGTTTGTGCATGGAGCTGCTGGATATTGGCAATAATGGCGGATACTTCCCCGGTTATATGAGCGGAGGATTGCTCAAGTTCCTGGGAAATTTCCCCAATACGCTGTTCCTGGTCCATAAGCTCCCGAACAAGGTCCTGCAGGGTGTGGATAAACGCATTGAAATAGGTGCTTACCTCGGTAACCTCATCGTTTCCTATGACGGTCAGCCGCTGGGTGAGGTCCCCAGAACCGAGGGAGATGTCATGCAGGGTAGCCGCAGTATGGGCAATAGGGGTAACCATCCGGGTATTGAGGATGAAGGTTACGATGACCACCGCCAGCATGATCCCCACTAAGGAAACCAGCACGATGAACTTTATATTGTCCAATGCCGCATAGAGAACCTTATCGGGGATGGTTAGCACCACGGCATAGTCGATTCCAGGAACCAATGCCTTGGTCAGGGCATAGACGTTCCGGGTTTTCTCCTGCGTAAAAAGGGTATACCGGGTATCCCCCTCCTGTATGTCTTTCAGGGCTTCTACCAGGGAGGGGGAGAGATCTTCGAGGGTAATCTCCTCATTAATATGTAAGGCTTTTTCCACATACCGGGAAGAGGCCGGATCGTATTCCCGGATTGCCCCTACTGACCCGGAACGGGATATGAGAAACAGGCTCGCCTGGCTTCCAAAACGGGTATACATATCCCCGGTGATGGCGTCGAGGAGACGGTTTAAGGTGTTCCCGTTCAGCAACAGGGCAAAAAGCCCGCCGTTACTGCCTTCCGGGGTTTGGACCGTCGCGGCCACGATGATCTGCTTCTGCCCGGTGGACCGGGAAAGATTGGGATTGGCCACAAAGGTCTTATAGGCCCCCTGGGGATTCTGGATAACCAAGTGTTCAAAGTAGTCCCTGCCGGTTAAGAGGGTCGGTTGTGCCTGGGGGTCTGCATTGTTCCCGCTTACCAGGCCCCCCAGGGCGGGATTCCCCGGATTATCCGAACGGTAATAGGAACCTTCCGGTCGGACCAGCATATAGGTATCTATGGCATCTACGGTGGAGAACTTCTTCAAGGAAGCCCCCATTGCCTGGGTAACCAAGGGCCAATTCATGGCCTGGACTTCAGGATACAGGGCGCAGGATTGAGCAAAACCCCGCTTTTCCGCAAGGGCTAGTTTTTTTTTCAATCGCATGATCGGCTCCTTAAAACTTTGCAGCTAGATTACCCACATTAGAAAGCCCTA
Organism: Treponema sp.; assembly: GCA_031258005.1. Classification (GTDB taxonomy): domain Bacteria; phylum Spirochaetota; class Spirochaetia; order Treponematales; family Breznakiellaceae; genus JAIRLU01. The sequence continues at coordinate 7,958 of JAIRNP010000101.1, forward strand.
TATGGCCGTTTACCTGTACCTGATTATATTCAAACATAGAATAATCCAGAACGTCAAGAATGCCTGTTCCAGGAATCGGTTTTTTCCCGGATCAAGAACATGCACAAGCTCCTGATTTCTGGTACGCGTATTTGGTGGATAGGTTGTTGCCTTCTCCTTTAGTAATGGGTATTATATAGTTAACGACCGGTCGGTAACTTATAAGGGACTGGCGTATATGGGTTATGACAAAAGCTGATATTATCAAAACCGCCTTCCGAGTGTGGGGGCGGACGCTGTACCAATCAACGAGCCTCTCTGATATTGCCCATGCACTAGGGGTGAGTAAATCCGCATTATACCGGCATTTCAAAAGCAAACAGGCCCTCCTAGCGGCAATGTATGAACGGTTTTTTGATGACTATGCGGCATTTACCAGGCTGCAGCACCATAAGGCCCAGGCAATTCAGGATAAACGGGAACGGCTTTTTATCATGATGCGGATCGTCCTTGAGTATTATGTTCGGAACCGGGACGCTTTTATTTTTTCCCTGTTTCTCGTATATGGTAATCAGCATCTGGAGCATATGGTAAGTTCCATGCGTTCTCGCGGACTTGATATGGGGGAATTCCCCTGTATCAAAGAGGGAAATTCATCTTATCCATCCCATACCCAGTTAGTTATCGCCAGTTTGATTTTTTTTGTAGCCTATTTCCATAAATACGATCATCCCGGCGAAGAGGCCCCTTCGGATGCACAGGTTCGGCAGTTCATAGGGTGGGTGGAAGAAAAAATAGCCTGTGGTTTGGGCTTATATCAGGAGACCATAGCGGCTCTGGATTTTGAAAACCTGGAAGGCCGCTTTGCTGAAGGGGCGCTTCGATTCACTAGCGCTACACCTGCTCAGGATAGGCAGGGATTCGATAAAAAATATAAAAAAAATGAAGATGGCAGCCTATTAAAGGCAATCGCTACCGTGATGGCTGAGGCAGGCCCCTGGAACGTCTCGATGGATATGGCGGCCCGCCGTGCGGGGTTATCCAAAAGCGGACTCTATTCCCATTTCAAGAACAAGCAGGATATGATCCAGCACGTATTCATCGGAGAATTCAAGCGGATCCTCAGGTACGCCCAAGGGGGCCTTACCTTGTCCACGGTTCCCGAGGAACAACTGTACCTGGTGATCCTGTCTATCGTGGATTGTCTTCGTTCCCACCCTGAAATCTTGGAGGCTATAGACTGGCTCCGCACCCGGCGCTTGAGTATCGATTCAGAGCCACCGGAGGTACTGCAAATTTTTTCAGCCATCCCCCTCAAACCTGAAGGCCTTATAACCGAGCAAATCGGGCATCTGATCCTCTTCCTGATCATCAATACCCTGATGCGCTGTCCTCGGGGTATGGCTTACCCGGAACTGCCCAACGAGAGTATCCGGATTTTGTACCGGTTCATTGCTTTGGGGATCCCCCCCCCCCCCCGGAGAGGGCGAGAAGGCGCCGCAGGATCAGGGGATGGTATTACATGAATCACATAGGGTATACTCAACTATATAGCAATAAACGGCAAGAAGCCGTAACAGGCCGCGCAGTATGCGGGCCTTCATAGTGCGGTTGGCCGAACCATTCGGTGTTTAACCACGTTTGGTCTGGTCAAGTAAGAAGGAGTCTTAGTATGATCCACAGCCTTTATGTCCAGGGTTGGTTTTCGGCCAGAACCCGGGCGCCCGGCGCCGGATGGCGGAGCTTAGGTCCGCCAGTCATCCTTGCGGTATGTTTCCTTTGGAGGGTCCCCCTCTTTAGCCAAGAAGTCCGTACCATTTCCCCAGAGGAAGCAGTGGACTTGGCGGTCAAAAACAACCTGAGCCTAGAATCTTCCCGGATAAATACGGCCACCAAGAAACGTAAAGCCGACACTGCCTGGAACGTGTTTATTCCCACCGTGGATATAGGGGGGAGTTTGGGCAGGTTAAACGAGAAACCTGTAGCAACGGTGCTTCCTTTGCCTGATACCATGGGAGGGCCTATTTCCATGGGTGGCGGCTATCAGTGGCGTTTGTCTGGTTCCCTCCAGATCGCTTTGAACCTGAACTTCGCCCTCTTGGAGGGGATGCGGAACCTGCGCCTGGAATATGAGAGCGGCCTTATTACCTACGAAAAGGCCAAGGCCCAGCTTGAACGGGATGTACGGAAATCCTACTATCAGATGCTCCTGGTCCAAGAAAACATTGCCCTGTTACGGGAAAATTTCGCGGCTGCAGAACAGCGGGTAGAGATAGCCCAGGCCAATTACCGGGCAGGGCAGGCCCCGGAACTGACTTTGCTCCAAGCCCAGGTCGCCCGGGAAAACCTGAAACCCAGCATCGATCAGGCGGAAAACGGCTTGAAAGTGAGTATGGCCCAATTTGCTATGAACCTGGGTCTTCCCTACGATACCCTGTTTGCCCTTATCCCTTTGGATGATGCTACCTCCTTCATTCCCCTGGATGTGGCAGACCTTATCTCCCAAGCGGCCAATGGAAAACCGGATATTCAAGAACTCAGGCAGAACATCTTGATCCTGGAAAGTACCCGGAAAAAAACCTTTTATCAGATTTTTACCCCTACGTTATCCCTGAGTTGGAACGCGGATCCTGCCTTTCAAGGGGATCCCTGGAAGGATTCCTGGTTTATGGAAGACGGCTGGAAACAGCAGTCCGGTATGTTCCGTCTCGGCTTGACCTTCCGGCTGAACGGCCTCTTGCCGTGGAGTACCGAGGCCCAGGGCCTCAAGGACCTGGATGAGACCCTTTCCAGTCTCAACATCGGCCTTGCCCAGGCCATCCGGGGTACAGAACTGGAGATGTACAACACGGTTTTATCCCTGGAACAAACCCGGGCCACTGCAGAAGCGCAACGGCTCACCGTGGATTTGGCAGAGCGGACCTACCGCTTAACCGAACAAGCCTACCGGGCCGGGTTGAACGATCTCTTGGAAGTACAGAACGCAGAACTGGAACTACGGAAAGCCCGGATCGGCGTATTGGAACAACAGTTTAATTACCTCCAAGGGCTCATCGATCTGGAATACGCCATTGGGGTTTCCTTTGGTACCCTGAACAAGGATCCAGGAAACGCATTTTCAGAACAGGTAAGGGAGCGCGCCGAATGAAACCTAGTATCATTACCCCCTTTTTTCTTCTCTTAATATTACTGAGTACCGCCCTGAGTTTCACCGCCTGTAACCAGGGGAAGAAGACCGACCCGGAAGCGGCTCAGGCCGCCCCAGACATCCCGATTTTCGCGGTGAATACCACCACGGCGGTTCAAGGCCAAATCCGGGATTACCTCGCCCTTTCCGGGGATATCGTGTCAGGCACCACGGTGGATGCTTTTTCGGATGTGGCCGGGAAGATCACCCGGCTCTACGTCTCTATCGGTCAACGGGTTTCCCGGAACCAAGCCATAGCCGAGGTTGACCCCTCCCGTCCGGGGATGAACTACCTTCCGGGCGTAACCCGGGCCCCTATTGCCGGAACCATCGTGTCCCTCCCTGCCCAGGTGGGGATGACCATAAGCCAGAGCTCGCCCCTTGCCCGGATCGCCGGCGGGAACGCCCTGGAGTTGCGGGTCTATGTAGCGGAACGGTTTATTTCTAAGATCGCCTTGCGGCAGCCTTGTGAAATTACCCTGGACGCATATCCCGGTGAACTGTTCCGGGGCAGCGTTGTCGAGATAAGTCCCGTGGTGGATCCTGCTTCCCGAACCATGGAGGTGAAGATCAACGTGGAGAACCGTAATGCCCAACTCAAATCGGGGATGTTCGCCAAGGTTAAGATCGTTACCGAGCGGAAGGACCGCATTGTCAAGCTCCCTGCAGGCGCGCTGGTACAGCGTTTCGGGAAAACCTATGTGTTTACCGCAGAGACGGATCCCGCGGATCCCGCCTTCAGGGTAGCCCGCCAGAAAGTGGTGGTTCCAGGAATCCTTGTGGACGGGGTAGCGGAAATCCAAGAGGGACTTGCCCCAGACGAAGAGGTGATTATCCGAGGCCAAACCCTCCTTGAGGATGGGTCCCGGATCAATGTAATCGACCGGGTTGCGCCTTTAAGCGACACGAACTAGGAGTAATAAAAAACATGAGTCTTGCAAAAACAGCAGTTTCACGGCCCACCACGATATTTATCATCTTTATGCTGCTTATCGGCTTGGGGGTATTTGCCATGCTTAATCTCCCGATTGATCTGTTCCCGGAGATTAACCCTCCGTACCTGGTGGTGGTTACCACCTATACCGGAGCAGGCCCGGAAGAGGTGGAACGTTCCGTAAGCCGGGTTTTAGAGGCGGCCCTTTCCGGGGTTTCGAGCCTTGAAAAAGTAACTTCCACCTCATCCAAGGGTTCCAGCATGGTTATAATGGAATTTACCTATGGGACCGATCTGGCGGATGCGTCTAATTCCGTCCGAGACGCCCTGGAACGGGTGCGGAACTATATGCCCACCGAGGCAGATAGCCCGATGATCTTCCGTTTTGATCCGTCTATGATCCCCATCATGGGTCTTATGGTAACGGGAAACCGTTCTCCAGAAGAATTGCGGGAACTGGCAGAGGATACCATTGTTCCCCGGATTGAACAGACTCCGGGGGTAGCCACTGCCAGCGTGAACGGAGGCCGGGAGAAGATCATCCGGGTGGAGATACCCCAATCCCGGCTTGAAGCCTACGGCCTTACCGTAACCCAGATGCAGCAGATGCTGTCTTCCCAGAATATGCAGGTTGCCGCAGGAACCATCACCGAAGGGGGGCTTTCCTATATTCTTACCACCATGGGGGAATATACCTCCCTGGAGCAGATCCGCAACACGGTAATTTCCTATAAAGGCGGCGGCGTGGTGAACGGGGAGATGCAGTTGCCCCGAACCGTGTTCCTCCGGGACGTGGCCAATGTCATAGACGGCTACCGGGATGAGGAGAGTACGGTCTTCGTGAACGGGACGCCTGCGGTGATGATGCAGGTCCAGAAACAGAGCGGCAAGAATTCGGTCCAGACCGCCCGGAATTTACGGGAACGATTGGAAAAGATGACCCGGGAGCTTCCCCAGGACATCAAGATTACCGAGCTCTTCAATACGACCGACCAAATAGAAAATTCCCTGAACCAGGTTACCTCCACCGCGGTTTCCGGGGCGCTCCTTGCGGTGTTGATCCTCTTCATTTTCCTCAGGTCCATCAAGCCCACCCTCATCATCGGTATCAGCATCCCCATATCCCTTATCGTTACCTTGATGGTGATGTACTTTGCCGGCCTGACCCTGAACCTGATGACCATGGCAGGACTCGTGCTGGGCATAGGCATGTTGGTGGATAATTCCATCGTGATCCTCGAAAACATCTACCGGTATCGGGAAAAAGGCTCTAAGCTCCAGGCCGCCGCGGTCTTAGGTGCCCAGGAGATGATTGTGGCCATCATCGCTTCGACCCTCACTACCATCTGTGTATTCGCCCCTCTGGTGGCCTTTCAAGGGCTGTTGGAAATGGCAGGAGAAATGTTTGCAGGCCTTGCCTTTACCGTGGTGATTTCCCTGGCTATTTCCCTCATTACCGCCATCGTACTGGTTCCTGTGCTTTCAAGTCATTACCTCCCCTTGGTTACCCGGAAGCAGAAACCCCTCCGGGGCCCCCTGGTGGTGCTTGACCGGGCCTTTGAAGGCTTTTTTAACCGGCTTGATGCATCCTACCGTTGGGCAGTGGATAAGGTCCTGCGGTATAAACTCGTGGTTATCCTCCTTTTGCTGGGGCTTTTTGGGGGAAGCATATTTATGATCCCCCGGATAGGCTGGGTCTTCATGCCTGAACAGGCTGCGGACTCGGTTTCCATCAACGTAACCCTTCCCATGGGTTCCCCTTTACCTGAGACCGAAGCCATATTGCAGCGGGTCCAGGCCATCGTGGAAAAGGAAGTCCAGGGCTATGAACGGCTCGTGCTGAACGCCGGAGGGGGCGGTATGATGGGTTCGGGAGGCAGCAGCAATACCGGGTCCTTGCGGATAAACTTGCCGGAATTTGATAAACGCATTGACAGCGCGGATACCATCAAGACCAAAATGCGCAGCCATTTCAACGAATTCCCTGGGGTGTCCTTTGCCTTCGGCGGCGGGGGTATGGGTATGGGGAGCGGAAACCCGATTGATATTGTGATCCGGACCGATGACTTGGTGAAAGGTAAGGGCATTGCAGAAAAAATAGCAGCGCTTCTGCGGGAGCGGATTCCCGAAGCCCGGGAACCCCGGGTTGACCTTGAGGATGGGTTGCCTCAAATCGAGATTGAAATTGATAGGGATAGGCTCTACGCTCTGGGACTCAATACCTACACCGTAGGGAACGAAATCAAGGCTGCGGTAGACGGTATCACCGCCACCCGGTACAAGAGCAGCGGACACGACTACGATGTGGTGCTGGTCTTGGCCGAAGCGGACCGGAGTACCCGGCCTGCGCTGGATCATATCTTCGTAAACAGCCAGGTAGCAGGCAGAGTGCCCCTGTCCAACTTCGCCTCCTACCAGGAAGGAACCGGGCCCATGACCATCAGACGGGAAAATCAAAGCCGGGTTATCCACGTAACCGCAGGGGCCGTGCCCGGTACGAAGATAAACCTCCTTGAAAGTCAGGTCCGTGCCCTGATTACCGCAGAAATCCCCGCAGAGGATGATGTGATCATCGAATACGCCGGGGATAATGCGGAGATGATGCGGATGATGAGCCGGTTTGTGCTTATCATGGTGGTGGCGGTGTTCCTGGTCTTCGGGGTCATGGCCAGCCTTTTTGAATCCTTCAAGGATCCTTTCATCATCATTTTCACTATACCCCTCTCGGTGATAGGGATTGTAGCGATTTACCTCATCACCGGCACCACCTTTAACATCCTCACCGCGGTAGGGCTTTTGGTCCTCATGGGGGTTATCGTAAATAACGGTATCGTCTTGGTAGATTACACCAACTTGCTCCGCAAGCGGGGGCTTTCCCTGCATCAGGCTTGTGTAGAAGCAGCGGGGAACCGGCTTAGGCCCATCCTCATGACCACCTTGACCACGATTCTGGGCTTAGTCCCTATGGCTTTTTTCCCGGGAGAAGGTTCGGAACTGGTGGCCCCCATCGGCAAAACCGTGCTGGGAGGCTTGTCTTTCGGCACCTTGATGACCTTGTTCCTCATGCCTACGACTTATGCGATCATGAATAAGCGTTCCGACGAGCGCAAGGCCAGGGCGGAAGCCCGCAGGGAACGGATCGCCGCAGGGATAAGCAAGAAACAGGCCCGGGTCCAAAGCGTTCAGTCCGCTAAGACTGGAATTCCCCTGGGCCAATCGTGGTCCGGGGAGGCAGGAGCAGGATTATGATACGGATTGAGATCGTGGCGAACCATTCGGTAGAAGACAACATCATGGAAGCTTTGCAGCATGAAGGGGTCGGCAAGTTTTACACCAAATACCCCAGCGTATTCGGGGTTGGATCCCGGGGCCCCCGTATGGGGGATGCGATATGGCCTGAGGAAAACTTTGCCCTGGTGATCTGGTGCGAAGCGGAAGAAGCCCAGGGCATTGAGCGGGCGGTGCAGTCGGTGAAGAAACGTTTCCCCGAGGAGGGGATCAAGTGCTTCCGTCCTCCTGAGGTGGTGATTCCGCCACCGCAGGTAGTACTGCCTCCGGCTCCATCCCCTTCCGGCTCTGTACCTCCACCGGTGTACTACGGCCCCGAAGAAGAAAACAGCTAAGCCTCTTTCAATGCCCTCTGAAGTACGTCTGGGAGGACGGGATGCCTCGGCACTCCGCTCCCAAATATGCTTCAGAGGGATGGATCGCCTTGATCACCACCCATCCGCCCGGAATCTGGGGCGATCTGCTTAGCGTTCCTCTATCAGCTCGAGGTATGTTGTTTTTTACGGAAGAAACTTAAGAACCTACTGGAGAGGATAGATCCGCTTATATACCGCTAGCGCGTATTAAGCGCTTTATCCTGATCCTGCATAAGTAAAAGAAGATCTATCTGTTTCAAAATATAGTCTTGGAATTTGGGATCCAATTCTTTATACAGACTGACCAGTTTGGTACATTCTTCATCAGGGTTTAGACTGAACATTTCACCTTCCCCTGTTTTAAGCCAGGTTTCATTTACATTAAAGGAAGAACAAATTAACTTAATAATGCGGTCGTTAGCTTTTCGTTTTTCCACTTCCACTCCTGCAAGATACCCGCTGGAGAGGGAAATTACCCGTGAAAATTGGACCTGAGAAAGTTTAAGCGCTTCACGAACCTGCTTGATACGACGGTTAACCGTTACTACTATAGAATCATGCTTCATTACTTTATCATAATACATACAAATGACGGTTTCGACAAGCTCGATTTTTCTTTTTTGCCCTTATACCTTGAGACAGTTATCATGCTGGATCCCCTTGCAAAACTAACATCGAACAAGTCCAATGGCAGATTTTGAAAAAACCTCGTTCTTTAGCGGTAACACGATACCTATAGAACATCGATCCTGTGGCTTCCACAGGGCCTATCCCCTTCCTTCACCAGGACCGGATCGCCTATACGTCATTGTACTGTAAAAGTCCCTTCCCAATGTTCCCTGCATAAACTATACTGGTTACGCTATGGTGCTAGATCCTCTAAATCCCCTTATTGTCCAAAGCGACCGGACCGTGCTCCTGGATGTGCATGTCCCCAAGGCGGAAGCGGCCAGAGCTGCCATCATACCCTTTGCGGAACTGGAAAAATCGCCGGAGCATATCCATACTTATCGTATCACCCCCTTGTCCCTGTGGAATGCCGCTAGTGCAGGGTTTTCTCCTCAAGACATCCTCGATGTCCTAAGGGCCTATACCCGCTACGAGGTCCCCCCGGAGATTGGAGCAGGTTTTTCCCACCTCATGGCCCGCTATGGGAAAATACGGCTGATAGCCGTTCCTCCTGATACCGAACCCTGTCCAGCGCTTCCTGAAGAACTGCTCCTGGTTTCTGATGACCCGGCGGTCCTCATGGAGATCGAAGCAGCCCGTGGATTGGCCCCGTATGTGCATAAAATTCCCCAGGGCTTTTCTCTGCACCTCAAGGATCGGGGAACGATCAAATGGGAACTCATCAAACTGGGGTGGCCGGTGAAAGACGAGGCTCCATTTGTACCGGGGGAGCCTTTGGATATACGAATCCGGGATACGAGCGCCGAAGGAATCCCCTTCACGCTTCGGCCGTATCAGCGCGAGGCTGCTCAGGCGGTCTTGGGGAACCAGGATCCTGGTACGGGCTATGGGGTGGTGGTGCTTCCCTGCGGTTCAGGAAAGACGGTGGTGGGTATACTCCTCATGTCCTGGTTAAAAACCCATACCCTGATACTTACCCCCCACATTGCGGCAGTACGCCAATGGATAGGGGAACTGCTGGATAAAACCGAGCTTACGCAAGAGCAGATTGCCGAATACACGGGGGACGGTAAATCAGTGGCCCCGGTTACGGTGGCTACCTACCAGATCCTCACCTGGCGGCCTCATAAAACCGGGGATTTTCCCCACTTCCGCTTGTTCCGGGAACGAGCCTGGGGACTCATCATCTACGATGAGGTACAACTCCTCCCTGCGCCGGTGTTCCGGATCACCGCGGAACTCCAGGCAGTACGGCGCCTGGGATTGACCGCTACCCTGGTCCGGGAAGACGGGGCAGAGGATGCGGTATTCAGCCTGGTGGGACCTAAACGGTACGATGTTCCCTGGAAGGACCTGGAGCGTAAGGGCTGGATTGCCCAGGCTATGTGTACGGAAATACGGCTGGATCTGCCTAAACCCCTCAAAATACCCTATGCCATTGCATCATCCCGGGAGAAATACCGTATTGCCAGCGAAAATCCCCTCAAAGCCGGGATCGTGCAGTACTTGGTGGATACCCATGAGGAAGATCAGATCCTGGTCATCGGGCAATACCTGGATCAGCTTGGGTCCCTGGCAAAACTCCTCAAGGCGCCCCTCATAACCGGAAAGACCCCCCAGGGGGAACGGGAAACCCTCTACGATGCGTTTAAAAAATCCCGGTTCCGCCTCATGGTGGTATCCAAGGTAGCCAACTACGCCATAGATCTCCCGGATGCTTCCATGGCGATCCAAGTCTCCGGGTCTTTCGGATCCCGGCAAGAGGAAGCCCAGCGTCTCGGCAGGATCCTCAGGCCCAAAGGAAGGGGGCTTGCAGGAAGTCCATCCCCGGGCTTCAATGCCTACTTTTATACGCTCGTCTCCCGGAATACGGTAGAGGAGGGCTTTGCCGCACATCGTCAACAGTTTCTGGTGGAACAAGGCTATACCTATGCAATTCAGGATTGGGCAGGCTAGATGAAGCGAAGCCGGTTCAGGTCTCTTGATGAATGGAAGGCAGCATTACTGGCCCTCCCGGATGATTCCTACGTTGAGCTGTTACGGAACCTCTTGGGAAACATTAAAACCCCTTTCCACAAACCTGGGATCCTAGAAGATGCGGTGCGCTTCCTTTCCCAAGAAGCCGTCCAGCAAACCATCGCAGCCTCTATCCACGAAATGGACCATAAGATCCTAGCCGGGGCGGCCCTTTTAGAGGAACCCACCGTCCAAGAACTCTGGCAGTTTTTCGCCGGGGAATGGCATTACCTGGAATTCCATGAACGTCTCATTAACCTGGAAGAACGGTTCATCCTCTATCGTTTCTCCCAGGAAGGATACCGTCATCTTGCCCTTAATCCCCTGTTGGAACCGATCTTAGGCCCTTTCCTCGCAGATACAAGCCCCCTCTTCCCGTCCATGCCTTGGGAAGGGGAGCTGTCCGGTTCCGGCGGGAGGCCGCGGGTGGATGACCGGATCTTAGCGAGCCTGGTGGCGGTGGTACTGGAGGAGGACTATGGGAGAGCCGGCAGGGGCGTCCGTAAAAAGGTCCTGCATACCCTGGACCGGCTGTTCCCCGGGCTTAAAGCCCCATCCCTCATAGACGCCTTCCGGGGTCTTGGCCTGTTTCATGGTTCAGCCGAAGGGGATGTAACCGGTTTGTACCCTGATGAAGGGCGACTCCGGGCTTTTCAGCAACTTTCCCCCTGGGAACGGCTTGTCTATGGCGCCGCAGGATTCTGTTGTTTTGGATGGTTTCAAGGTCAGGAGCTAAGCCCCTCCCTTCAAGGACAGGTGCGAACCTACGCGGGTTTCATCTATCGGTTCCTTGGATTGCTTGAACCTTCCCGGCAATACCCCAGGGTAAGCCTCCAACGGTTTGGGGAGCTCCTGATTCGGGAGGGGATAGAACCCCTTCGATCCCAGGACGGGGCTTATAGGTTTGACCTGCTCCTTGAAGCCTTGGAACTCCTGGGCTTGTTGGAACCAGCTGCCCCGGGCTGTTGGCGGCTTGTACCTGAACCTAGGGCTCCTTCCAAGGCAGCAGGTCCGGTCCTTGCCCTGGATAGGGCTTTTTCTTTGGTGTTGTATCCTGAAATTACCTTTGAAGATGCTTTGTCGGTGGCCTTCTTTTCCGTACCCCGGAATCAGAGTGCGGGTATAGCCGAGGTGGGTTTACGCTTTGAACTGACCAAATCGTCGGTGATTCGGGGTTTTGACCGGGGTATGGATGCACAGACCATGCTGGACCTGCTGAACCGCCTCTCAGGAAACCGGCTGGACCAGAGCCTTATATGGACTTTGCAGGATTGGGAGCGGCGCTATGGGGAGGTCTCCCTCCATAAGGGAGTGGTGCTGACCTTAGCGGAGGAGCGGCGGTATCTGGCAGAGACGGGCCCGGTGGCTTCCCTGATAACCCGGACTTTAGGGCCTGGGGTGTATGTATTATCCGTGTCGAAACGGTCCGAGGCAGTAGAAGCGCTCCAAAAAGTGGGGGTTGATATCATAGCCCAGCGTGAGAGCTCCCAAAGGGAAGGTTCCCAAAAGTGCACTTCTCCTACGGGGAAGGCTGGGGACGCGGGGGAATGCCAGAGATACCCGGCCCTGGAGCAAGAACGGTTCCATCATGCCTTGCAGGACCTATCCCTGAGTGGGGCGGCTCAGGAGGCAGTACAGGCCCGGATAGAAGGGCGGGTGATCCTCGATGAGTCCCAGCTTGCAGGAAGGGTTATTCGTTCTGAAACGTTTGAGGCCCAGGGACTTGACTATGTGGGAAAGGCCCGTATCGCACAACAGGCCATAGCCACCAGGTCCTTACTTGCAGTCTGGTGGTTCCATCCAGAAGAGGGCAGTAAGCATACCCTGGGTATTCCAGAGGCCCTGAAAAAACAGGGAGGCGAGAGTGTGCTCTTCCTCAAGCCCTTATTCCAGGATGAAAGCGCCGAAAACAGCACCCCGGAGCAGCGCCTCAGCGGTGAAGCCGGATCCCGTAAGGCTAAAGCCCCACAGGAGACCATCCGCTTGCCCCTGGGCACGATAAGCCGAGTCCGGCGGATTAAACCGTCTTTTTTTGGAGAATAGTGGTTTTGGAGTATCCAGGACTTTAGGACCATGTTTTTTTGGAAACCCTGGATGAGGATAATTGTTTATACACTAGGGTTGTGGGAAACCTCAGTTTCTGAACAACCCGAGCGAGACTTTTTCGAGGGCTTACCTTTTGAAAAAACAACCGCTAAAAAACTTCGAGAGCCTCTGGCAAAACCCGGTTGGTTTTGCCAGAGGCTCCTGTACCCGTAAGTTTTTAAGGAAAAAGCAGTCTTGTGGCCGTTTTTTCCAAACCTTTGTCATCGGACCAAGGGTCCGCCCGAAAGGGAATCGTGCAAAAGGTTTCATTTGTAGGAGAGAATCTGTTTAAGGTGGAAAATTATATGCCATTATTGCCTTTTTCAAGCCAGCAAGTCGAAATTAGTCAGGCCAAACTCGCCGTTCTTATTGATGCGGATAATACGCAGCCTGCTATTATTGAGGGCCTTTTAGATGAAGTAGCCAAATACGGAGTGGCCAGTGTGAAGCGGATCTACGGCGACTGGACCAGTACGAATCTCCGTTCCTGGAAAGATCGGCTCCTGGAATACGCCATCCAGCCTATTCAGCAATTTTCTTATACCAGCGGTAAGAACGCCACCGATTCCGCGATGATCATTGATGCCATGGACCTGCTCTACAGCGAAAGGCTTGACGGTTTTTGTATTGTTTCCAGTGATTCGGATTTTACCCGCCTGGCGGCACGGTTACGGGAAAGCGGCCGTATGGTTTACGGATTCGGAGAAAAGAAGACCCCTCGGGCCTTTGTTTCGGTTTGTGATAAATTCATCTACACTGAAATCCTTCGGGGAGTACAAGAGGAAACTGATGATGATGACGCGAAACACCCCTCTCCGGCCCGTAAGGATTTCAAAGTGGATCGCCGGCTTCTTAAATTACTCAGAGATGCGGTGGATGATCTGGCCGATGAATCGGGCTGGGCCTATCTCGGAGGAGTGGGCCAGAAGATCACCCTGCGGTCCAGTGAATTTGACCCCCGGAACTACGGCTTCAAAAAGCTGGGGGATCTTTTCCGGGCTATAAGCCAGTTTGAGACTGAAGAGCGGCCCCAGGAGAACAGTACGGGCCGACAGATATATATCCGCTGGAAAAAACGGAAATAGGGGGCCCGCGAGCGCTCAGGTTGAGGCAGTGCCGACGGCTGCCCCTCCTGGGTGGTCAACCGGGTTTTGCAAGAAGCTCTCCATATAGAGGCTTTCCCAAAACTTCAGTTTTTGAACAACTTCTGCTTAAAAGGACTTGTACATGAGTTCGACAGAGAGAAAAAAGTCCGTGAATTCATTCGAATAATTCGCTGAAATGAGCGTTCATTCGCGGACTCCTGATATAACCTGAAGCGGGACAAAAAAAGGGGACCCGTACCATCCCGCCGGATTAGCTGCTACGAAAAGAACGCTGCAGGTTCTTCCCCCCAGGACACCCTAGGGCTTACGCTGTATGTCCGCGATGCGCCAGGCCCCCCGGTAATGGGTAAGCCGAATCCGATCCCGCCGGGAAATGCTCCAGGGAAGACCCGCTTCTTCAGCGGTTTCAGAGCCGGTTTCCCCTGGTCCTGGATCATCAGGATCCCGGAAGGATCCCGGAAGCCAGAGCAGGTACGAAGCCATAAAGGCTACTTCCCCATCCCTTTCATCCTGGTCTATCCCCGCAAAACGAAGATCAGAAACCCCAAAAACCGTCGCCTCGGTAGGAGGAGAACCTGCGTTGATCCATGCTTGGGCAGAGAGGATTCCCGATTTCGCCTCGTAGGCTTGGCGAACCCGATTGATCACAAAGAAATTGGTAACCATAGCAATGTCATCCTTTCCGGTTTTGGGCATAACGCACGCATCCATCCACAGATGATCCAGGGTTCCCATGGCCTTGTAATAGGTCTCCACCACTTCTTGGGGACCCATCCCTTGCGTGGTGGGCCTCTGTACCTGGTCGGAGATCACGCTGGTGATCATAAGGACGAGACTCAGGGCCGCAATGGATATCCCCCCGAGAAGGGTGATGTTCCGATGGATAAACCGTTTGGCTTTTACCTGCAGGGTATGCTGTTTAATAAACCGCTCTTTTTCCAGGATAAGCCGCGCCTGTTTTGCCGGATCCACGTCATGCAGGTAGGATGCGACGGTGGCGGACCCTGGAGGGCCAAGCAGGTCTTCTAAGGCGCTCAAGACGAGCGGGGCCGCTTCGGCTTGCTTTGCCTTAAGGAGCGTCAAGGCTCGGTTTATGAGAACGGCCAGGTTGTCATCTAATCCCGGAGCCGCAAGCCTGAGCGGGATAAAAACCCCTTCTCGCATGTCCTTATGGAGGATCTCCCGGTTCGTAGAGGGGAAGGGCGGTGCACCGCAGAAGATCCGGTATGCCATGGCCCCGGCGGTAAACGCGGTCCCCGCAATTCCTGAGAGATCCGGATGCACATACCCCTCGACCCCGTTAAACCATGTTTCCGGTCCCGCTGCTTTGATACTGTACCGGAGGAGTGCTTCTGGAGGGAACAGGATCGCGCCTGAAGGGGCAATAAGGGCTCCTGCAGGCCAGGGAGCAGGAAGACGCTGCTCCTCTTCCAAGAGGAGACATGCCCGGATCCAATACCGCAGGGCATCCAAGGCCTGGTCCTTTCGGCTATCATCCGTAATGAGCATATCCAGCCTTACACCGGTAAAGGCTGGTCCCCAGATACTCATGGTTCCATGCTGTTCCCGTACTCCGAGGGGTTTCCAGGGTGTCCATGAACCATCCGGGGCAACTATGGACCCTGCTTGGGTGATAAGATGGGCCAGCTTGAGCCGAGCAAAGGCTTGGGCAGTAAGCCCCGTATCAAACTCCAGCACCAGCATACCCCTTGCGTCATCCAGGATGATCCGGGGCTTAGGGAGATTCCCGTCTCCGGCCCCCTGGGTTTCGGGCACCCCACCCATTAATATTTAAACTCACTCTCCCCGATAAACTCCCTGAGGATACTCTGTCCCGGTACGTATTGAGGAGGAATAGGAGCGAAGTTCCTGAGGAAGGAGAGGAGCCGTACTGCTTCGGCATATTCGGGGTTATGAGGTTTCACCGAATGGAGCAGCGGCTCCGCGTAGAATTTCAACACCGACAACTCATAATTCAAGGCGGAGTTAAAAGCCACATCCGCCCCGTTCTGGAAGGGAAAAATATACCGCCGCTCTCCCCGCTGTACACTGGGCCACATCTTAATAGTATTTACCGCACTGGCGCCCCGGAACTGGTTATCCCGGACCATGCGCCGCAGGAGCCGGTGATCGCTTGTAGGGATCCGGTTGTGATCATCCAAGTTAAGATGGGTCAACGCAGAAACATACAATTTGAATTGGGTATCCCGATGGATTTGGGGGGTAAGGGCATCGTTAAGGCTATGGATACCCTCTATAATCAGTATGGTCCGCGGGCTAAGGCGGATCTTCCTGCCTCCCCCTTCCCGGCGACGGCCGGTCTTAAAATCATAGAGGGGAAGGCTTACTTCCTCCCCATTAAAGAGGTCCAGAAGCTGTTGATTGAAATAGGGGATATCCAGGGCTTCCAGACATTCGTAGTCCGGTTCACCTTTCTCATCCCGGGGCGTTTTATCGGTGTTCACATAATAATCATCGAGTCCAATAGGGATAGGTTCAATTCCCATTACTTTAAGCTCAATGGAAAGCCGTTTTGCCGTCGTGGTTTTCCCGGAACTGGAAGGCCCGGCAATAAGCACTATTTTTACGGTTTCTTTTCTGGCATAGATGAGATCCGCAATTTCAGCTAATTTTTTTGCCTGAAATGCTTCGGCGATCCTGATATAATCTTTGAAGGTCCGCTCCCGGACGATCCGGTTAAGATGGCCCACTGCATGCAGGCCCACGATGCGGCCCCATTCCTTGTATTTATTATACACCGAGAAGATGATAGGGCTATCTTCAAAGGGCGTCAGGGTCATACCCTGTCCGATTCCAGGAAAACAGAGGAGGAAGCCCTCTTGGTAGGGGATAAGATCAAAGACGGCAAGAAGACCTGTACGGGGTACCAGGGCCTCGATGTAGAGGTCGGTAAATTCCCCGCATTCATTGATCGGTACTTTGGAATCGCTCCGTTCCTCCAGGAGCAGGGCGGTATCGGTTTGTCCGTTTTTTTTAAAAAGGCTCAGGGCTTCGGTATAGGCCATAAGGCGCACGGTTATCGGAAGATCTGCTTGAACCAGGGCCTGCATTTCCCACTTCAGCGATGCAATGTCCTCTTTGGCAGGGATTCCCACCAAAAAGGTATAGTAATAACTGTTGCCCAAGGAATGACCTATATAGAGTTTTCGGTCGGGAAATAATTTTTGTGCTGCCATGGCAAGCAGGAAGGCCAAAGAACGCCGGTATATCATCGTCCCTTCAGGGGTTTCCAAAGACACCGGTTCCACCCAGGCATGCACCTCAAGGGGTACAGAAAGGGGAAGAATTTCGTTGTTGACTTTAACTGCCGCTAATTTTTCAGGGGCTACGCCAAAATGTTCGATTAACGTTTCCGCGGGGGTTCCGAAAGGACAGGTAAGGGAACCGCCATCAGCAAAGGTAACCTGTATTTCATGCATGGTAACTTCTCCTTATGGGGCTAGTATAACCTAGCGTATAGATTAAGGATAGGGTTATGCAGGATAAACCATAAAAAACTGCCCGGAACAGACCCGAATGAAACCATAGGGATCAAGAGGGACGCCTAAAAAACCGAAACCGGAAAAGACTCAAACCCTTTTTCTTGTAATCGGACCTGGGTCTTGTGTATATCTTGCCCGGAGAGAACCGTTACCACCCAATAGGACGTTCCCTTTACTACTCGGTGGGCAACGGTGGCTTCAAAACCCGCGGCCTTAAGCCGGGCCGCCATGGTCTGGGCATTCGCTTCCCTGCTGAAAAGACCGGTCTGCAATACCTGGGCTTCCGTATCCGTGGCGGTACGGACTCCCCTTGCATCCTGTACCGTGGCGGTCACGGTTACCTGCTCACGCCCGGGAAAAAGGAACCAGAGCGCCAAGGGCAAAAGGCTTACCGGTCCGCTGTTGGAAGCCCCTTGAACAATACGGGCTTCCGGGCTTTGGGGATAGATGGAGAGGAGCCTGGTTTTGTAGCGTTCTATGCCAGTTAATTTCCAGAGGGTATAGTATATCCCCGGCGTATACCCTTCATAGTCGGGATCATCCAGGAGGTCCTGCAGAGGCGCCAGTTCTCCGGATCGAAAGGCTTGGATCTGGGCGTGTAAATACCGGGCCTTAAGCCGGGTACCGGGGTGGGAGCTTTGCAAGAGGGGTTTTATCTGGGCTTCTGCCTGGTCCATTTCTCCCAGCGCCACCAGACAAAAGGCCCCCTCCAGTAAGGCCGTGTCATGCTGGTTTTGCGGATCTGCGAGAGCCCCATCGTTCCATGCCTTGGCTGCCCCCTCAAAGTTCCCGGTAAGCTGGAGAAGCTGGGCCAAACGTATGAAGGCTTCCTGACGCTCCCTTGCGGGAAGTTTGGAGATTTTTACGGTTTCTTCAAGCCGCCGTATTTCATCCGCCAAGAGGATCTGCGCAGGACTTTGGGCATAGAGGCCGGCTTCCAGCCGTCCCATTACTCCCAGCAGCAGTCCAAACAGTAAAAGCATCCTGCCTCTCCCCGTTCTTGATCGGCTTTCGATCCTAGCGGATAGGTTCATAAGCTCTGGGCTATAGGGAATCTCTCTTCTTAGAGGGATTCCTCCTATGCTCAAGGCGTACCCTCCTCCTCTTCTGCCTTGCGAAATTTCCCCCCTTTCTTTTTAGGTTCTACCACACGGTTCCCGGAGGGGTTCTTTTCCTGTTTTTTTCTCTTAAAATGTACGAAAAACATAATGGGGAAGGCACAGAGCATACCTGCCACAAAAGCCGAAAAAGCCGTTACATACACCGGCACTTCACGCAGGATCGCCGTATCGGTAACCCAAAACCGGATATCACAGCGGTTCTCCAAATTCAAGGTCATGAACAGCAGAAAAACAACCAGGATTATAATGAATCCGAGTAATCGCAAGGGCATACAGATAACTCCTTTGCACGGAAGGTATTTCCCCGGAGGGAGTTGAGGCGTAGTTCGGCGAAGGAGCCTATCAGAGACGGGCTGCCGGGAACAACGACCATTTCATCCCGTTCCGTGCGGGTCAATAATTCATTGGCATGTTTCCGGGAAATACCTTCAACCAAGACCTTTACCCGGCAACCAATACGTGATTGTAATAATTCTAATGTATGCCCCCTTTGCAATGCAATAACCTGGGCAAGCCGTTTTCGTTTCGTTGCTTCACTAATGCGGTCTGGGAAGGTAAAGGCCGCGGTACCCTCCCGAGGGTTATAATGGTACATATAGGCGTAGAGGAATTTCACCGCTTCCATTAATGACAGGGTTTGTTCCAGATCCGCAGGGGTTTCGCCGGGGAAGCCGATGAGTATATCCGTGGAGAGGCTTATATCCGGCATGGCTTCTCGGATTTCGGCTACCAATTCCAGGTAGGCTTCCCGGGTATAGCCCCGGTTCATGGCAGCCAGGATTGCATTGGAACCATGCTGGACGCAGAGATGCAGATGCCGGCAAAACACCCGGTGGGCCGCCATGATCCGGATAGCTTCCGAAGAAAGATCCTTGGGATGACTCGATAAAAACCGGACCCAGGGAACGGCGTTTTTTTCAGCTTCAGCGGCGACTAACTCCAAGAGTCCCGGAAAATCAAGGGTTTCCCCAGGATTTCCCGATTTCCAGTGATAGGAATTGACATTCTGACCCAAGAGGGTGATCTCCCGGATCCCCCGCCGAGCAGCCGCCCGGATCTCTTCCCGAATGGAACGGGGATCCCGGGATACTTCCCTGCCCCGCACATAGGGCACGATACAGTAGGAACAGAAGTTGTTACACCCGTGCATGATGGGGATAAAACTCCGGAACTGTCCTTCCTCCCCGTGGAAGGGGGCAAAGGAAAACACGGGCTTTTCCTGCGCCCCTTGTTCCGGGCTTAGGGCCTGCAGGGAAAGGCCCTGCTCCAGGGCTTCTAAGATACGGGGAAACAGGGAAGCCTCGGTAGTTCCCATCACCTGGTCCACGGCGGGGGCTTGTACTTTAAGGGCCTCCCCTAAACGGGAAGCCATACAACCGGCTACCACCAGGGTAAGAGGACGGTGCAAGAGGGTGCGTTTTTTTTTAAGGGCTTCATACTGGGCCAGTCTCCCCAAGACCCGGGTTTCCGCACCGATTCTGACTGAACAGGTATTCAGGACCACCAGGTCCGCATCGGCTCCGTCTTGCGCTTCAGACCAACCCCGCTCTCGCAGTACCCCCTTGAAGGCTGCGGATTCCGCCGTATTCATCTGACAGCCATAGGTTTCAAAAAAGTAGGTCACCTTCTCTGCTTAAGCCCTTTGAAAAATTTGATGCCCTTCCAGATACCCATAGCGAAAAACCCCAGGGCCCCCAATCCCAAAAACGCGCCGGCTAAGGGCTTAATCACCGGAATGCTGAGCCGTGATAGGATAGCCAAGCAGCCTGCAGCAGTGAGGACCGCTCCAGGCTTCTTTTCCTCAGGGTCCTTGGAAAGGAGCGCTCCTATGCCCAGGACCCCTGCAAGAGCCCCTAAGAGTATACCCCCTACGGGTGGAAGGCTGCCCATGAGCAGGAGGCCGGCCCCGCCGATGATACCGCCCACTGCAGCAATTCCCTGTTTTGCTAATACCTTAGTCGAGGTGTAGCTCGCGGCTGTATTATGTTCTTTATCATACATGATTCTGCTCCTTGTTAAACCTACTCCGCCAGGGCTCCCTACACCCTAGGGTATAGGGGGTTTACGGGATTGTTTTTTGCAGTAATTTTAAAAGTTTTTCCTTATCAAATAGTTCCACGGATCTGGCCTCTGCATAGTCTATGGCATCTTGGGCAAAGCCGGAATTGGTTACGATGATACCCCGGTGTATATTGTGCCGTTTTAAATCTTCCAGCATGGTGTAGATTACCGGTTCATGTACCAGTTCAGCTATACGATAAAAACGCATGAGGCAGTAGAGATCCCGGTTGTTTTCATCCATAAGGGAATGCCCCTCTATGGCTACCAGTTCACTGCCATTGGGAATAACCTTCATCTCCTGCACTTTGAAACCCATACCCTTGGTTACCATATCCTTACAGAGGGCCAAAAATTGCTCATCCCCATAGTTCAGGTAATCCTTGAGGACATCATAGCGGTAATCCGCATATTGGGCAAGTTTGTTCTCTACATCATAAAAATGCTTCTTTATCGCATAGACCCTATCCCACTGGGCGAGGGCCTTATCAATGTGATTGAACCGTTCATAACAGACACCCATAAAATACCGGGCATAGAGACTATCCGGGTGCGTTTCATCGCCGATAGTCTTGATGGCCAATTCCAATTCAAGCACCGCCTTATCCATAGCATCCAGGGCCATATAACAGATCCCCCGTTCTATGAGGGCATTTATCTTATACGCTTTACACTGCAGGGCCTGTTCAAAGCTTTGCAGCGCGGCGGCATAATCCTGGGCATCTTTGAAAAGCTTACCCAGATAAAAATAGGCCTGGCCATTGCGGCGGGAAAACTGTATGGCCTTTTCCAATTCTATTTTCGCTTCTTGGGGCCGCTGTTCTTTATACAAAAGGGAGCCCAGTTCACAGTGGACTCGGCCGTCATAAGGATTGAGTTCTCCGGCTTTATAGAAATACTGCTTTGCCATATCAATACGATTCCGTTCCACAAAGAGTTTCCCCGCTTGGTAATAGAATTCGGCTTTTTCAGGGGCTAATTTTATCAATAAAAGGTACTCTTTAATGGCTTCTTCCGGCTGATGCCCGCGGATGAAAAGCTGGGCCATGGTCTGTCTGAACTCTATCTCCGGAATCGCCCTTCCCATGATCCCCAATTGAGATACGAGTTTAAGCTCAATCAGGGCAGCGGATGTTCTATTTTCTGCCAGATAGGCCATTCCCAGGTAATAATGGGCTTCCGCATTCTTAGGTTGTTTTGCAATAATAGCCCTCGCCGATTTGATCACTCCCCGGGTGTTACCTTCTTTTAAGAGTTTAGCTAATGTCTCGATCCGGCTGGGGGCTACCAGATATTTCACCGCAAAAAAGAGTAAGAATGTATTACCCATGATTAATATACCGATGATTAGTTCATTCATACTTCCTGCCTATACAACCTCGATATGAAGGTTCAAAACAACAACCCTTCCCTTGCGGCTTACCTTTCCTAAAGCCCCGGCTTTTTAGGAAGCTTCGCGTTTTTTTTGTATTGTCAGTATGCTCCTCCTGAGTACATCCCTCCTTACAAGCTCCCAAAGAACCGAAATTCCGTTGAGCTTCTTGCAAAACCGGATCCTCCGGTTCGATGGTGCTCTTTCAAAACCGAAGTTTTGAAAGAGGCTCTGGTTACGAGCGTTGTTCAAAAACCTCGATTTTTGGAAGACAAGCGCTGCTTGTCCAACTCCCGCTTAAAAACAGCAAAATGCGGAGTATTTTGCGAGACTTGCAGCTAACCGAAAGTTAGCAGCTATCCAACCGGGTTGTCGAACAAGTCTTCTATACAGTTATCGGCCTCATGGAAGGGTTTCTTAAACCTGGTGCCGGGATAGGAGCGGGGGCCTGGGCCTACCACCCTATTTCCATACTCAAGCCCTGCTTATGGGTCAGGACCGTTCCCAAGGGAGCGATGAAGGAAACCTGTTTTCCCTGAGGAACCAGGGTCATCCCGGGCACGGTATCCCAGGAGCGTCCCTCCCGGTCATACACCTTCAAGGACCCCTCTCCGGGGAAGGACAGGGTTATCTGGAGGACATATCCCGCGGAAACCGCCTCCACCAGGGCCAGGAGCTCCGGATCCGCCTTGTCCATGCCTTCGGTGAAGGTGAGGGTAAGCCGGTACGTTCCCTGTTCCTGAACCAGGGAAGCCCCCTGTCCCGTGGCATCGAGAAAACGAAGCAATACCCCGGGATCCGCGAATTCCATCTTGACGTGATGATACCGATCCGTTCCATCCTCCCTGGCAGAAAAAGACACCAGCCGCAGCCCGGGTACCCGCTCCTGGGTACGCTCAAAATCAGCCTTCCCCACGGGAACCGGGGGCCAGCGTTCATTACCGTCCAGTTTCCCCAGAGATTCCAACAGGCGGGAAAAACGGTACTCCAGAACCAGGATCCCCGAACCGTCCGAGTTCAGGGCAATATCCGCCTGTACCCCCATACAAGAACTCAACAGGAGCATAATCGCGATGAAGATACCCCCTTTAACCTGTTTCATGTATATTCCTTCTTTAAAAAACCATACAATACACGTATCAAAACTCTTCCGAATAAATACGCACATCCTGAATGCGAACAGGTACTTCCGTTTCTATCATAGCCAGGGCCTTATGCAACACCGTCTCACCAAAGGCTTTGGAATTGGATACCAAGGCGCCCCCGATTTGGGCAAAGGAAAGGGAATCCTGCAGGTCCACTTCTGCAACGCTCAGGTGAAACCGGCGCTGCAGCTTATCCTTTATCGACCGGAGTATCCGTCGTTTCTCCTTGATAGTATCCGCCTCAGGCACCTCAAAAAGTATCTGTATCATCGAAACAATCATTTTTTCTTTTTTCTCTTACTACTCATGCGGCTTACTTCGTAAGACCGACGTCCTCTTTCTGTGGACTTGTTCAATAACTGAAGTTATTGAACAACTCTTGTATCGTTCCCGGCTTTTCACCTCATGTTACGAGCCCCGGGGAGAAAGCGGTTCATCCCTCGTCCCCATCCTCTAAGGAATCCTCCGGTTCTTCTTCTGAAACAGGCTCCCCTTCAGTATCGCTCTCGGTTTCCTCCGACGGAGGGCCTTCATCAATGAGCCGGCGGATTGCCTCTTTATGGGCCTCCGAGATCCCTTCTTCTTCCATGAGGGCCTCCAAGGCATCCTGGTCGTCAAACCCTTCCCTCAGGGCCGTAGTAAGCTCAGTGATGCCTTCCTCGTTTTCAGGATCCGCGATCAAGAGCAGCCGCGCCAGGGTATAGCGGACCTGGGCAGGGGAAAGATCCTGAGAAGCTACGGCACGCGGAGGAAGCCCCTTGAGGAGGGTTCGGTATTCTTCCACCGCCCGGGCATAGAACCCGGCCGCTTCCAGAGCCGAAGCATACTCAGCGCGGACCTGGGGATCCTCCTTTTCTCCCTGAGCCTCAAACCATCGGGCATAGCTATCCACGGCTTCGGGCTTTTGCTGGGCTTTCTGGGCCCGGGCAAAAAGGAGGAGCACCTCCATATTCTCCTGTAGGGCAAAGGGATAGGCCCCTAAAACCTGTTCGCTTCGGTCGTACTTTTCCATGGCATAGAGGACCAGGGCATAATTGTACCCATCGTCCGCGCTTTCCGGGGCCAGGGCCAATACCTGCTGGTAGAGGGCCTCCGCTTGTTCTATATTCCCCAGCTTAATGTGGGTATAGGCTGCGGCTTTAAGAACCATGAGATTCACCGGGTCCTTTTTGAGGAGCCGTTCAAAAAACCTCAGGGCCTCCTCATACTGCTTGGTTTCAAAGGCGATTCTCCCCAGGTTGTATTCTGAAGCCACCTTGGTTTTATCCACTGCTTTTGCCCGGTTAAGCCATTGCTCCGCTTCGGTATATTTGCCCAGTTCCAAGTAGGCCATACCGATGGCATAGTACTCCTCCGCGGAAGCCCGGTAACCCAGGCCCGCGCAGGCAATAAAACAAGAAAAAACCATGCCATACCCCGCAAGGCCAAGAACCCTGGCGCTCAAGGTCATACTCCTTTCTCTATTAGATAGGTTCAGGCAAAAAAACACCTCCGGCTTTGCTCCGGAGGTGTTCTCGTTTCACCGGTGCTTATCCCCGGCTCATCAGAGCCAGTACCGGATACCTATTTCACCCCCCACGGTCCAGTCCGGGAATTTGATGGGTACAATCCACAAACCGAGACCTGCGTAGATGTCCCCGAATAGCTCAAAGTGTTCCAGGAATTCCCAGGAAAGCCCAATAGGTACACGGGCGCCCGCGGCTAAAGCGAACCCATCATGATTATAAGGTCCCTTGCCGTCGCTCCAAGAGCCTAAGGAAGCATACCCCCCCACTCCGAAATACCAGTCCAGGTTAATATCGGGAACCAAGGCTTTGTCAATGATATAATAATCACCGGTTACATTCACGCCGAAATACCCCGGCTGAATTAACAGATTGATTCCCCAATATATGGGCAAGGGAGGAGCCTTGAGGGATAAAGCCGGACCAAACCCACCATAACCGCCGCGGCCTACAATACCTAAGCCCCACCCATCGGGGTGCTCTGCAAATACCCCCGCAGTACCAAGGGCCAGACCAATAATACAAAGCGCCACTAATTTCTTCATAGTAAAAACCTCCAACGATCTTTGATGCCATCTAAGATTATAAAAAACTATATTTTTAATAAATTTTTTAGTCAAGAGTAAAAGGCGCTTTTTTTAGATCAGCTATAATAAAGAAAAAGAGTGCCTCTTTACCTGCAAGAAACCTTCCCAAAGACTGTCTTTTCATTTGTAACAAAATACCCTATAGTCATGTAAGAAAAAAGAAGCCAAGAGCGAAAGAGAGGAAAGGGGGTATTTTTTAATGCGGATTACCACACGGGGCCGGTATGCCTTACGGGCATCCTTGGCACTGGCAAAAATGGGAAAAGACGGCGCCCCGGTTTCCATCAATCACTTATCGGAACAGGAGCATATCTCATCGGTATTTTTGGAACAGATTTTTTTTAAGCTCCGTAAGGCGGGGATTGTTTCATCCGTCCGAGGACCGGGAGGGGGCTTTTATTTTGCCCAGCCCCTGGATAAGCTCACGATCAAGGCGATTTTGGACGCGGCAGGGGAGGATTTGGAAAGTATCTCCTGTGATAAGCGCCAGGAAACCTGCGACCGGATAGGGGTCTGTCTGAGTCATGAGGTGTGGACGGGTGTAACCAGTCTGGTGAATGATTTTTTTAAGAATGTTACCTTGGCGTCGATCCTAGAAAAAAACACGTTGCCGGAACATGCCGAAGGGCCGCATACTGGCCGGGTACAGGATAGTTTGGACAATCCAGGGGTTCAAGAGGGTTCTTGTGAAATTCAGGAGTCTGGAGACTAAAAGGCCCTTCATGTCGATTAAGAGGAGTACTATCCATGGGATACACGAATAAAACCGTTTTTTCTTTCTCCATAAAGGATAAAGCTGCATACCGGAAGATCACTGATGCCTTCAAAAAGCAGCGGAAAGGCGCCACCGTCGCGGATATCGCGGCTCAAACGGCCTTACCCCTGAACACGATCCGGGAACTGGTCCCGGTTGCGGCGGATGAGTATTCAGGACGGCTTGAAGTAACCGAATCCGGGGAAATCCTCTATTCCTTTCCCCAGGGTTTTACCAGTAAATACCGGGGTTTCGGGGCGGGTCTGCGGAGATTCACCGGCCAGGTCATGGAAGGGATAAAAATCGCGGGGACCCTGTTGTTTAAGGTGTGGATCATGGTGATGCTTGTGGGGTACTTTGTCCTTTTCATGCTCATTGCCTTGGCTGCCTTGGCGGTTTCAGTGGCTTCGAGCTCCTCCAATTCGGATAGCCGTTCGGAAGGCCGCGGAGGGGGAGGTTTGTTCCTCGCAGGAAGCATCTTTGACCTCATCATCCGGATATGGTTTTACTCGGAACTAACCAAGGCCGTGGACCGGTCCTTGAATGGCCGGTACTATACCGGCAGGAACTCCCGGCCCAAAGGGAAACCCCTGTACAAGGCGATCTTCTCCTTCATTTTCGGTGACGGAGATCCTAATGGGGATTGGGCCGCTAAAGAAAAGCAGGCCCTCATCGCCTATATCCAGGCCAACCAGGGGGTCATCTCCCTCCCGGAATACATGGTCCTCACCGGCGCTACCCCCCAGGAAGCGGAGCAGGGGCTCAGCGCCTGTTGCGTGGAATTCGGCGGCCTTCCAGAAGTTACGGATGAGGGAACCCTGGTATACCGCTTCGACGAGCTTCTGCTTCGGGCTGACCTGCGGGATCGGTCTTTTGGCGGTTCTTCTCCCTTAAAACGGCTCAAGCATTTCTCCTCCAACCCTACCAAGATGAACCTGTGGTTCAGCCTCATCAACGGGGTGAACCTGATCTTTGGCGGGTATTTCCTGTTTAACGCCTTGAAGACCGGCCCTATTACGACGCAGGTTCAATTCGATGGCGCTTCATATCTGTACAAAATCACCTATGCCTTATCACAGGTGGTCCTGCATGAGCCCCTTCCGCTTATCCTGGTGGGCTTAGGGGTCGTTCCCCTTATCTTCTCCCTGTTGTTTTGGCTTATTCCGAGTCTGCGGTACCGCTTTACGAAACAAGAGAATGAAACCATTAAACGTGCTAATCTGAGAAAGATAGGGTACGGGGCTATATGGTCAAGGCCCCAGGGGATTACCCTTACGGACATCACGGCGGATAGGCCCGAGTGCCGGCCTAAAAACCTGAGCGCAGCCCAAAACCAGGTGATCAAGGAGTTGGGTTCCTATTCGATTCCTGAGGTAGCTTTGGATACCGGGGGAAACCCGGTCTATACCTTCCCTGAACTGGAACGGGAAAAGCAGGCCCTGGGCAAATACCGGGCTGCTATAAAACCGGAAGCATCTTCCCTGGGGGGCACCGTCTTCGACAGCAATGCCTAGCAGCTTGAGCGCCGGTGCAATACCCTAAGGCCTCGTCCTATAAAAGGGTAGCGCCCAATCATCAAGGGTTTCCCACCGTTAACGGTTCGGGAAACCCTTTGCATTTATTTTTTCCTTACTCACTATCAGGGAAAAGGGTGGGGTTCCCCTTACTTATTCTATTTAAGAGACCTTCGATTGCTTCCGATATTCAAGTCAATAGGGAGGATGTAATTGATTAGAGGATGGTATACCGGCGCAAGCGGGATGCGGGCCCAGCAATGGCGTCTGGACGCTCTGGCGAATAATTTAGCCAACGTCGATGCCGATGGGTACAAGAAAGATATGATCTCACTTAAAGCCTTTCCCGAACTCTTGTTGCGTCGAATGGAAGACGACGGAGTATATCAGCACCCCTTTGGATCCGCAGATATGGCGCCGGTGATTGGAAAACTCGGGATGGGGGTCGAACTGAATGAACTGTATACCAGCTTTGAACAGGGAGCGCTCAAAGAAACCCAGAGTGATTTCGACCTTGCCTTGGACGGGAAGGGGTTCATGACCGTGGCTACCCCCTGGGGGGAACGGTATACTCGCAACGGCTCTTTTCAGTTGGGGAAAGAAGGGTACCTGGAAACCAAGGAAGGGTATCCGGTACTCGGAGAAAACGGCCCTATCCAGGTCCAGGCCAATAATTTCCAGGTGGATAAGCAGGGCCAGGTGTGGGTTAATGCCGCGTATACCGAGGATCCGAACCGCCTGATTTCCAAAGAAGACAACTCCTGGGAAGCGGCAACGTTGCTTGATACGCTGAAGCTGGTAGAATTCGATGTGGACCGGTATTTGCAAAAACAAGGTTCCAGCCTGTACCGTTCGACGGATGTTTCTGGAGAGGCCCGCATTATGACCATAGAAGACCGGCCCCGAGTGGTACAGGGCTTCACCGAGGCTTCCAATGTGGATCCGGTTCTGGAAATGGTCCAGATGATCGAAGTAAACCGGGCCTATGAAGCAAATCAAAAGGTGATTCAAACCGAAGATACCATGCTGGGAACCTTGATAAATCAAGTGGGTAAAGTAAGCGGCTAAGGCGGCCTCGAGGAAATAAATGGCAAAGGAGTTATAGTGGTACGAAGTTTATGGACCGGCGCTTCCGGTATGATAGGTCAACAGGCCAATATTGATACGATTTCTAATAATCTGGCTAATGTGAATACCTCGGGGTATAAACGGATGCGGGTTGATTTTGAGGACCTCCTCTACCAAACCGTGAAAACCGCCGGAACCCCGGCTACCGAGGACACGGTAGTACCCGTGGGGATCCAAATGGGGCATGGAGTGAAGATCGCCGATACCCAGCGGATGTTTACCCAAGGGTCTCCGCAGAATACGGAAAATGTTACGGACATGGCCATTGTAGGAGACGGTTTTTTTCGGATCCAAACCTATGATGGCAGTTATGCCTATACCCGGAACGGCGCCTTTGAGGTAGATTCCAACGGACGCATGGTAACTTCCAACGGGTATTGGTTACTCCCGGATATTGTCATGCCCGAAGGCTTTCTTCCTGAGAAGATCACCGTTTCCAAGGACGGCCGGGTCTCGGTGATGGTTCCCCAGATAAACGAAAACGAACCCATCCCGGTAGGGCAAATCGAACTGTACCGGTTCCCCAATCCCGTAGGGCTTACGGCGGTAGGGGAAAACCTGTTTAAGGTTACCGAAGCCTCGGGCGACCCCATTCCCGGACGGCCGGGCTATGAAGGGATGGGCCAGATCTACCATAAGTTCCTGGAGATGTCCAATGTGTCGGTAGTCCGGGAAATGGTAGACCTCATCGTGGCCCAGCGGGCATACGAGTTCAATTCAAAAACCATCCAGACCAGTGACAGTATGCTGGGTACCGCGACAAGTCTGAAACGCTAAAACGGCTGAGGCGAGGAGGAACACATGGCTATCGAATCCTTGGGGTATATGCAGTATGAACGGGCAGGCCTTGAATCCGCCACCCGCCTGGGGAACCGGCGTGAAGTTACTACCGGGGAAGCGGGTTTTGCGAAGGTTCTGGAAAACGCCCTTCAGGAAGAAGCCGTTGACCCAAAGGGCGCTTCCCGGAAGCCCGTGGTGGACAAAACCGATAAACTTTATGAACAATGCGAAGCCCTGGAAACCTTTTTAATCAAGAACTTGCTTAATAGTATGCGCAGTACCGTACAAAAAACCGGATTGATCGATGAGGGCTTTGCCGGGAAAATGTACGAAGATATGCTCTACGATGCATACGCCGAAGATTTCACCAAACAAGCGAATTTCGGCCTGGCGGCATTAGCCTATCTGGAACTTACCGGTCAACGTACATGATGAGGTATACCAAGCCATTGTATGCCCCATGAGCCAAGGCAATGCCGTGGAAAGCATGGTATCGTATAAACACCAGGGACAGGACCATTCCCGCCAGAGCCGCCTGTAAAACCCCCCAGGGCCCTTCATATATATGGCAAAGGGAAAAGAGGAAGCAGGAAAGGAACACCCCCTTTCGTAAGCCTATACCCGCTTCTTCTAGGCATCGTAACAGATACAGTCTAAAATAGCTTTCTTCCAGATAACCCGTACCAAGACAGGAGCCGAGGATGACGAGCCATGCAAGGAGGCCCTCAGGGGCTTCCAGCCGTGGACCAGAGGGAACCTGCATATACGGAGCCAGCAGGTCATTCAGCAAGGGCCCTATCTGGGATATACAAAACCCGATGCCCCCTAAACCGAGGAGGGCGATGCCTAAGGCCATGAGGTTGCGGCTCCGAGAGACTCCTTGTACCCAGAACCTACGAAGCGTCTTATGCCTATAGATCAGATACCAGATACAGCCCAGAGAGGGTATGGTATAGGCAAAGATACGGGTGAATTCCCGACGTACGGAAAAAGGGATGCTATCCGGGTATGTTCCCTGGGGAACAAGCCCAGATGCGAAGAGCAGGAAATAGATAATGAGGGGCGTTCCGAGGCTTGTGAGGCGGTTCCGCATCGGATCAGTTTTGATAAGCCTTTCTCCAGGGCTGGACCGAGGTAAGATAGCGGATAACCCGAAGCCCATCTAAGGCGCTGGAACAAGGCTGACGATCCGGTTCCCGGACACAGGCTACCGCATCTTGTACCATATTGGAAAAATAACCCGTAGGCCCCTCAAAGGTATCGTGGGTTTTACGGAGGGACCTGAACCCTTCGGCGTAGGGACTCGCCCCGCTTTCCCAGACCTCGAAGATCCCATTGCCGATCCGCAGCCGTCCTTGGGCACAGGAAAATTCCAACTCAAAAACCAGGTGATCCCGTTCCGCACCGATCTCAATCAGAAAGGGCGGTCCTTTGATCGGTCTTCCCCCATTGCAGCGGCCTCTTCCCGGGTCAAGGTATCCGGAAAGAAAGGCGGCGCCGCGGCGTTGATTGACATTGGCCCCCCAGATCCGCTGATGGCGCATCACGGAACCGCTTAAAAACATGATGGCATCCGCGAGGTGGGTGCCATCATGCCAGAGCACATCCAGGATACGCCGGGTCCGCCCCATGTACAGTCTTGCGTTGAGACTGAGGACCGGACCTAGACGGCCTGCATCAAGGATGGCCTTAGCGTGGATATAGTCCGCTCCGTAACGCCGTTCATGGTTGGTAAGGATGCGTATCGTACCGCTTCGGTGCAGGGCCGCAATCTCCCGGGCATGCTTGAGGGTATCTGCGAGGGGTTTCTCACAGATCACCACCGGAACCCCGTAGGTTGCGGCCATTCGGCAGTAGTAGGCATGGCTATCAGGATGGGTGGCAATGATTACTATCCGGGGGGCATGGGTATGGAGCAGCTCTTCCGCTTCAGCATAGACCGGACACTGCCAGGTTTCGGTAAAAACAGCCCGGCGCTGGGGGTTCTGATCCGCACCGGCAACCAAGACCGTCTCCGCGTTGGCCCTCACTGCCCCTGCGTGGGTACAAGGTTTCTCCCTGAGGGGATCCGCCTCTAGGAGACTGGCTATCCTCCCTAATCCCACTATAGCAACGGGAATGGTATACATGCTTTATAGTCGGCAGCAGGGAGCAGAAAATCAAGGCTTGGGAATCCTGTCTTGTTGTTGCATACCATACGAGGCTTTCCCAAAACTGAAGTTTTTGGGAAAGCCTCCTCCCTTTTATTTTGGTATATTCGTAGTATGAGCCTGAATTCCATGATACAAGTCGAGATAGGATCTGGCCATAGCGCTTGGAAGCCAAACTACGATATACTGAGCTTCCCATGTGTATGTATGGGATGGACGAAGGAGTGTAGCCTATGGCAGTGATACGGCATCCTGATTCGGGGTTGATACTAGGAGACCCTGAGCAATTCCCTTTCTCAGACGCGGATGAGGGCTTATCAGAAGCCCTGGTAGAGACCGCTCTGCAGGATATGATCCTCTCCCCTTCAGGGTGGCGGGGGATCGTTGCCCCGGGAGGAGATGAGGAGTGTACGGGTGAAACTATTTCCCCGGCCCATAAAATAATCCTTGCTGCAGGGGCACAGGTGTTTGCCGCGTATATAAAAACCCGCGGCCTCCCGCAAAACGGGAATACCCCAAGACCGGCGCTTATTGTGGGTATGGATACCCGGCCGAGCGGCAGGGCAATCGCGGATCTGCTGATCCGGGTCTTAGTAGCCGAAGGGTGTGGGGTTCGCTTTGCCTTTATTACGGCTGCCCCTGAGATCATGGCTTATGCACGGGCCTGCGGGGTTCATGGTACCGCAGCGGGTTTTGTGTATATTTCCGCGAGTCATAATCCTATCGGCCATAACGGCCTCAAATTCGGCCTTACCGACGGCGGGGTATTACCCGTGCAAGAGGCGAATGTCCTAATTGAGGAGTTTCGGTCCTTCATGGCCGCGCCGGACCGGATTGCCCGGGCAAAAGCACTGGTCCTTCAGGCAGATCCCGATACTATGGCCCAGGTATATGGTGCGGCGCCTCGTATCAAGGCGGAAGCCTATGAAGCCTATCTCAGTTTCACCAAGGAAGTGGTGAGCGGACAGGTAAGCCCAGGATCGGGTAGTATTTTGGACGCAGTGGCCCAGGGTCTACAAGCAGCCCCCTTGAGCATTGCCGCGGATCTCAACGGGTCCGCCCGGACCCTGTCCATTGACCGCGGCTTTTTTACGTCCCTGGGAATAGGCTACTATAGCTTTAACGATACCCCGGGGCGTATTGCCCATCGTATCGTCCCGGAAGGAGCATCCCTGGAACCATGCCGGCAGTTTCTGGAGGAACTGCATCAGAAGGACCCCTCGGCACTGGTAGCTTATGTACCGGACTGTGACGGAGACCGGGGAAATCTGGTGATCTGGGATGAGGGAATTCAACGCGCCCGGTGTCTTGATGCCCAGGAGGTCTTTGCCTTAGCCTGTGTTGCTGAACTGGCCCATCTGGTGTGGACCGGGGAACTCCGGTATGACAGCCGGGGACATGCCCTGCAGAAGGTAGGGGTGGTGGTAAACGATCCTACCTCGCTGCGGATTGACCGGATCGCCCAGGCCTTTGATGTTGCGCTTTTCCGGGTTGAAGTGGGAGAGGCAAATGTGGTGGGACTGGCCCGGAAGCTCCGGGAACAGGGGTATACGGTGCGCATCCTAGGTGAAGGTTCTGCAGGAGGCAACATCACCCACCCTTCAGCCGTACGGGATCCTATCAATACGGTAATGGCCATCATCAAACTGCTTACCATTAGGAATCAGGGGGAAAAGCCGGGATTTTTTAAGCTTTGGTTGGATCGTTCGGATCAGGCCGGAGTGTATCGGGCGGATTTTTCCCTTTCAGCTATTATCGCGTCCCTCCCTGGGTTTGTAACTACCGGTTCCTATACCCCGGAAGCGTTGCTCAAGGTTAAGACCCGGGATCATGCGGTGCTTAAAACCCGGTATCAGCGGGTATTTCTCCGGGAATGGGAGGCCCGGAAAGAACAGCTTAAAACCCGGTACGGTATTTCCCGTTGGGATGCGGCCTGTTATATTAGTATAGAAGAAAAGCGGGGGATTACCCGTTTTGGAGAAGCCCGCCGGGGGGGACTGAAAATCACCTTTACCAATGCTGAGGATCAGCAGATCGCATCAATTTGGATGCGCGGTTCTGGAACCGAACCGGTATTCCGGGTTATGGCTGATGCGACAGGGGCTGATCCAGGAATGGAACGGGATCTTATCCAGTGGCAGCGGCGTATGGTTATGGAGGCGGATCAAGCCACCGATTAGGAGAGAAAAATGGGAATACGGGGAGAATTATTTTCAAAAAAGGTGTTGTTACAAAACAGAACCTATTTCTTTAACGTAAAAGAAAACCGCATGGGAGACTTGTACCTCAACATCGTAGAAAGCAAGAATCGGGAAACCGAAGGGTTTGAACGCCAATCGGTGGTCCTCTTTGCAGATGATATTCAGGCGTTTCTCGGCGGCTTTGACGAATCGCTACGGGTCCTGGAAAAGGCGAGCCGGGAGAGGAAACGAAGCGGCCCCCCGAAGCCCCGGGTAGCCCGGGGACCGGGGTTTGGGGAAGGGGGGAAACCCACGGATCACCCAGGGGGTAAACGGGTACTGGTTAAAAAGGAAGCCCGTTCTTCCCGGGGAGATGAATCTCCCCGCCGGAAACCCGCCTCTGTTCGAGTCGTACGGCGGAAGGACTACTGAATCGGGCTGTGCATAAAAAGGCCCCGGAGAAAGGAGTAACCCCGGGGCGCAATCATAAAGGAAGGAGGAATATGAAACAGTACAAAACTGTACCTATGGTTAATAACAATAGAAGAACTAAAAAGTAACACCCCAGGCTGATTTTATCGTTAATTATAAGGGGGCTTTTTCACCATCTGACCTATGAACATGCCTTGCCTATAAAACTCGACCCCTTCCATTGGGCAATCGTATGTTCATAAGCGGCAATGGTAGCTGCTAAGATAACATCCTGGACTTCACCCCGGCCTCCCCAATCAGCGCCCTCCATGTGGTAGAGGTGCTGCAAGACCCCTTCGAGATCTGCGACGGTACAGCGTGAATCCGATGCTCTCCGGCGCTGGAGCCCTCGGACTTCCGCTTCAAAGGTTTCTTCGTATGTTATATCCCGCCAATCAACGGATACGCCCATGCTCATGCTCCTGATTCATAGGTAATGCGTCGTTTTATGGTCAAACCCGGACTCGGTACCAGGACCCCTAAGCGGCGAAGCATCCGAATTTCCTGCCGCTCTGTCCAATTACCCCGCCTATCCAAGGTATACGCATATTGGGAGACCACCACTGTTTCAGGATTACCATCGGATGCTTCGAGCATACTCACCAGGAATCCTTTTTCATCCCATTGGAAGGTGTAGTTCTGCATACCCTGGCTTATCGGAGGCCCTTCCCCTGCTGAATCGGGGGAAGGACTTTCAAAGACCTGGCGTTCCCAATATCGGGGATAACTTTTCCGGCCATTTTTTTGCTGTTTTTGATAATAGCGGGCTGAAAAGGTGCCTTGAGGAGCGGCGATTTCTGAAACATTACCGAAACTATCGTACTCATACCATTCGTTGGTTTCATCCCCTCCGGTATAACTCACCAGGCTCCCGATACGCGGGTCTTCGCCGGCATATCGGGAACGGGACCTAAAGAACCCCAGGGCATTTCCCTCCGGATCATACCAGGTTTCGGAAATACCGGTGTGATCCGATTGGAAGGCGAGAAAATAGACCTGTTCCCCTCCGGTAAGCCTTGCCAGAAACCGGTAAGGATCCTCATGGTTGATAACCTCAAGGTTCCAAGAAATATCCATCCTGATGGTAAGGCTTTTTATTTTTTTCGAGTCTCTTATAATCCTCTGTACCTGGGCAAAGGATCCCTGGAGGCAAACCGGAAATTCCACTGAAACACCCTTTTCCCAGCAGACCCTATACTCCGCTCCCTCAAGGATCAGGGTAATAGAAGACGCCTTGCCCACCGTAAGGGTAAAGGCATCGGGAGGTAGGGTTGTCGGCCAATCCGGATGCCAGGCGATGTCTTTTTGTAGGGCAGCGAGCAGAACCGGTCCCACGGGGCAGGGAACATCCTTGAGGGGTTCCGGTGCTTCGGGTACAGGGTCCTCCGTATCTTGTCCCGGTAACCATGAGGGAACCCCAAGGCCGAGGAAAACCACACAACCAATGGTAAAAAACAATGACCTACCCATAATACTTCTCAGTATACTTGATGAGACCTATCAGGGCAAGTTCAGCGTCCATACAATACTCATTCCAGGGAAGCCCTTGCTATATAAGGAACGAGGAATTGTTAGGGGGTATAGCTTAAAATACCTTGACATTTTAAAAAATAATGCTATACTTCTTTTAATGAATGAAGCCCTGGTAATCTCTATATACCCCTCCCCCCCCGGTAGCTGGCCATTATAGTTTATATAGAAGACGGTTTGTCCAGGGGCTAAGCCATAAACCCCGCTTTTTAAGCCAATTATCCCCTTTTGAACAGCAAAACACCTCATTGGCTATAGCCGATGGTTCATTCCCTGCAACTAATGGTTCATTGGCTACAGCCAAGGAGCCATTCGTTATAACCCATAAAACAAGGAGCATATCATGAGTACCGACTGGTTATCCAGCACACGGACCGAGCAACTAGCCATGGCTAGAAACTGGGGGCTTATCCTCGGGGAAAAGGCCCGGGGTGGAACATTCCCGCAGCAGAACTTACGGAGCTTGCGAACCTCAGCACCGAAGCAGAGGGGGCACTGACCACGGCAAAGAACGAGACCGCCCGCACTCCCGTAGCTACGGCCCGGTGTAGAACCGTGTTTGAGGCCCTCACCGCCAAGATGCGGGATGTAAAGCGCCGTTATTTCTTCTCTCCCCCACTCATCGAAGCGGACCTGATCTCCCTGGGACTGAAACCCCACGACACGACCCATACTCCCACCCACACCCCTACCGGACAGGTTACGGGGGAAATCTTCCTCACGGGACGGCATGAGTTGGGGGTCAACATTGTGTATGTGAGGGGCGACCCCAAGGACAAGGTGAACAAGGGGTTCCGCATTTGGTACCGGGTGCTTGCGTCGGGAGAAGCTGCGCCCGCCGACCCGGAAGAGCTCACCAAGTCGTTCTACACCAAGCGGAAGAAGGACGCGATTGAGTTTGCTTATAACGACAGCGGGAAAGTGGTGTATTTTGCGATCCAGATCGAGAACGAAGATAAGAAAGGCCCCTGGGGCCCCTTAGTTTCCGCCATCATTCCCTGAGGAAGAAAAAAAGCAATGAAAAAGATGAAAAAACTTTCCGTTTTTGTTTGTCTTTTTACGGCGGCCGTCTTGTCCGCCTGCGTGACAAGGGGCGGCGCGGGCGAGCCTTCCCTGGACGAGGCAATAGAGCAGTCCGCTGCCGCTATTGCAGACAAACTGCCCGCGGGAACGCGGGTCGCCGTCGTCGCCTTTGAATCCCCGCACGGGAATCTGTCCGGCTACATCATGGACGAGATCGCGGGGGCGCTGGTGGACGGCAACTTGGAAGTGGCAGACCGGAACAATCTGGAGTACGTGTACCAGGAACTCGGCTTTCAGATGTCCGGGGACATGGACGACGAGAGCGCCCAGTCCATCGGCAAGTTTCTGGGGGCGCGGTACGTGGTTACCGGGCAACTGGTGGACACGGGCGGCAGGTACCGCTACCGGCTCAACGGCATCAACGTGGAGACGGCGATCCACGAAAGCTCCACCCGCCTTGACGTGCGGAACGACCGGCGTTTCCAAGAGATGATCGCCGCCTTGCAAAAGGCCGCGCCGGTGGTCCGTACCGCAAGCTACGGCGGCGCTTCCGGGCCCAAAACCGCTGGAACCTTTCTTGACCGGGGCATCGGCTTTGCGAGCCGGGGGGAATACGACCTGGCCATCGCGGACTTCACCGAAGCGCTGAAGCTCGACCCGGATTTGCAGGCCGCTTGGATGCTGCGGGGCAGGGCCTTGTACGCCAGCGTGTCCAAGGTAACGGAGGTGAACGCCAATTTCAGCGCGGTTGATACGACGAATACTGAGGGCGCCGTGGTTTCTGATGAGAAGAAGGTGGTGTGCGACCGGGTCATCGCAGACTTTACCCAGGCTATACGACTCGCCCCGGATTATGCCAAAGCCTATATGGAACGCGGCCGTGCGTATGCTGAAAAAGGGGACAACGACCGGACGATAGCGGACTACACCCAGGCGATCCGCCTCGACCCCAATGATGTGGCGGCGTATGTCAACCGGGGCAATGCGTATCGCGCCAAAGGGGACTACGACTGGGCCATAGCGGACTACACCCAGGCCATACGGCTCAATCCCAATTTTGCGGTGGCGTAACAACCGGGGCAGTGCGTATTACTACAAAAAAGACTATGCCCGCGTCCGCGCGGACTGGGAGAAAGCGTTGCAGCTCAACCCCAATGAGGCCAATGAGCGGAAGAATCTTGAAGTGCTGCGAGGCATGGACTACTAAGGAACTGTAAGAAAATAAGTTATAATATTGAGGCAAATATGATAGACTATCCATAGCAAATTGAGGGGAGGAAAATGCTATGGATAGCAGAACAATTAGTGAAAACAGAGGTACCGCAATGCTTCCATTGTTGGTTGAAAAACAACGGCGTTTATTCTTGGCGCTAGAGGCACACAGCATCGAGCGCGGGGGCGTGAAATTAATCCATGAACTATCCTGCAGGTCCCACACGACCATACTCCGAGGCAACCAGGAATTGGAATCGGGAAGGAAGAGCGGAGGCGGACGAAAAGGGATCACCC
>JAIRNP010000105.1 GCA_031258005.1 Treponema sp.
CGTTCCCATTCCGAACACGGAAGTCAAGCCCTCTTACGCCGATGATACTGCCCTTCTAAAGGGTGGGAAAGTAGGTCGTTGCCAGGCTTTTTTTATGCCCCCTATCGGGGGCTTTTTTATGATTCTTATGGAACCTATGGCACCTGTGAGCCGCTGAATAGAATCTTTTCATGTTTTCCCCCTTGAAGAAAGGGCCATTCGATAGTACATTGATTACAGGTTTCTTTGGCTTTATGAAAATGAGGTCAAAAAGGGAGAGTATATGGCTGATCAACATCAATTAGTCACTTTTCAGTTGGGTGAAGAGTTATATGGAATTAATATAATGGATGTTAAAGAAATAGTTCGGGTTCAAGATATTAGGGCTATTCCAAATGCGCCTATGTATGTAGAAGGCATTTTTAATCTCCGCAGTGAGATAATTCCGATTATTAATTTGCATAAAAGGTTTCATTTAAAGAAAATGGCTGCTTCTGAAGATGATGAACTCTTGTCAGGCTTTATTATCCTGGATATTGATGGAATGAAGTTGGGGGTAATCATTGATAAGGTTTCCCGGGTGGTAACCATAGAAAAAGAGGAGGTGCAACCTCCGCCGCAAATGGTGAGCGGTATTGGGGCTGAATATATTCAAGGGGTTGTTCGCCAAGATCACGGGTATCTTATCATCCTGGGAATCCGGGATCTTTTCAACCCCAAGGAACTCCAAAAGATTGCTGATATCCGATAAGGTTCAGGGATTTGCATGAAAGTTGCAGTCTATTCTCCGACTATCCGCCGAAAAGAGATGGATGCGGTTCTTACGGCTATGGTGGGGGATAAGATTGGACCGGGAGAGCAGTCCCGGCTCTTGATTCAAGTTGCCAAGGAGTATCTGGGCTTTGAGTATTGTGTAGCCCTGAGAAGCCCTGTATTTGCCCTTTTTGTAGCCCTTAAATCATTGAACCTCGAAGATGGAGCAGGGGTAGTACTGTCTGCCTTATCCCCTCGGTATTATGCCCAGGTTCTTGAAGATCTGAGGCTCAGGCCGGTGCATTGTGATGTAAGTGCTTCTTTCCCGTGTATAGACAGGGAAACCCTGGAGCAGGCCTGTAAGCGGGAGGATTCTGCGCCCAAGGGTATTCTCGTGCACCATACTTTGGGCTTTGTACCGGATATGGCTTCTATTGTTCAGATGGGATTACCGGTTATTGAAGATTGTTCCCAGAGCTATGGTACTGAGGGAACGTCTTCAGGGTTAGGCTTTTTCACGCTTTTAGGATTGGAAGAACGGGATATGCTCACCTCTGGCGGAGGGGCGCTCCTCTATGGAGTACAGACGAGGAATGCGTCGGTGTTACGAAATAGCGGGGATTTGCCCCCGGAATACGGCCTTCCTGATATGAATGCCGCTCTCGCGGTGGTTCAATTTCGGGAGGGGGCTAAGAACCTTGAAAAACGGAAGGGGATTGCCCAGATGTATACCCAATCGGCATTGCGTACCCGGCATAAACGGTTTATCCCCCGGGACGAGGAGGGGTATAACCATTATGCCTTTTCCTTGATTTTAGAAACCGGTATGAAGGAGGTAAAGGCCTATGCCAAGCGGAAAGACATTGTCGTGGCAAGTGCCTTTGAAGGTACGCTGATGGGAAGTGGTATGGTAGAGCCCGCAGTATGCCCTGAAAGTTACTCCCTGTCCTTAAGGACGGTTCTTTTTCCGCTCTATCCCCGGCTTGGAGTAGCAGATACTGAAAAGGTCGCTAAACTTATTGTAAGTCTTCCTTAAGAAAGCGTAAAGACCAAAGAGAAGGGGGAAGCATGGCCACGGTAAAAAGGGCGTTGTTGTTTATTAATCTGCATAAAGACAATGCCCGGCAGGTGGCTGATGAAATACGGGAAGAACTGAGCCGTAACCATATTGAAACTGGGGATTGTGCCTTTACCGGGAAGCCTGATAAGGATGTCCAGGGTTCTTATGATCTGGCATTCAGTCTTGGAGGGGATGGAACCGTACTCTATGCCGCCCGGTCTATGGCGCCTTTAGGGGTGCCTATTTTTCCGATCAATTTGGGCACCTTGGGATTTATCGCCGCAGTACATCCTGATGAATGGACTCAAGTGTTTAACTGGTGGATGGAGGGAAAGATTGGAATTTCCCGAAGGTTTATGCTTGAGGTAACCGTAGAACGGGAAGGCAGAACCGTAGCCCGAGGTTCCTGTTTGAATGATACGGTTATCTCTGCTTTAGGGATAGCTAAGATCATACGTCTCAAGGTAGAATCGGAAACCCTGGTTCCCCGTGAATATATGCGCCTAGGTACCTATCGATCCGATGGGCTTATTGTCGCCACCCCCACTGGTTCTACTGCCTATTCGGTATCTGCAGGCGGACCGATTCTCGATCCTGAGATGGAAGCGATCATCATCAATCCGGTGTGTCCCTTTACCCTGTCAAACCGTCCTATTGTGGTTCCTGCCCGGGAAGCGCTTATTGTGGAAGTTGAAGCGGAACAGCGAAGCGGGGTACTCCTGACCTTGGATGGACAGGTAACTGAGCCGTTGGAACCAGGGGATCGGGTTTATATTAAGCAGGCGCCTTATGAGGCCCAACTCATTGCATCGGATAGGAACGGGTTTTATAAGGCGCTGCGTACAAAACTTTCCTGGTCAGGAGGCCCTGATGCTTGAAGATCTGCGTGTCCGCAACTTTGCCCTTATTGATGCCCTTTCTCTTACCTTTGAAGAAGGCTTTAATGTGCTTACCGGAGAAACCGGGGCAGGGAAATCCATCCTGGTGGGATCCTTGAGTTTTTTATTGGGAGCAAAGGCGGATCCAGGAATAATCCGGACCGGAGCTGCGGATGCTGAAGTTTCTGCGGTGGTATCTCTGAAAAAGTCGCACCAGGAGGCTTTGGCCTGGTTGAACGCCCGATCTATCAGCCTTGAAGAGGAGCGCCTCATCATTAGACGGGCTATCAAAACGTCAGGTCGAGGCGCCATCTATATACAGCAGACGCCGGTAAGCCGGGGAGAGTTGGCGGAATTTATGGCATTGCTGTTTGACCTTCACGGCCAGCATACCCACGAATCGTTGCTTAAAAAAGAAACCCATCGGAAGTACCTGGACCGTTTTGCCGGTCTTGAGGAAGAGGCGCTTGCTTTTAACCGGGTGTTTCTTGAACGGGAAGCTAAAAAAAAAGCCCTGGATCGCTTAGTCAGTCTTGCTCGGGACCAAGCGGTGCGACTGGAAATGTTATACTATGCGGTGGAAGAAATTACCCAGGGAAACCCCAAACCCGGAGAAATCCATGAACTGGAACGGGAGGCCCGGCGGCTTGGGGATTTTGAAAAATTAGCAGGCTTTGTGCAGAGTCTTGGGGCCTTTCTTTGTGATGAAGAACGGTCGATCCTGAGTCTTAGCTGGAGGATTCATGCTGCAATGGAAAGCGCCGCAGGTATTGACGGAAGCCTGGCTTCCATGGCAAAACGCATGGAAGATTGGTATTATGAAACCGAGGATCTGGTGGAGGTGTTCCGGGGATACCGGGATACTTTAACGTATGATCCGGGACGGCTTGAAGCTGTGGAGGAGCGGCTTGCCTTGTTATACCGGCTCAAGAAAAAATATGGCGGCGATGAAGGGGCGATACAGGAGTATCGGGCTAAGGCAGAGGCGGAAATTGAAGTCCTCACAGAATCCGGAGCACGTCAGGAAAACCTGGCCGGGATGATTTCGATGCTTGAAGCAGAACTCGCTTCCCGAGCCCAGCGCTTAAGCGCCCGACGGATCGCTGCGGC
Organism: Treponema sp.; assembly: GCA_031258005.1. GTDB lineage: Bacteria > Spirochaetota > Spirochaetia > Treponematales > Breznakiellaceae > JAIRLU01. Next base: position 3,781 of record JAIRNP010000105.1, read on the forward strand.
CCGTGACTTGGAACCCCGGATAACGGCGATCCTTACCCATTTAGGGATGCCCCATGCCCGGTTTTCCGTATCCGTAATTTCCGAGGCTGAGGGGATGCAGGGGTCCCGGTACCAACCCTGGGGGATGGATGCGGTGGAGTTTTTCATCGCTCCCAATGATGGGGAACCGGTCAAAGAACTTTCCCGTATTGCCTCTGGGGGAGAGCTTTCCCGGATTATGCTGGCCATAAAGACCGTGCTTTCCGATGCGGATGCTTTGGAAACCCTGGTTTTTGACGAAATAGATACGGGTATTGGGGGGGAAGTGGCCTTATCCGTAGGGGAATATTTGGCCAAGGTAGGATGCCATAAACAAATTTTGTGTGTTACCCATCTTGCCAGTATCGCGGTTCGAGCGTATAATCATCTGAAAGTTGAAAAGAAGAACGAAGCAGGGCGGACCGTAACCGGAGTGAGGGTATTGCGTGCAGATGCACGGCGGAAGGAGATCGCCCGGATGCTTGCAGGGGATGCAGGTCCGGTAGCGCTTGCTCATGCCGATGCTTTATTAATAAAATATAGCAATGGAGTAACGGATGGCGAAACTTACTAAAAATACTGGTGAAGATCAGTATGTAACAAAAATCAACGAATATAAGCGCGTGATTACTACTATCCTCAAAGCAGAGGCAAAATTAGTGAGTGAAATAGCCCAAGAAAATCCTGATATGCCATTGAAACAGTTTGATCTGGTGGAAACACGGCTTAATCTTGCTTCATACTATCTGATTCTTACCGGTATGGCCCGGTCTGTTTTGAAGAAAGATAATCAGGGGACCCTTGATGAAGCGCGGAAATCCATTAATAAAAGCCTTGCCTATCTTGAAGATATGGTAAGCAGCTATGTGGATGCGCTTTTTAGTGATTATGAGGATAAACTTGCCCTGTTGGAGCCCGTGAGTCCGGAACGGCGGTATTATGTGATTCGAAAACTGGGCTTGACCATTCGCTTGCTTGAAAATGCCTATGGAGATAATAGCAGATGGAAGTGGTCCTTTGTGGATATGGAGGGCCGTTTCGCTGCGGTAACGAAAAATATTTTTGATGTAAGAAACATGGTGGCTAATAGAGACCCCCGGTCTCCCCACTATGAAGTTACGTTCTACCATTTGCAGTTGATCAAGCGGCTGCTCTTGCAGGCAGGCGAGCGTTACCGGGAACGGTATGAACTCTCTACCGCCTTGATTGATGATTTTCGTATGAGCCTCAACCATTTGAACGCCCTGCGGCGGATTCACATCCTCCTTGGAGAAAGCCCTGAGTCGGAGATGCTCAAAAAGAAGATAGATTCCTGGTCTGCTAAATTGGAAGCGGACCTCCGGCGGAAAGAGGAAGAAGCCCAGGAAGCGTCTGAGAAAACATAAGATGCCCTATCGTTCCTTTAAGGTATCTCTTGGGGAATTTAAAACCCTGTTACCCTATCTTTCCCGGTATCGTATGGCTTATATCGGAGGTTTTGCGTGCCTCCTAACCGTGGATGCCGCCCAGGTGCTTATTCCCCAGTTTATGCGCCGGGCAGTCGATTTGATTGCTTCAGGAAGTTTTACCGGGCAGGAAATAGGCATCCTCTGTGCAGGTATGGTTGGCGTGATGGCGTTGATCGCTCTGGGTCGCTTTCTGTGGCGGTATTTTATCCACGGCTCCTCCCGGCGGATCGAAACGGAAATCCGGGAAACCTTGTTTGCCCACCTCCTCACCTTGTCTTATGATTTCTATCAGAAGCATAAAATCGGGGATCTTATGGCCCGATCTACGCATGACCTCAATGCGGTGCGTATGTCCATAGGCTTGGGCCTGGTGGCCCTGGTGGATGGCACCTTTATGGCGGCTTCGATCCTGGTGATCATTTTCATCCAAGATCCGAAGACTGCCGCCTTTGCCGTACTTCCCCTGCCCTTTATTACCGCTCTTATGCTCCTCTTTGGAGGCGCCATGGGGAACCGGTTCAAGAAGGCCCAGGAAACCTATGCCGCCATGAGTGATACGGTACAGGAAACCTTCGCAGGGATTCGGGTAGTCAAGTCTTTTGTCAAGGAAGGATGGTTCATCAAAAAATTTGCGGACACCAACGATGATTACCGGGAAGCGAATATGGCCGTGGTTAAACTGTATGGGGCCTTCTTCCCGCTGATTGTCTTTCTCTCAGGGCTTACCACGATCATCGTGCTTTTGGTGGGGGGTATCCGGGTGGTGGAAGGGTTTATGAGTCCTGGGGATCTGCTGGCCTTGTTCCGGTATCTGCAAATGCTCATCTGGCCCCTCATGGGCGCGGGTTTTACGGTAAACATGATACAACGGGGAGCGGTGAGCCTTAAGCGGGTGAATGAGATTTTGGAGACCCCGCCGAGTATTACTTCCCCCCTTACGCCTTCAGAACGGCCCGCCGGGCAGACCGATGCGCTAGTCATTCGGAATTTGTCTTTTGCCTATCCTGAAGGTGGTGAGGTGCTGAAGGAGGTGAGTCTTACCATCAAGCCAGGGGCTTGGGTGGGGATCCTGGGCCGTACTGGTTCGGGAAAGTCCACCCTCATCAAAGCCATCACCCGGATGATCGAGCCCCCTCCGGGTACGGTACTGGTTAAGGGTAGGGATGTGCGGGATTGGGATTTGAAGGAGCTGCGGGCTTGTTTCGGGGTTACTCCCCAGGATAGTTACCTCTTCTCCGATTCCATCAAAAACAATATCCGCTATGGGCTTGAACCAGAAAGTGCTTCGGGTAGCGAACCGGGGGAAGGGGATGATACCCTGCTCACCCAGGTGGCGGCTCTGGCGGCTTTGGATACGGATATGAGGGGTTTTGCTCAGGGTGCGGATACCCTCATAGGCGAGCGGGGGCTTACCCTTTCAGGGGGACAGAAACAGCGAACCGCCATTGCCCGGGCCCTTATGGGGGAACCGGAATTCCTCATCCTGGACGACGCCCTTTCCGCAGTTGACGCGGAAACGGAAAAACGTATTCTCACCGGCCTTCTCGCCGCACGGTCGGGGAAGACCACGATAATCGTATCTCACCGGGTTTCAACCCTCGCTCATGCCGACTACTTGCTGGTTCTGGACCAGGGCCGTATTGCTGAAGCAGGAACGCCCTTGGAACTTACCGCAGGTCGCGGTTTTTATGCCCGAATGGCCGCCCTGCAGCAGCTTGATTCGGGAGAAGTATCTTCGACAGGTACGGCGCTTTTGGCAGTATCGGCTATTCCGGAGGGCGGCGGTGTCTGACTACTTTGAAACCGAGGATGTGGTAAAGGGGTATGACCGGCATATCGTCGCCAGGATCCTTTCGTATGTCAAGCCCTACCGGTTTCTCGCGGTTTGTACCCTTTTTGCCCTGGGGTTCTCCACATTGGGAGAATTAGCCATTCCGGTGATCCAGCAGCGGGTCATTGATGAGGCTATTCTGGCCCGGTTTCTCCTGGTGCGGGGGGATGTGTTGGCCCAAGCAGGACCGGCCCTTCCTCAGGGTACGAGAGATGCTTTGGAGCGATCCTTGGCACATTCTCAGCGTATCTGGATCGGGACCCAATGCTTGGTGCCCCTGGGAAAGGATAGGAACCTGATAGGCCGGGATGAGGCCCGGCTTCGGGAAAAGGGTATTATTGCGGCAGGGGAGTGGTATGCTTTTTCCTATACCCCTGGAGATGCGGCATCTGAGGTGATGGCCGCCCATGAGGACTTGTTCTTAATCGGAGCGCACGGCGGGGCTATCCAGACTCAGGATCTTGCCTCTTTGGATGCAGGGGAAATTGGGGCGTTGCGGAGGCGGGACGTGGGGTATATTATCCATGCCGCCCTGGTGCTGCTGGGTATTCTCGCCGGGGTTTTGGTGTTTACGTTTATACAAACCTGGACCACCGCCCTCATTGGCCAGCAGGTGATGAAGGATCTCCGGCTTGCCTTGTTTCAGAAAACCGCTGCTCAATCTACGGCTTTCCTTTCCCGGCATCCCGTGGGCCGGCTGGTAACCCGGCTGACCGGGGATGTGGAAACCATCAACGAATTCTTTACCTCGGTACTGGTGGCCTTTCTTAAAGACCTTTGTAGTATGGCGGGGGTGCTGGGGACCCTGTTTTTTCTTTCCCCCGCCTTGGCATTGGTGGTGCTTGCTACCTTACCGCCGGTGATGGTGCTCACCGCCATGAGCCGCCTTAGAGCCCGGGATGCCTTCCGGCAGCAGCGGACCGCTTCTTCCCGGGTCAATGCCTACCTTTCCGAGCGTCTTGCCGGGGTGCAGGTGGTTCAGCTTTTCCGGGGGGAAGCCAAGAGCATCCGGGAATTCAGCCGCCGTAACCATGAACTGATGCACGCGAATCTGGGGGAGATGTACGTGTTTGCTACGTTTAGGCCCCTGGTGGAATGGTTTTCGATTTTCACCGTGGCGGTGGTCATCGCGGTGGGGAGTAATTTCGCCTTGCACCTGTCCCTCTCCCTGGGGGTTCTCATAGCGTTTATCAACCTGGTAGGGATGTTTTATGCGCCGGTGATGGATATTGCGGAGAAATATACCCTTTTGCAGTCTGCCATGGCCGGGGGCGAGCGGGTTTTTAAGCTCCTGGATACGGAGGAGCAGATTCCCAACCAGGGGAAAGAGCTGTCCCCAGGAACTATTCGGGGACGGGTGAGCTTCGAGGATGTGCATTTTGCCTATAAATCCGGGGAGGAGGTGCTGCGGGGCCTTTCCTTCACCGTAGAGCCGGGAGAGATAGCCGCGATTGTGGGCTATACCGGAGCGGGCAAGACCACCATCATCAATGTGCTTACCCGGCTCTGGGATATTGACTGTGGGTGTATCCGCCTGGACGGGATTCCCTTACCGGAGATACCCCTGGAAGTGCTGCGGGCATCGGTGCTGCCGGTTTTACAGGAGGTATTTCTCTTTTCCGGTACGGTGGCGGAGAATATTAGCCTGGGGCTTCCCCTTTCGGAGGAGCGCATTCTGGAGGCTGCCAAAGCGGTCCATGCCCATGACTTTATTACTCGTTTGCCTCAGGGGTACAAGACCATGCTTTCTGAAGGGGCTACGAATATTTCCTCAGGCCAGCGACAGCTCATCAGCTTTGCCCGGGTCATAGCCCACAACCCGGCTATTGTCATCCTGGACGAGGCCACCAGTTCAGTGGATACCGAAACCGAGGGGCTTATCCAACTGGGGATGCAGCAGGTTCTTGCCGGGCGTACAGCCCTGGTGATTGCCCATAGGCTTTCCACCATACGCCATGCGGACCGGATTTTGGTACTTTCCGGGGGATCTTTGGCCGAAGCAGGAAAGCACGAGGACCTTATCGCCCGAGGCGGCCTCTATGCGGGCTTGTACCGCCTGCAATACCAGGGGATGGTGCCGTAAAGGGGGTTACCATTACTCCAATCCGGGCTTTACCGAATAGCATAACGCTCAAGTAAGCGGTGTCCGCCCTGAGCCTCCTGGGTAATGTTTTTCCAATCGGGTAAGAAACTCTTGCATCCATTGATTATCCTGGGCGATATACTCAGGATGGGAAAGCAATTCCGCTTCGCTTTGGACATAGGGGCTTTCAGCCTGTTCAGTAACCAGTTCATCCCCGCAATGATGTATCAGCGCCCGGATAATCTCCTCCGTAGGCAACAGGCAACAGGGCAAGGGCAAGCACACGGTAACCACGCTGAACCCGCAGACCGGGAGCAAGCAGAAACCGCCCCTGGTGAAGGGCGTGGCCTTTGCCCACCGGGTGCGGGGGCCGGAGGAAGCCCCGGCGAAGGCGGAGGATATGCCTTCGGTGTTTCAGACCGCCTCGG
>JAIRNP010000157.1 GCA_031258005.1 Treponema sp.
GCTCGCCCAGGCAAACCGTATACCAACGCAGGAACGGACATAGCTTGGGCAACATTTTCTATATGAGGCATCCATAGTTTTCGACAACATTTCAAAATGAGGCATTTCGGCCGGGATACACGCTTGCCGGCATTCAGCATCATCCATCGGGTTCATCTTCCCAGACGAAAAGGATATTTCGAGAAATCATCTGGATGACGTTAAAAAACGGGTGGTTATCCCCAAAGTATGCTAGAAGAAGCGGAGTCCCAAACAAAAGGGAGCTAACTCACGGTGATACAATAAACTCCTTTCATTGATCTTGATCTGTTTTTCTCATCATACTTTGTAGATCGCCCCCCAAAAACAGTATCGAACCTGTCCTAGGAGCGTAAAAATACATCGCCGGAATGAAATTTTCTTATCGTTTTATCTGCACCGGTTAAGATGATATATCCTTTTTCATCAATACCTTCATAGCGTCCGGTAACATAATCAGCTTTATCCGTGCTGATTCCTAGGGCTATTTCCTTATGCAATTTGAAGGCCTTGGCTAAATAGGTGTCCCGTAAGGTACTAAATCCATGCTGCAGCCAATAGGCTATTTCATTACGTATATGGGTGTGTAATACTTCTATGACAGCCGCGCTGCTTACTTCATAGCCGTTTTCCTTTAATGAGGTAGGAGGATATACCATAGATGGCTGTGCACCGGGACTAACTGCTACATTGATTCCGTTTCCTATTACAATCCATCCAGGTTTTCCCGTCGAATCAAAGGCACCGCACTCCAGCAAAGAACCGGCTACTTTCTTTTCATTCAACAAAATATCATTGGGCCATTTAATCGTCACGTGGGATGCTTCATGGATATACTGCGTAATGGTATGATAAACTGCCAATGCGTTCACATACACCAATTCGGTAAAGGGTGCTTCCCCTATATCTTTCGATTGTATGATACCGGACCAATATACATTGCCCTCCGGCGATTCCCATGTCCGATTTCGTGTCCCTTTCCCTCGGGTCTGACGATGAGCCCATACGACTGTTCCGCTTGCTGCCCCTGCTTTTGCAAGTACTTTTGCATATTCATTGGTACTATCCACTGCAACTAATGCATAACTTTTTTCTTTCCCTCCAAATTGCATGGATAAGACCTCCTTACTGTTCAAAAGGGTTGTTACACCTGGAGCGGCCTCTTTGGAAAGTTTACCAGAAGAACCATCCGGTCAAGACCAGGCTTGGGTGCACCGGTAAACCCTAAGGTTTGTTCTGCATTCACCCCCCTATCCCTATGTCCACGAACCTAAGCCAATCCCAAGGGTAAGTATTGGTTCTCCCAGGTCTTTTGTCAACGGGAAGCTGGACTCTAGGGTCAGGCGATGAAAGAAGATCCTAAAAGGGGGGCTAAAGTCCGCTTTTTCCCTTATCTCTTAAGGTTGGGGTTTCACAATTTGAAAAACCGTGCTAATCAGAGAAAAAAATAAAAAATAACTAAAAAGCGACTTAGAGCCTTGACAAAAGTACCGGCATACGGCACTCTACCCAAATTAATTAGTATATTTTCATAATTACATGTAGAAACTACCAGGCAGGTTCCTATAGTAGGTATAATCTTTAGGAAGTATAATAGGGAGGCCCTTTATGGAGCAGAACTTCGTAGAACGAATCAATAAATCCCTCATGGATCTGAAAATGGAGATCATTTCAAAGCTGATCGTTAGTAATAAGGATTTTAAAGAAATCGTAGAGGGTATGGATCCAAAGGATTTGGCAGATAGTGCTTCCGATGACATAGATCGCAAGATGATTGAAGCAATCGGTTCTCAGGAACTAAAACGGCTCAAGCTCATAGATTCAGCCCTTACCAGGATTCAGCAGGGAAAATACGGTCTTTGCATGAAATGCGGCAAGCGTATACCTCAGGATAGACTTGAAGCGATTCCCTATGCGCTGATGTGTATAGAGTGTAAAACTGCGGAAGAACGACGGAATCGATAATGGGATGTGCAGATGGTTCTCATACCTGGTAAAAACGTAATGGTGAGATAGAAATCAGTGGACGTTTATCCAAAGGTAAGTACCAAGGTGTGTATTTCTAGGTCTCAGGGTGGGGGCGGGGAATAGGTATGCAGCAGGGTTAAAAACTGTTTGGCCCGTTCCCGAATAATACCGTGATACCGTCCTTCGGAAATACGCCGGATAACCTGTACGGTGGAGGTATCCAATTTGCCACCGTCCTTGTAGGCAAAGGTTTCATAGGCTTCCAAGGCGGCAAGGGCGAGCAGATTATCCGGGAGGAGTACATCAAAGGCCTTTAGCCGTTTGGTAATCATACGGACCGTTTCATTATTATCATTAATCCCGATTTTGGTTAAAGATTTAACCACTTCGGTTAATATCATAGGTTCATATTCGGCTTGGGCCATTTTTAATAAGATCTGTTGCGCGTCAGGGCTGCCGAGGCCGCCTAGATAGGCTGCGGCCCGGCCCCGAATATCCGGGTAATTATTGCGTATCCGATTGTTGTATACGGTCTTGTTCACAATTCCTTCGAGGGCCATATATTCGAGGGCGCTCAAGACCTCTCCATCGGTAATCCCCTGGTCAATGGCAGTTTTGATATTCTTCAAGGCCCGGAACTTCAGTTCCCGATTTTCCGCCCGGCTTTGCTGCCGGATAATCATGAGATCGATTGATTCTTGCAGGTACGAGCCTTCCACGGTGATGGTGATTCCTGCATTGGTATCCCGATCAAAGTCTTGACCCATTGCGAGGGCTGCAATGGTACCGACTAATCCCAGGACCAGGGAAGACCGACGGCTCATCTCAATCCCTCCATAGCACCCCTTTTATTTCATCACTACCGAGTTCCCCGAAAGATCAAAGTCCACAGAAAATCGGGGAAGGTATTCTATCGTGGTGAGGACCGCGGCTTCACCGGTGAAGCGGTAATAGACCTGCCTCGCCGCGAGGATATCCTCCAGAAGTTTCCGGTTCATATCAATAAAGTTCATCACCATGAGAATCTGAGCTTGAATGGAACTCTGTGCAGGAATATACCGCACTGCCCGGTCGGTTCCATCTGCCCAGAACCGCTCGTCTCCATAGAACTCATAGGCTAGGGAGGAAAGCTCTAAGGGGAACCCATTGGGATTATCGATCCGAAGTCCCACCTTTAACCGGGTATTGATGAGTTCCCCTTGATTAACCACAATCGTCGTAACGGTAAATTTCGGCGCTCTGATCCGAGGAAAGACCGCTTCTGCGCTTACATGGGTGGCGGTATGCTCTTCTAAAGCAAAAATAAATACCATATCCGCCTCAAGCTTCGTTTGGTAGGTATCGGCTTCCCCCCAATCAGAACATTTGCTCCAATCTATCCCGAGGCCCAAGAGAAACTGAGCGGAGGTAACCGCTCCTACCGCAGGATCCTCCTCCGTGAAGATCAGGGTCCCCCCGGTATGCCGGGGCACTCCATTGACGATAAACTGCCATTGGTCGATCGCTATAGATGCCGGGATTGACCGGGGATTATCAACCTGTACCGCAAAATAGAGGGTGATATGTTCCGTGGTTTTAGCTTCCAGGCGATCAAAAACTATCTGTACCCGGGGATCCGCTTCCTGAACCGGGGCAACCTTTTCTATCTGAGGAGGGGTAACAAGAATCGAAACGGGGGGTCTTTCGGGGAAGGGCAGTTCCGAAGGGGGGTCTGGGGTCGTACAAGATATGTTTACACTTATCCACACTACCCCTCCCAAAGATACAAACCATTTGGGACAGATCATGCTTTCTTTATCGTCAATTTTTATATAAAAGATAAGCAGGCGAGGAGAAGCATCTGGAAGGAGAACAGGGCGTGAGCCTCGATATTTCGCGGAACAAGGGGGGCCGTGGCAGGATGCGGCCAATTACTGGTATAGGGACCGAGCGGCCCCCAAGCCCCGGCCACAGGTGATTGACAGGGTTTTGGGATAGGGGTATAGTGCTTATCAATAAAAAGGTAATGCCGTGCCATACTCCGTGGATAACCAGACAGATACAAGTTTCTCCCTTGTGGTTTATGCTTTCTATTATTATTATCTGTTCTTCATTCCAAGGGAGCCGCAGCCTATCAGATTGAACGGCTAACAGATAGGCGATTACCTGGTTAATCAGGGAGGTTCCGCAAGGGGCCTCCCTTTTATTTTTTTATAGGGTGAGGGGTTTCAAAATTTCAGATGGTGAAACCGTCTCTCTATAACATATCAAGGGGAGATAGGATGATTATCGTAATAAAACGGGGAGCTGCAGTGGAATCGGTGCAAGGTTTCACCGCCTTACTTGAGAAACAGGGGATCAAGGTCCACTTTTCCGAAGGGGCTTCTCAAATCGTGCTTGGCCTCGTGGGGGATACCACGGGGATTCAGGAGAAAAGTTTATTGGCCCATCATCTGGTGGAGAAGGTCATCCGGGTACAAGAGCCCTATAAAAGGGGGAACCGGCTTTTTCACCCCGATGATACCCGGATTACCCTTTGCGGCCTTGACGGTGAGACCCGGCATATCGGGGCAGGGTATGTGGGGATCATTGCCGGTCCCTGCTCAGTAGAAACCAGGGAACAGATCATCTCCGTGGCTCAATCGGTGAAACAGGCAGGGGCGGGTTTCCTCAGGGGCGGGGTTTTCAAACCTCGGACCAGTCCCTATAGTTTTCAAGGCCTCGGCTGTGCAGGGCTGGATCTCCTTATAGAAGCCAAACGAGTTACCGGCCTTCCTATTGTAACGGAGCTTATGGCTATCCATCAGCTTGAGATTTTCGATGCTGTGGACATCATCCAAGTAGGGGCCCGGAACATGCAAAATTTTACCCTCCTCAAAGAGCTGGGCACGTGCCGTAAACCCATACTCCTTAAACGGGGTTATGCCGCAACCATAACGGAACTCCTCATGGCTGCAGAGTATATCATGGCCGGAGGCAACGACCGGATCATCCTCTGCGAGCGAGGGATCCGGACCTTTGAGTCCTATACCCGTAATACCCTGGACCTTTCTGCCGTTCCGATCTTAAAAAAGCAGAGTCATCTCCCGGTGATTGTCGATCCCAGCCATGCCACGGGCCTCAGTTGGATGGTTCCTGCTATGGCTAAGGCCGCCATAGCAGCCGGAGCAGACGGCCTCATCCTAGAGGTTCATCCCAATCCTGAGGAAGCCCTCTGTGACGGCGAACAGTCCCTCACTCCCGAGCGGTTTGCGGAGCTTATGAAAACCTTACATCGCTATGCCGCTATCGAAGGCCGGATCTTACCTGAGGCATATAATGAAACCCCTTGAAACCTCCACCGTGGGCATTGTGGGACTAGGACTTATGGGTGGCGCCATTGCCCTGGCCTTGCGCTCAGAAGGGATCATCCGTACCGGAGGCCGGATCCTCGCCTATGACCGTAACCATGATACCCTGGCTCTAGCGCAAGCCGAAGGCGTCATTGATGAGGGGATGTACTCCCCTGAGGTAATGCTGGCTCAGTGCGATCTGGTATTCCTCTGCCTCACCCCTACCACATTGCTGCGTTTTATGGAAAGCCAGATGACCGCTTTCCGGCCTGGAACCCTCATCACCGACATAGCGGGAATCAAGGGAAGCATTGTTGCCGCCATAGAACACACCCTTCGAGCGGATCTGGACTTCATCCCCGGGCACCCTATGGCAGGAAGTGAACTGGGAGGTTTTATACATGCAAAAAGCTGTAGGTTTCACGGAAAGAATTATATCCTCACCCCCCTTACACGGAATAAGCCGGAAAACCTGGTATTGCTTAAAAAGCTGATCTATCGCATGGGTTTTGGCCGTATTACCGAGACCAGTGCAAAGGAGCATGACCGGAAGATCGCCTTTACCTCCCAGCTCTGCCATGTCATCGCCGCAGCCCTCATTGACTGTGAAGGCGATACGGAGATTACCCGTTTCGGCGGGGGGAGCTTTGAGGATCTTACCCGGATTGCCATGCTCAATGCCCCTATGTGGACAGAGCTTTTTATTGAAAACCGGGAGGAACTGCTGCAGCGGATCGAACAGTTTGAGGGAAGCCTGGCTAAGCTGAAACGCTATATCGCCCGGGAAGCAGAACCAGAACTGGAACAGTGCTTACAGACGGTCCGGGAACGGCGGGCAGCTATGGCATAGCATCATGGCAAGGGTACAGGACCTAACCGAGTCTTGGGAAAGCCTCTATACAGTGGAGGCTCCTTTCTCCGTATGGTGCGTACTATGCGTCGATTATAGAAAAATGGGTTTACTTTGAGTGCTTGAGCCTGTTTCAAAACTCGGTTAGTTTTGAAACAGGCTATGCAGTTTCTCAGGCTAAAGCCTTGCGAAACTGCGTTTTTTAGAGGTTGCTGTTCCAAAACTTGAGGTTTTGGAACAGGCTCACTTGACAAGGCAAGGCAATGTCCTTTATAAGAAGCAAGGGAATGATTATGCGGTCCGGGGTAAGAGCGCCCCGAACCGAGGGGGTCAAAGACCTGTTCCCGATTAAGCGGTTCCCGGTCTTTTGCGGAACGGGAATAAGGCGCCATTGCTCCGGCCCGGCAGGAAATGGGTGGAAGAGCGGGTCGCAGGTCCCGTATACAAAAAACAGGGTATAACTTTTAGTAAGAGCTGATAATACCATCCTGAGTGCATGGTGATGGATTTTGAAAGTATTCTAGGGAAGGGGAGGTTCTTCTTAACGTTAGTTCAGTGATAGGGAGGATGCTTTTCTATGAGTATCAGAAAAAGAAGCCAATGGATAAGCCGGGGACTGCTATTTTTGATGTTTTGTGTGGCGGTTCTTGGGGAGATCAGGGCACAGACCGAGTCAGGACCTCGGAAGCAGGCAAATTTGGGCCTTGGGGTGGAGGGCAATATAAATATCAAAAATAAGATGATCTTTGGCCATTCGATATGTTATGATAAACAGCTTTTCACCCATTTTGGCCTGGGTTTACTGCTCACCATCAGCAGTGATTTCGGTACCTTCAACAGCATGGAGCCGGAAGTTTTTGGCCGCTGGTATTTTCTTGATATGGGGATCCCTGGAGGCGGACTTTTTCTCCAGGAAGATATGGGGATCCGGCTTACCTCGGATAACTTTGAGTTTACTCCAGCTTTTCTGGGGGGATTATCCCTGGGGTTTCGCTATGCTTTCAAATACAAGGATTATTATGTGGAACCCTATGTACGGGGAGGATATCCCTTTATGTTTGGCGTTGGCCTGCGAGGAGGGGTCCGTCTTTAAACATGCAGAACAGATTTTTTTAGTAGAGTTGTTCGATAACCAACAACGAACCGCAGGTTCGAGTTATCGAACAAGTCCAGTAGGGTACTCTTTCCTCCCGGTATCGACTGCCCATGAAAGGACAAGGGTTTCTGAGGTGAGATGGAATTGTTCCCGGTTATACCTAGGTACCGGGAAGGTCTTGTATTTCATGGAAGGTTGGATAAAAAATAGTAGAGAAGACTAAATCTGTGAGAAAAGACCCGCGCCTGTAGGTGCGGGTATCCGCCTCGGCTTTGAACGTGTGGTGAAGAGATAAGGATGCATACCAATAACCTGTTTTTTTTCGGCTTATGGTTTCTTGGAAGCGCCTTGAGCTGGGTGCTTCCTGGTTGGGCCGAAGGACCTGGGCAAGAGCAGCCCCCTTTGGACAGTTCCGCAGGGATCTTCTTAGCCGGGCATCTCGTCCGGGAGGAGATGGAAGGGTCCCCGGTTCTGGAACAGGAGTATTCGACCTATGCCCTAAGCGCCCTGGAAAAAGCCTTTGCCGGGTTTGCTATAAAAAACCGTAAGACCATTGACGTCTCCACCGGGCTTACCTTTGAAAAGATTGCAGCCTTGTGTCGGGCAGAAGGGGTTCGTTGGGGAATCATCGTCATGACTGCCTTGAAGGATGATCTGTTTTCCTGGCATTTCGCCATCTACGATGGGGAGCACCATTTTTTTCGAAGCTATGATTCCTTTTCTGTCCATGTACGGACAGGTGTTTTTTCAACCCCCGTCATAGACCGTTCCGCGGAAAAGCTCGTCAAGAATTGGCATGATTCCCTATCCAGCCGGGGCTTTGATGGAAAATTAGCGGTTACCCAAGGGCAGCGGTTTATGGGTAAACAGGATGGGGTACGGGTTTTGTTTGGTTCCCTGGACCATTTTCTTGAGGGAGGCACCCTGATGGATGGGGTCCTTACTTCGACGTTTTATCCTTTTACCGAAGGGCTTCCCCTGTACGGGATGCTGGTAAAGGATCGGTACTGGCCCCGATCCTTTGTGTTACCCGAGGGTATTACCGATACGATCGTGCCCCTTCCCGCGTTGCAGCGAAAGGTTCGGCATAGTATCGGGGTGGGCTATGAATTCCGGGGAGACCTCTTTGCCTGTCTTGATGTAGAATACCGGCTTCATATCCTACCGGACCGGCTGTTTCTCAAGGCTGAGTGGGGCATCTGGAACGATACCACCCAGTTATCCAGAGGAGTGAAGGCCCAGCACCAAGAGTACCGTTTTGGCGCAGGGGTGTATGTGCAGCCGGGTAGGGACGGGGTTTTTCGGCTCTATGGGGGGACCGGGGCATCTTTGGTTACTGCTTCAGGGGCAGTACTCACCTTGGCGGATCCCCTCTGGGTGGGAGCGGAATACCATTTCCCCCATTGGGCAGTGAAAGCGGAATTCCGTCTCGCTGAGATTCTGGGGTATCGGCGGGATACGTATGAACCAGATACCACGGGTTTTAGCTCCTATGGCTTACTAGGGATACTGCTCAAATGGTAAGACGATTCGTGCGTGCGGTCCTCCGGTGGGGATGGTGCGGCCTGCTGCCAGCCTTTCTTTCGGTGGCATCGCTCCCTGCCGAGGAGGAGACCCAGTTGGAGACCTTACCCAATGCGGTGAATGTGTTGTATCGTATCATCTTTGATGAAAATTTTTATTTTGTTGCTCAAGCTGCGGGACCCTACCTCTGGGGAGACTCGGTGGGTCCTATCGGGGCGCAGGAAGCGTGGTATCTTTCTTTGGAAGCAACCTTGGGCAACATGCCCCATATTGCCCAAGCCCTCAGGCTCGCTCCTGATGTGGATCCTATGCAGTTAGGGATAGCTATAGGTGTGCCCCTGGTGCTTGAAATCCAGGTCGGCGGTTCCATTGACAGGGCGGAGGTTTCCATAGCCTATCAGATCAGGGAAATCTTTACCGAAGAGGGTAGTATCCACCGCCAGTTTACCCATACCATTCCTCGACAGGAGGATCTCTTTGCCTATTTTTGGCTGTCCCTTGCGGGGGAACTGGATACCTTTGCCTTGAGGGTCTTAAAACCGCTGGTGGAAATTCGAGGCCGAACGGGTACCCAGGTATCCGGTTTTACCCCATCGCCCCAGGAGATCCCTGATTCCGGTTCCCTGTTCCTGGCAGTCCCTATGCCCGGTACTTTCAGATGGAAAGCCCTCCATAAGCGTTACGTCCCCTTAGAGGGTATATTCCTGGCGAGCCAGGAACAGCCGGTGTTGGAACTAAAGCAACGGCGGTTTTATCCGTTCTCTCTGGACCTAGGATTGGTGCAGGGTCGTTCTCCGGAGCTCTGGTTTTCTTGGCAGCCGAATTACCAGGGGTGGCGGCTGAGGATAGGTTTACAGCAGCAGATCCTGGGGATCGGGTATTTCAGTCCTCTGGATTCTCCGGAAATCGATAACCGGTCCCTGTGGTTCCCTGGAGTGGAAGTGGCATACCGGCTGCCTATTCATAAATCCTCCGTAGCCCGGTTGTTTGTTGCGGTAACCCTGATGGGGAGACTGTATGATGTTTACGACTTCTTGAGCCTG
Organism: Treponema sp.; assembly: GCA_031258005.1. Taxonomy (GTDB): domain Bacteria; phylum Spirochaetota; class Spirochaetia; order Treponematales; family Breznakiellaceae; genus JAIRLU01. The sequence continues at coordinate 9,811 of JAIRNP010000157.1, forward strand.
CGCTTGGGAAGCGCTCTGTTGAGCCTGGGGTATGATTGGGAAATTCCCTGGGGATTCAGGTTATTCGTCGATCTGGGGCTTGGGTTTTCCCCGCAGGAAGGGTTTGTCCTGGGGGATAGGGACAATCTCTTTCAGATTACCTTGGGGGATACGGGGTATCTTGAAATACCCCGGTTCAGGCTGGGTATACGGGTTCCCCTGGGGAAGTGGGAGAAACAAAAGGCAACCGCGGTTTCTCAGTAAGGTCTAGGGGCGGATATTATTGAGGATGTTACAAAACATGATGAGGAACCAGAATCGTTTACCAGCATATCCGGATACTCTTACCGCCATTCCACAGGTACGGGTGCCGATGAGTCTCACCTTAATCAGCAGCATCACCGTGACGGTGGTCCTCTCCCTGGGGCTGCTCACCGCTTTAATGTCCTGGCTGGTTACGAAAGATATCCGCAGTACCGCGGAAAAAACAACCGCAGCATTAATCAAACAAACACTGCTGCGGTAGAGGCCCTGTTGGGAACCTGCGGGAAACGCGTCCAAAATAAAGAGGATGCAAATTCCCGCGCGTCCAGCCTTACTGCGGGGCAATCTTTCCGAATCACGGGGATCCTAAAGGCTCCCCGCCATTCCCCTTCATGGGGATAATTATTCTTCGTCTTTCTGCCAACGCTGTTTTGCCAAATTTTCTTCCGTCTTGCTTTCCCTTTCTTCAATCAACCCTTGTCTTTATTTATATGTCATGCCGGGTCGGTAATTTGTAATTCATTTTTTTAAGGTTTCTTGGCGAGAAATTGCAGGACTTGAAGCTGCCCGAAGGTTAGCGGATAACCAACCGGCTTACCGAACAAGTCCAATATATCTTCAGCCGGACGCTCCGTAAACCTGGGCCTACTTAGGAACTGTAAGAAAATAAGTTATAATATTGAGGCAAATATGATAGACTATACATAGCAAATTGAGGGGATGAAAATGCTATGGATAGCAGAACAATTAGTGAAAACAGAGGTACCGCAATGCTTCCATTGTTGGTTGAAAAACAACGGCGTTTATTCTTGGCGCTAGAGGCACACAGCCTCGGGCGCGGGGGCGTGAAATTAATCCATGAACTATCCTGCAGGTCCCACACGACCATACTCCGAGGCAACCAGGAATTGGAATCGGGAAGGAAGAGCGGAGGCGGACGAAAAGGGATCACCC
>JAIRNP010000158.1 GCA_031258005.1 Treponema sp.
ACACCCTCCATTCGGTATCCCCATTATAATTTGGGCAACAGCGTCAACAAGTTGACGTTTCAATTTGAGGCATGACCTCTTTTCGACAACATTTTTGATGAGGCAATGCGCAGGCTTGATTTACGGCGTTCCCCAGGGTATACTAATAGCCTATGGTGAAAACGCATGCAAAATCAGAATACTGAGCAAGAGCCTTACCAAACCCTCTTCGGCATCTCTACCGAGCCAGACCCGGTGGGTAGTAAAGAGAACCATGTCCTTTAATGCGGGGAGTATCCTTGGGCTTGGTGGATTGCTCCTCTGTTCGGCATTCTTCTCTGCGAGTGAAACCGCCTTTTCCTCAGTAAACCGGCTTAAACTGAAAAACCTGGCTGCCCAGGGGCATAAACGGGCTGCCCTGGCTCTTACCTTGACGGAACAGTACGATAAACTGCTATCCACCGTGCTCATTGGAAATAATATCGTCAACATCGCCTCCTCGTCTCTGGCGACCCTCTTGTTTGTCGGTTTTTTCGGCAATATGGGGGTAAGCATTGCCACGGTGGTGATGACCGTGGCCGTGCTTATAGTGGGAGAAATATCCCCCAAGACTCTGGCCAAGGAAGCCCCTGAAGGGTTCGCTATGTTTTCCGCTCCTCTTTTGAAGGCTTTGATTTTCATCCTCTCTCCGGTCAATCGGCTGACCAGTGTCTGGAAACGAGTTATTCTCAAGCTGTTCAATATCCAGGGGAATCGAGGGGTTACCGAAGCGGAACTCTTAACCTTTGTGGAGGAAGTGCGCCAGGAAGGGGGTATCAATGCAAGGGAAGAAGATATGATCCGCCAGGCCATTGAGTTTGATGATATTACGGCCCATGATATTTTTACGCCCCGGGTTGATGTGGTCGCGGTATCCCTATCCGAATTAGTGGAGGGTATTGACCGGAAATTCTGCGATACCGGCTATTCCCGGCTGCCGGTGTATGAGGATTCGATTGATAACATCATCGGGGTTATGCTCTTAAAGGATTTTCATCACCAGGTTATAGGCCAAAAGCAGCCCCTGGAAAGCATCATCAAGCCCGTGGTCTTTATCACCCAATCCATGAAGATTTCAAAGCTTCTTAAAACCTTACAATCGAAAAAATCCCACATGGCCGTATTGGTGGACGAATTTGGGGGAACCATGGGGATTATTACCATAGAGGATATTATTGAAGAATTAGTCGGCGAAATTTGGGACGAACACGATGAGGTGGTCAAACCCATAAGCCCGGTGAATTCCCGGACCTATACGGTATTGGGCAATACGAGCCTGGAAGTACTGTTTGACTTCTTTAACCTTACGGGTCCGGCTTTGCTCCAGTCCCAGGAAGGGGATAATCCCTATAACCGGCATACCACGGTGGGCAATTGGGTCATTGAACAACTGGGAGGGATCCCCCGGGAAGGGGAGTGCTGTCGGGTGCAGGATCTGTGTATCACGGTTTCAAAAGTGGTTCATCACCGGGTCCTGGAGTTGACGGTTACCCTGCCGGAACCAGTACACGCAAAGGAGGAGTCCTATGGAATTGATGGAGCATCCGGCACCACAGGAGAAAAGAACCGGCAATGAAATCCTGGTGATCTATGGGGATAAACCGGAAGCCATGGCCTTTCGCCTGGCGGAAGCGGCAGGTTTGGCGGAACGGATCGGGGACCGGCATAAATCAGTGGGGCTCAAACCCAACGTGGTGCTTGCCTGGCCTGCCGCTGAAGGGGCCACCACCCACCCGGAGATAGCCCGGGGACTTATCCGGTATTTGCAGCAGCATGGTTTTACCCGTCTTTCGATCCTGGAAGGTTCTTGGGTGGGAGCGCGAACCGAGGAGGCCTTCACCCGATGCGGGTACCGGAAGCTCGCAGCCGATACGGGGGTCCTCCTCAAGGATACTCAGCAGGACCACAGCCGAACCTATGATTGCCGGGGAATGGACCTGGCCATCTGCGACAGCGCCTTGGCGGTGGATTTTATGATTAACCTACCGGTCTTGAAGGGCCATTGCCAGACCCTCCTTACCTGTGCCCTTAAAAACAACAAGGGCCTCATCCCCAACCAAGAGAAGCGGCGGTTTCATACCCTCGGTCTCCATAAGCCCATAGCCCATCTCAACACCCGGGTTCGCAACGATTTTATCCTGGTGGACGGCATATGCGGGGACCTGGATTTTGAGGAAGGGGGCAATCCGGTTCCTGCAGGGCGTATGGCCGCGGCCTTTGACCCGGTGCTCATCGATGCCTGGGCCGCGTCTCAATTGGGGTATACTCCAGAGGAAATACCCTACCTGGGTATGGCGGAACATCTGGGGATTGGTACCACGGATCTCAGCCGCGCCCTGATTCGGGAGCTCTCCGCACCGGTCCTGGTCGCGGGGAAGCTATTCCAGCCGGGGCTGAAGGTCAAGCAGCTTGCCCCTTTCATTCAGGAGGATCGGGCCTGCAGCGCCTGTTATGCGGCTCTGGTCTTTGCCCTTTCCCGTATGCATGAACGGGAACGTCAGCGCCTTCCTGGACCTATTGGTATAGGCCAAGGGTTTAAGGGGAAAAGGGGCGGCCTTGGAGTAGGGCACTGTACCAGCGGATTCACCGCATCTATCCCGGGCTGTCCTCCGGGGGCTGTGGGGGTGCTGGATTTCCTGCGAAAACAGCTTAATGCCCCTGGAGGGTAGGGGTAATAAAAGCGGTCGAAGCGCCCCTTGCTTCGGGTCAGCCACTCTGGGGACGAGAAGCCCTCAAGCGTCTAGAAGTTTTCTATGGGTTTATCTTGACTCCTGTTCGTGGCGACTTGTCATTTATCGGCGCTTTTACTATAGTTGGAAGCTATGAAACGAAGATTAATCACCTCCGCGCTGCCCTATGTCAATAACGTGCCCCACTTGGGAAATCTAATCCAGGTCTTATCCGCGGATGCCTTTGCCCGTTTTTGCCGCTTACGAGGGTATGATACCCTCTACGTGTGTGGTACCGATGAATACGGCACTGCCACTGAAAACAAGGCCGCGGAAGAGGGGGTGAGCCCTCAAGAACTCTGTGATCGGTATCATGCCATCCATGCGGCTATTTACCGCTGGTTTACCATTGGCTTTGATAAATTTGGGAGAACTTCCACGCCGATCCAGACTGAAATCGTCCAGGATATCTTCAAAAAACTCGACGCCCGGGGCTTTATTGTAGAACGTACCATCGAGCAGCTCCACTGCGGCCCCTGCAGCCGTTTCCTCGCGGACCGGTATGTCCGGGGAACCTGTCCTCACTGTGGATATGCGGATGCCCGGGGGGACCAGTGCGAGGCCTGCGGGAAACTGCTGGACCCCACAGAACTCAAGGAACCCCGGTGTGCCAGTTGCGGTTCCACCCCGTCCCTGCAATCCACCAAGCACTTGTACATCGACCTTCCCCGAATCAAAGAGCCTTTGGAAGGGTGGATTAAAACCGCTTCGGTCCAGGGCTTTTGGGCGCATAACGCGATTCAAATGACCCATGCGTGGATTCGTGACGGATTGCGGGAACGGGCTATCACCCGGGACCTCCGGTGGGGAATTCCCGTACCCAAGCCCGGGTATGAGCACAAGGTCTTCTATGTCTGGTTCGATGCCCCCATCGGGTATATCTCCATCACCGGGAACCTGGGAGCGGAAACCACTGCCGATTGGTATGGGTTTGTCGATTCCTGGTGGAAAAATCCCGATGAAGTGGAACTGTATCAGTTTATCGGGAAGGACAATATCCCCTTCCATACGGTGATTTTCCCCTCAAGCCTGCTGGGGGCCTCTGATCCGGTGGGGAGCGGGAAGCAGTGGACCATGCTGCACCATATGTCCAGTACGGAGTACCTCAACTACGAGAGCGGCAAATTCTCCAAGTCCAAGGGCGTTGGGGTTTTCGGTACGGATGTGATGGAGACCGGTATTGCCCCGGATGTGTGGCGCTTCTATATCTTCTATAACCGGCCTGAAAAAGCGGATGCCCTCTTTACCTGGAAGGACTTCCAGGAGAAGGTGAACGGTGCATTAATCGGTAATCTGGGAAACCTGGTGAACCGGACCTTGTCCTTCGTAAGCCGTTATTATGAGGGAACCGTACCAGACGGGGCAGGAAACCCGCATTTTTGGGAAACCTTGCAGGGATACGAGCAGGATATTACGGAAAAATTGGAACGGGCGGAACTGCGGGATGCTTTTAGGCTGGTATTTGAGCTTGCTTCTTTTGCCAACAAGACCTTTCAAGACGGGGAGCCCTGGCGGAAACGGCAAACCGATCCTCCTGCGGCGAGGTCCCTTATCCGGGACCTGTGTTATGCGGTACGGGATATAGCCATACTGATCGAACCCTATCTGCCTGCTACGGCAGAACGGATCGCCTCTTTTTTGGGGCTTTCCTTTACCGGGACCGGGGATACCCTTTCCTGGGACCTGCTGGGCCGGGATCAGGGGCTTTCCAAGGTAGTAAAAAGCGAGGTCCTGTTCCCCAAACTAGAAGACGAACTGGTGGAGACCTTACGGAAACGGTATTCCGGAAGCCAGCAGGATAGAGCGGAACGGAAAGCCGAGGAAGAGGCCGCTTCGGTTTCTGAAACTAAGGCTCCTGGTTTCACCCAAACCCTGGACCTGCGGGTTGCCCAAATCATCAAGATCGAGCGGCATCCCAAGGCGGACAAGCTTTACATCGAAACCCTGGAGCTGGCTGGGGAAGAACGGGTCATTGTTTCCGGGTTGGTACCCTTTTATACTCCTGAGGAACTGTTGGGTAAGCGTATCATCCTGGCCTATAACCTCAAACCCGCGAAACTCCGGGGAGTGGAAAGCCGGGGCATGCTCCTGGCAGCTTCAGCCGTGGATGGAGAAGGCCGGGAGCAGGTGGAAGTGTTGGATGCGGGAGAAACCCCCACAGGGACGCGGGTGGGTCTTGAAGGGACCGAACCGGGAACCCCTCCTGGGGAAATTGACATCGATACCTTCGGCGCTATTCCGCTGACCCTGCAGCAGTATACCGTGGTATCCGGCGGTAAGGCCCTGCTTCTGAATGGGAAGCCCCTACGGACAAACGTACTGGTTTCCGGCGAGGTGCATTAGCCGTGTTCCGTGGACGTATGCAGGGGGAAGCCGTCCACGGTCTTTCCCTCCCAGGACAGTACCTAAAGAGTATCCTGCCTACGGATCTCACCCAATGTAACCGGGCGCATTCTTTTTTACAGTCCGGGTTTTGGGGCAGTTTCAAGGCCCGGTTCGGTTGGAATACCCGGGCATTTCTTGGGGATTGGGGGGAATGGGGGATAAAGCCCTTGCTTTTAATACGGCGGCGTTTAGGGCCCTGGTTTTCTTTTGCCTATGTGCCCTGGGGACCGGAACTGCCTGAGGATTTTCCTCCCCAGGATGAGGCCCGGAATCAGGCCCTGCAAGAGCTTGCAAGGGCCTTACAAGCCTTCCTGCCGGAGAATACTGCCTTTATCCGTTTTGATCCTCCCTGGTATACCGAAGGCCCTGAGGCGGCCCCGCCACCGATCTATCCTCCTTTTTTTCCTGCAGGAGCGGATGTACAGCCTGCGGATACGGTGTTAGTGGATCTTACCCGCTCTGAAGAAGGGATCCTCAAAAACATGAAAAGTAAATGGCGGTATAACATACAGCTTGCCCACAAGAGAGGAGTCCTGGTACGGCAGGCCGGTGAAGAGGAACTGAACCGGTTTTATGAACTCCTCAAAGAAACCGCAAAACGGGACCACATTGCCATCCATAGCAGTGAGTATTATACCAACCTCTTTATCCATTACCGGGACTACCTTCAAGAAGGGCAGGAACGGGAAACTATGGATCTCCGCCTGTACCTTGCCGAACATGAAGGGGAACCCATCGCCGCGCTGGTGGTTCTGTTTTGGGGGAACACCGGGGTGTATCTATACGGGGCATCCTCGGATCATAAGCGGAATCTCATGGCTCCCTATGCCCTCCAATGGAAGGCCATGCGGGATGCCCGGGCCTGGGGTTGTAGGGTCTACGATCTCTTTGGTATACCCCCTCGGGAAGATCCGGCTCATCCCATGTCAGGACTTTACCGGTTCAAGACCGGTTTTGGGGGTCGTATTATTCACCGTCCGGGAAGCTGGGATTATACCTACCGGCCCCTTGTACGGGGTCTCTTTAACCTCTTAGAGGTCCTCAGGAAAAAGGTGCGGACGGTAAAGCGGAACGCACCAAAGGGAACCGCTAAAAAACCAACCGGGGTTTCCAGTTTTGTGGTGTCAGACACTTTTTGATAAAATAATCTAAAAAGCAGAAGTAATTCTCACGCCAAAGTCTTATTACCCATATGAGAAGTTTACGCATACTCCAGAACGGAGCAACCTACCATGTCACGTCGAAAATAGACCATAACGACATGAGCCTTTTTGAACCGCGATTCAAGCGGTTGTTTCTCACTTTCGTCG
>JAIRNP010000013.1 GCA_031258005.1 Treponema sp.
CGTGAAGAAATAGGTAAAAGACATGGTGTGTACCTGCCGGCCTATTCTCCCGATTTTAATCCTATCGAAAAAACAGGGGTAAATATGAAAAAAGATTTACGGAATACGGCACCGTTACACGGGTTACTAGAAACCGCTATCTATGCTTATTTATGCTGAGATTTTTGAAGTAGAAGCACTATACCACAAGTCAAAAATAATACAAGCGCTGTTCGAGTGATTTTTTTCACTTTGACTAAAGCAAAACAAGGCCCTGCTCCCATAACAGGGCATATACGACAGAGGGCTCAACACTTCCGCCGGGTGTAGCCGCTCAACAGGCGTCTGAACGTGTCTTGGTCCGGTATCCTCTTCGGCAGTTTTTCCCTGAATTTATAGCTATCGTCTCTTTTGCTCTTCTCCTGTACCCTAAAGTAAATGCGGTTGCCCTGCCTCCCCTGGAAGGATAATTGACCCTCATCCCCTCAGTATGGTATCTTTATAGTATGAATCTATTTCGCCGTCCCTTCCGGTATCGGAATGATAATATGGCGCTGGTCCTCATCGGACTTAATATAGGGGTGTTTCTGCTGCAGCTAGTATACCCTCCGGTGAAATACTATGCGGCCCTTAACCCAGGGGCCGTGTTGAATGGGTGGATCTGGCAGTTTGTGTCCTATATGTTTGCACATGGAAACCTCAGCCACCTCCTTTTCAATATACTTGCCCTGTTTCTTTTCGGTACCCAGGTAGAACGCTGCATGGGGAGTAAAGAATTCCTCCTGTATTATATGGTCACCGGCATTTTAGCAGGGATATTTTCCTTTTTGGTGTATTGGTTTACCGGCGCTTACGGGGTTTTTCTGCTAGGCGCCTCAGGAGCCATATTCGCGGTCCAGTTGGCCTATGCTACCTTGTTTCCCGATGCGGTGATCTTCATCTGGGGAATACTGCCCCTGCGGGCGCCTATCATGGTTCTGGGATTTACCGTGATCGAGATATTCTCATCGGTTACGGGTATTGGGAGCGGGGTGGCCCATCTAACGCACCTGGCCGGATTTGCCTGGGGCTGGATCTATTTTCTTGTCCGTTTCGGTGAAAATCCCTGGAATTCCCTGATCCGGCGCTAAGCTTAAGGAGTATACCCATTGCATAGGCTGAATAGCATAGGTGCTGCGCTTATTATGCTGCCTCTCAGCGTTGTAAGCCTATATGCCCAAGAAGTATTACGGGGAGAGGTCCGGGTTGATCTGGAACCGGTGTATGGTGAGTACGTGGATGTGATCTATCCTCTGGATGCCGAATCCGCGTACCGGAGGGCCCTCGAAGAGTCGGCCCTGGTCTATGCCGCCATGATTTACGGCTGGTCCTTTGAGTATGCTCTTGGTGAACGGGCCAGGGGTATAGCAGAAGCCTTTGAACTTTCCCCCATGGGAACCATCCCCTTTGGAGATCCAGGGCTTTTTGTTACTGATGCCCAGGTGAGGGATATGCGGCTGTACCTGTGGACCGATTATCGCCTCAATGAAGCCCAGAAACGGCGTATGGGACTCTGGAAATCCGGCAAAATACAGACCGCTCAGGCTATAGGGCATGGGCCGCTGGGAGATCCGGTAGAAGTAACAGACTGGCGCTCTATTAAAAAGGCCACCCTCGAAGATGCGGCCCGGGCAGCAGTACGGGCTATGCTCCGGGGGAGTGAGCGTAACCGTCCCAAGGAAGCCAGGGGCTATATGAGTTTGGCTGGTTTTCCTGCCTATTGGATGGACGCGGGGCACTGGACTACAAGCGCCCGGTTTAGAGTGGACATCCAAGAGATCATCCCTTTCGGGGCTTACTAATGGTGCGCCCGGGGGAATCCTGTATCCGTGTTTCCGGGAACCTCCTGTACCTGGATATTAAGGTCCTGCCCGGATCCCCCCAATCCAAAATACTGAACCTCAGTGCAGGCCGGCTACGGGTCAAAATTGCCGCAGCCCCAGAGGATGGTAAAGCCAACGGCGAACTTTGTGCCTTCTTGGCAAAGTTGCTCGGCTGTTCTCGAAAAGCAGTGAGCCTTTGTTCGGGGGAAACATCACGGCTCAAAACCCTCAGGCTTCCCCTTTCGGTAAAGGAAAAACTGGAAGCCTTGATACAGCCATAACAAAGGATTTCCCTTCTTTAATAGAGTTGTTCGATAACCAAGCGGGTTATCGAACAAGTCCAATGAACTTCCACCCTGAAAGGCAGGGAATTAAACCCCAAAGGGATTAAAAAAGAGAGGCCCTTGTAAAACCAATCGGGTTTTGCAAGGGCACGAGAACCCCTTTTCTTCCGCAATCTTTTATAGGTTTATCCTCTTCAAAGCAGGACCTGGTGCTTACCAAACATCGGCCAGGTTCTTATATATCTTATAATTTTCCTCGTCATGACACACAAAAATAACCTGCTTAATCCCCGGAGTTTCAGCAAGGCTTGCTTTTACGGTTTTAACAGCAATCTCCGCAGCAGCGGCCTTAGGGTACCCATAGACTCCGGTACTGATATTGGGAAAGGCAATGCTTTCCAGCCCTGCTTCCTGGGCCAAGAGGAGACTGTTCCGGTAACAAGCCGCTAGAAGACTCGGTTCACTCTGGGCGCCTCCGTACCAAACAGGGCCCACGGTATGGATCACCTTTTTACAGGGGAGCCGCCCTGGTCCGGTGATCACCGCTTCCCCGGTAGGGCAAGCTCCCGCAGGATGGTTCTTCCGGCGCTGGGCGATTTTTTGACATTCTGCTAAAAGCTCGGGCCCTGCAGCCCGGTGAATAGCCCCATCTACGCCGCCTCCCCCAAGAAGACCTGAGTTAGCAGCATTCACTATAGCGTCCACCTTTACGCAGGTAATATCACCCTGCAGGAGTTCCAAGACAGCCATATTTCCCCCTTAACGCTTAAACTTTAACGTCTCCAGGGTCGTATCTCCCCGGATGAAATTAAACCACAGTTCTTTTTCGGTCTTTTCCCGTAAGCTCTTATAGAAAGAAGCCAAGTCATTCACCGGCTCCCCGTTAATACCCGTGATCCGGTCCCCTCGCTGTAACCCGATAATAGCTGCAGGAGTCTCTTGGATAACCTGGGCCACATACAGGCCCTGGGCATTCTTGTCGAGTTTCAAGGAATCCCTGACAGCATCTGAGAGAGGGACGATAAATACCCCAGGCCAGAGCTTTTTATTATCCGCAGCCACCGTATCGGTCCGTACCTCAATACGAACTTGGAAATCCCGGGATACCCCGTCCCGGATAAGGGTGAATTGGGCCTGTTCCCCGGGTTTGATGTCCCCTACCATCATGGTGAGGGGGTTCATCCCACGGGCTTCCTTACCATTAACATGGGTGATGAAATCCCCGGGCCGTATGCCCCCTTTATCCGCAGGCGAACCCAGGAATACCTGGGTGGCCAAGGCCCCCCGTTTTCCCTCAAGCTTCAGGGCCTGAACAATTTCACGGTCCGGATCGGTAAGGGAAACCCCCAGCCAGCCGTAACTGATCTGCCCGGAACTAATAAATTCATCAATGGAGCGTTTGGCGTTATTGATCGGGATGGCAAAACCAAGTCCCACAGAACCGCCCCCAGAACTATTACTGGCTATCCAGGTATTGATTCCGATGACCTGGCCCCAGATATTCACCAAGGCTCCTCCGGAATTACCCTGATTGATGGACGCATCGGTCTGGAGGAAATCATTGATATTATTCCCCGGTCCGCCGGTCCGGCCTACGGCGCTCACAATGCCCATGGTTACCGATGACATGAACCCCAAAGGGTTTCCCACGGCAATGGCCCAGTCCCCCACCTTGACCGTATCGGAGTCTCCCAATTCCGCCAGAGGATGGACATCGCTGGTCTTGAAGGATACCATGGCCAGGTCTTTGCGCTCATCTTTTCCCACCAAGGTCGCAGGGTATTCCCTGCCGTCATTGGTAACCACCACAATTTCGTTGACATCCCCTACCACATGGTTATTGGTCAATACATAATAGCTGTCTAGGTTCTGGCGGACGATGATCCCTGAACCAAGCCCCTGGGACCGGTATTCCCGTTCCTGGCCTTGCCCGTCAGGACTGCCGTCCCGGGGCCCGAAGAAAAATTCCCAGGGGATACCGTTCAAATTGGGGATCTGCTGTCGCCGGATGGAAACGGTTTTAAGCTCTACTACCGAAGGAAGTACCTTATCTGCCACGGATCTGAAAGCACTTTGCAGTCCTTCGGCTACCTGCAGGGCATCCCGGGGAATGATTGCCGGGCCTTCTTGAGCCTGGGCGATTTTTTTAGCTTCCGGAGTGGAACATGAAAATGAAAGGAACGCCAGGAAGAACCCGAAAATAACCCCGATGAGTACCAGATTAAAGATAAAAAAATTTTTAGATGCTAATTTTTGTACCAGATTCATAAGCATAGTCTCCTAATTATGGAAAAGATTGCTCCTGTGGTTGTGATAACGGAATCGGTGATCGATTCCGTTATATGTAATAATATCTTTTTTTGGTAATAGTTACAGCCCCAACACGGGGCAAAGGGGGAAGAGAGCAAACCTCTCCTTCCCTGTAGTGAGGAGGCTGCCCTTATTCCATACTACCCCGCGCCCACCTCCCTAACGGTGATTCGCACCCCTTCGCGGTTCTCGTTCTTTTCATTGTCCGGCAATCATTTCAAACGGCACGATACGGGCGCATATTCTTTCCGCCAGATAGGGGTTGTGGGTGATGACGAGGAGTCCCATGTTCCGGGAGCTTGTTATCTCCAGCAGGGCGTTCCATATCTGGGCCTGGCTTATCACGTCGAGCATGGTGCTGATCTCGTCGGCGATGATGAAACGGGCTTTTGGCCCCAGCGCACGGGCGATACAGAAACGCTGTATCTCGCCGCCGGACAGTTCCCGGGGGTAGCGTTCAAGCCATGCCTTCTCTATACCCATCATCGAGAGGAATACATCCTCCGGTTCCCAGCCTTCGAC
>JAIRNP010000029.1 GCA_031258005.1 Treponema sp.
CTATGGACTACAATAATCGTACCGGTGGTGTTAAAAACAACCGCCCAGGAGTAGATCATGTTGAATTCTATGCGCAATATCGGGATCATGGCCCATATTGATGCCGGAAAAACTACTACCACCGAACGGATCCTCTATTATACCGGGAAAAGCCATAAGATCGGCGAAGTTGATAATGGTGAAGCCACTATGGATTGGATGGAGCAGGAGCAGGAACGGGGTATTACCATTCAAAGTGCGGCTACCACGATTTATTGGAAGAATTTTCAGATCAACCTTATTGATACTCCCGGGCATGTGGATTTTACGGCGGAAGTTGAGCGATCCCTCCGTGTTTTGGATGGAGCAGTGGCGATTTTTGATGCGGTCCGCGGGGTAGAGCCCCAGACCGAAACGGTGTGGCATCAGGCGGAACGGTATCAGGTACCCTGTATTGGATATGTAAACAAGATGGACCGGGTAGGGGCCGACTTTTTTCAGGTATTGGAAGATATTAAGGTGAAACTGGGGACTTCCCCGGTGGCCATTCAGGTGCCTATTGGCAAGGAAGGGGGCTTTGAAGGGGTCATCGACCTTATTACCATGCAGGAAATTCGCTGGGATGCGGCTACCGAAGGAGAACGGGTACTCCAAAGCCCTATCGCCTCAGCGCGGGAAGGTCTTGCCCGGGAATGGCGGGAAAAACTCATTGATGCCCTATCCGGCTTCTCGGACCTCATAACCGAGCAGTATGTAGCCGGCGAGGAAATCAGCCCAAAACTCATCACCCAGGAATTACGGAAGGCGGTTTTGGGCCGCGCTTTGCTTCCCATCTTGGCGGGAGCCTCCCGGCGAAACATGGGTGTCCAGCCTTTGATTGATGCGGTAGTGGCCTATCTGCCTGCACCGGATGAACGGGCTTCCGCAACCGCACATCATATAAAAAAAGACACCGAAGAAGAAGTCAAGATTCCCTGTGATCCCGCAGGGGTTCCCCTGGGGCTGGTCTTCAAGATTCAGCATGATCGGGAAGCAGGAAGCCTCTGTTATGTGCGGATGTATTCGGGAATTATCAAGCCCGGGACCGGGGTGTTCAACGTAGGAAAACGAAAGCGAGAACGGGCAAACCGGATCCTGCGGATGCATTCCAATAAATCCGAGCCCCTGGAATGTCTGTCTGCTGGAGACATTGGCGTCATTATCGGGATGAAGCTTGCCCAGACCGGAGATACTATCGGGAGTGAAGGCTGGCCGGTGATGCTGGAAAAGATGGCCTTTCCTGAACCGGTCATCTCCGTAGCAATTGAACCAAAAACCCTCTCAGAACAGGAAAAACTCAAGGAAATTCTAGCCCTTCTCTCCAAAGAAGACCCTACGTTTACCACCAAAGAAAACGAGGAAACGGGCCAGCTCATCATCTCCGGTATGGGAGAACTGCACCTGGATGTACTGGTTACCCGGATTCTGAAGGAATACCATATAGGCGCCAAGGTGGGGAACCCGCAAGTTACCTATCGGGAATCGGTGAGTCGGATAGTTGAACGGGACGAACAATTCTCCCGCATCATCGCGGGCAAGGAAAACGCCGCATCCCTCAGCCTTCGGGTAAGCCCGCTGGAACGAGGTACAGGGAACCGGTATACCTGCGAAGTAACAGGCCGGAATATTCCTCAAGCTATTTTTGACGCCATAGAACGGGGCATCCGGGGGGCTTTGACCGGGGGAATCGTCCTTGGGTACCCTTGTATTGATGTGGGGGTGAGCCTCATCAATATAGGGTATTCAGAATGTACCGGTACCGAATTGGCCTTTGAAGCCTGCGCCAGTCTGGGGTTTGACGAGGCGTGCAGGGCCGCTTCACCCATACTCCTGGAACCCATCATGGCAGTGGATCTGATCGCTCCCAAGGAATTCGTCGGGGATGTGATAAGCCTCGTAACCCAGCGGGGGGGGCAGATCGTGAGCATGGACTCTAAGGCATACAGTGACCACATAAAGGCCCTGGCACCTATGGCAAAGATGTTCGGGTTTATGACGATCCTCCGTTCAGTGAGCCAAGGCCGGGGGACCTTTACCATGGAATTTTCCCATTTTGCTTTTCCTGCCAAGTGAACCCGGCATGATTTGATAAACCCGAATAGAAGCGAGGGCCTTTCTATATCACCACCTGATTTTTGCCTCTGCGTTTGCCGATATAGAGATTGGTATCGCTCGCTTCAATACCGGCATCCGGGTTAGTGATATCAAAGGGCGCGACTCCCACGGTAACGGTAATACTCAGGGAGCCTTTCTGTTTAGTTTTAATCTCAGTTTCAGCAAGTTTATTCCGCAGTTTGTCCATCACACTCTGAGCATCGTAGATGGCAACATGCTCCATGATGATGAGGAATTCTTCCCCTCCCCAGCGGAAGATCCTATCGGTCTTCCGTAGGTTGCTGTGGAGAAAATTGGAAAGGAATACCAAGATTTCATCCCCGCAGGGGTGTCCATAGGTATCGTTTATCTTCTTAAAATCATCAATATCCAGGATTGCCACGCATATATGCGGATCTTGCTTTTTGAGGGTGTTGAAATAGATTTCCGTATACCGGCGGTTGTACAAACCGGTGAGGGGATCCGTATAGATCTGAGATGCCAGTTCCACGATCCGCCCTTCCTTGACCCCCGAGATGATGAACTGAACAAAGGTATTAATACTGATCTCAATGATAGTACCGATCAGCATGATGTATATGTTTACCATGGCCATAAAATGGCTAAAGCCTTCAGAAAAAGCTATGGGCGGAACGGTATGAGCATAGCGTAAGCCCAGAAGGGTAATCAGCCCCAGAATAATCAGGATCATAATCCTGCGTATGTTCGCGGTTCCATAGGGGAACAGGGTCAACATCACGATAACCAATAAAAAGTAACCAATAATATAAGAAGAGATACCGCACATATATGTCCCAATAGAGGCGTATAGGATCGCTTCCAGGGAAATAATAAAGCCCCCTAGTTTGTATTTTTTCCTTTTAAGGAATAAAAATACCACGAGATAAACCAACAAACTCCCGCAGTTGAGGAAAACAAAGAATGGGATATCCTGAATCAGGTAACAAATCAGAGAAAAAATATGTATCAGCACACAAAAGATCAGAGCGGCATAAGAGATCAGATACAGAGATAATTCATCTTCCTGTTGAAAGGGCTGTTTCAACAAGTTTGCGATGAAATTATCTCGTAGCTTATGAAGCATATCTTATATTTTATTAAAATTTAGGATATCTCACAAGCAGGGCACCGGCATTTACTTTCCGAATAAAGCCCTAAAGAGAAAGCCGTCATCCAGCATAGCACACAGCATCCTGAGCTTGGCGTTGTACCGTTTCTTCTCAACACTAAGCCCCCGCAGCCGTTCCAGCGCCAGCTTCCTCATGATGTTCAAATTTACCGCCCCGTTCCCGCTCCGCACCCCAC
>JAIRNP010000069.1 GCA_031258005.1 Treponema sp.
GCTGAGCCAGACGCTTCGTTCCTCCCGGCTGAGAATACCAGCGCGGGAACCATCATAAGAGCCATTAAAATTACTATTTTTTTCATAGCAACCTCCTTAAAATTTTCATATATGAATCGTCTCTTCATATATGTCCTTCTATAATACCATAGAGGATTACAAGATACAAGAATTTTAAGGATACAGGAGCAATTCAAAGTATCACCCGTCAGGCTCATCTCCCCCATCCCGCTGTTCTCCACCGTCTCGTGCAGCCACGGATGCATTGTATCCTTACCGGTGAAACTATTGTCCGGGTTTTTGGAAGTTCCCTTTAGAGCGGCTATTTTA
Organism: Treponema sp.; assembly: GCA_031258005.1. Lineage (GTDB taxonomy): Bacteria > Spirochaetota > Spirochaetia > Treponematales > Breznakiellaceae > JAIRLU01. The sequence continues at coordinate 331 of JAIRNP010000069.1, forward strand.
GAACCGCTCCAAAACTGCCGATACCTATGAGGGGGCGTGTATGAAAAATGAACTATCCCGCCGCAGAGCAGCGGGGCATCAGGTTTTTCCGCGAAAAACCTGTCATTCGACAGGAAATTTATTATGCCGGGGATCTTCTACTTCGCCATTATTGGGGGAAGAATTGAACCGCCCCAAGGCTCCCCCGCTGAAAGGCGGGGTATTAAACCCCTTCGGCACGAATAAACCGGCGCTTGCATATCTGCTTCCTGCGGCTCTGGGACTTTTGTTCGGCCTGTTCCCGCCGGCTGGGGCCGAGGAATTTTTTTATCGGCAGGAAGCGGGCGACAAATACCGGATTCTCTCCACGGTATGGGAGGATGTGTATATTGATTACCGCTTGAGTCACCGGGCTGAAATATTGAATCGGATCTCCGTGGAAGTAAGCGATGTAACGCCGGACGGTATGGGCCTTCACCGGGCGGTTTTTCAGACATCGGAACGGGCCACAGACGCCGCCGCCAGAACCGGCGCCTCGGGCCGCAGCCCCAACGCGCGGAGTTTTCAGTGGGCCAGGGAATACGAGTCCGAATTTGAGCGGGACCCCCTGGGTTATATCACCATCGATAGCAAATACTATATGCCCGTGGTACGGAATGTGCCGGTATTCCCCGGCAGGGACCTGCAAGCCGGCGAAAAGTGGAGCGCCGAGGGCCACGAGACGCACGATTTCCGTGACAGCTTTGGCATTGCCGAACCTTACCGTATACCGTTTACCGCAGACTATACTTTTCTGGGAAACCGCCGCTGGAAGGGCAAAACCTATCCGGCCTTTTCGGTGAGCTACCGTATCCTCTCCGAGCCGCAGGCGGTCCGGGGCCGGATCTGGCCGCAGCGCATCATGGGCGCGTCAGATCAAACGGTATACTGGGATAAGGCCCTGGGCCGGCCCGCCGCATATAAGGAACAATTCCGCATGGTATTCACCCTTTCAGACGGACGTACTGTTGAATACCGGGGAAGCGCCGAGGCGGAAATAATCGAGTCTCCGGAAATGGACAAAGAAAAAATCGCCGAAGAAATAACCGGTGAAATCAACCGTATGAATATCCCCAACGCCTCGGTACGGGTGGTTGACGAAGGCATAACGATCAGTCTTGAAAATATCCGGTTTCAGGCCGACACCGCCGTCATGCTTCCCGGCGAGCGGGAAAAACTCGACAAGATTGCCGGCATCCTTTCCCGCTACCCGGACCGGGACATCCTGGTCGGGGGCCACACCGCCCTTGCCGGTACCGCCGAAGGCCGAATGCGGCTTTCAGCGGAACGGGCCGCGGTCGTTGCCGGGTATCTGATCGAAAAAAAAGTCCGCAGTCCCGAACGTGTGGTGGTACGGGGCTATGGCGCGGAGCAGCCCGTTGCCGACAACCACAGCGAGGAAGGCAAGAGCCGAAATCGCCGCGTGGAAATTACGATTCTGGAAAATTGAACAATCTCACAAAATCGCAGATGATTTGGAACTATTTGTATGAGCGTCAAATTTTTTTGTTTACAAGCATGTGTCGTTGTTGTTTGTTTTGCCGCGTGCGCCAAAGCTCCCCCGGCGGCGCGGATGGAATTTGCCCTGGGCACGATCTGCGGTGTTAATCTGTATGAAGGCGGAAGCGATAAACTGTATGGACGAATATTCGCGCGGATACGGGAAATTGACCGGACCATGAGCGCCCGGCCGGAAGGCAGGGCTTTTGAACGGGGTGAAGGGATTTCCCCGTCCGGGGATTCTGAAGTGGCCGGGATTAACCGGAACGCGGGAATTGCCCCGGTGGAGGTTTCGGCGGACTTGATTGAAGTGCTGGAACGGGCCTTGTACTACGCTGAATTGAGCGGCGGCGCTTTTGATCCGACCATAGGGCCGCTGGTTGCGCTCTGGGGCATCGGGAGCGAAACCTCAGCCGGACGGATTCCCGATGAGGCGGAAATTGCCGGGGCCCTGGCGCTGGTGGACTGGCGCGATCTTGTCATTGACCGGCGGCGGGGAACGGTTTTTCTCAGGCGGCAGGGTATGGCTCTGGACCTGGGCGCCATCGCCAAGGGCTATGCCGCGGATGAGGCGGCCCGCCTGGCGCGGGAAGGCGGGGCAAGGCGCGGAATCTTCGATCTGGGCGGCAATATTCTGGCTCTGGGCGGCCGTGACGGCAAGCGGGGAGAAGAGACGCCCTGGCGTATCGGCGTGCAGGACCCCCTGGATGAGCGGGGCGCTTACATCGGCGTATTGCCGGTGCGGGATAAAAGCGTCGTCACCAGCGGGATTTACGAGCGCTACTTTGAGGCAGGCGGCAGACGCTATCATCATATCCTTTCAAGCGGGGACGGCTATCCGGTGGACAACGGCCTTCTTTCGGTAACCATTACTGCCGGCCGCTCCATTGACGCCGACGGCCTTTCAACGGCGGTCTTTGCCCTGGGCTTTGAAAAAGGCAAGGCGCTGATTGAGGCTTTACCGGACACCGAGGCCATTTTTGTCTTCAATGACCGCACGGTAAGAATCACCGCCGGCCTGGAGGGGATTTTCAACCTGACCAATAACAGTTATACAATGTTAGGCGCAATGCCGATTTAAACATAGAATGTATAAAAAATAATACACTATATGAGTATTGATTATTTTTTTATTATGGTATATTCTTAAAATCATATTCATAGGAACTTGTGAAATGAAATTATATTTAGACAATTGTTGTTATAATCGGCCTTATGATGATCAAACTCAAGAAAGAATACATCTGGAAGGTGAGGCTGTGTTGGCAATTATTAATAAATATAAACAAAATGATAATGAGATCATAGGTAGTCCTGTATTGGATATGGAGATTGAACAAATTAGAAATATCGAAAAACAGGAAGAAGTAAGAAATTTCTATGAAGAGACAATAAATAGAAAAATTGGGTATAATCTTGATATACTCAAATGCGTAAAAGAATTATCTGAGCAATCAAATATAAGAACATTAGATAGATTTCATCTGTCATTTGCGGAATATGCAGAAGTAGATGTATTATTAACGACGGATGATAAATTTAAGAAGGCGTGTTCAAAATTAAATTTAAATACAAAAGTGATGAATCCGTTGAATTTTTTATTGGAGGTTATGGGAAATGAACGCAATGATTAATGTAAATAATCTGATTGAAGTCAGGAAGACAGGTTTACAGGCATTAAAAGAAGCATTGGGACCTGTTGGGATGGTTAGATTTATTCAGCAGTATGAAAATGGCTATGGAGATTATACAAAAGAAAAATATCAACAGCCAGATTTAACAATTGAAGAAATTGATGCTATATTAAAAAGCAAATAGAAATCGGCGCTGTACATAACAGGACTGTATATGCGCAGACCCGATTAAGCAATATGGTCCCTCGGATGGTAATCAGGGGTACTGTTTTTTAGTGGTTACGTTAAGATGAGGTAATATGGAATCAGTAAAAATCGTATTTGCCCTGCTCCTGGTGGCTCTCCTTTTGGCGGCTTGCCCCATGCCCTCAGCGCCGCCGGAGCCGGAACCCGGACCAAACGGGAATCCCGAAATCACCCTGGCAGCTATCGCCATAAGCCGCCTCCCGAATAAGACGGCGTATGCCAAGGGAGAGGACTTCGATCCTGCGGGCCTTGTGGTAACCGGAACCTACAGCGACGGCAGTACCAGGGAGGAAACGGGGTATACCCTGAGTGGGATCGATATGAACAGCACCGGCGAAAAGACCGTAACCGTGAGCCTGGAGGGGTTTACCGCCACCTTTACGATTACCCTGGGACCCGCCGTACTGGTATCCCTTAAGCTAAGCTGGGTGCCGGATAAGACCATCTATGTAATCGGGGAGGCCTTTGATCCTACGGGGCTGGAAGTAACCGGAACCTATACGGACAAGACCACCAAGTTGGAAACCGGCTATACCTTGAGTCCGGTGGATATGAACAGCACCGGCGAAAAGACCGTAACCGTGACCCTTCCATTGGGAACCGGGACCTGGGAGGGTTCTTTCACGATCCGGGTGGAAAAGACCGCCCTGGTAGGGATCACCCTGGCCGCGCTCCCCACGAAGCGGACTTACGTCCAGGGAGAAGACTTTGATCCTGCAGGGCTTGAGGTAGTGGGCCAGTATGGAGATGGAAGTACCCGTACCGAAAGTTCTTATAACCTGAGCAGGGCCCTCACGGATACGGTGGGGGAAAAGACCGTAACCGTGAGCCTTAATACCTTTACCGCCACGTTTACGATTACCATTACCGAACCGGTTTTACTGTCTATTGCCATAACCCGGCGGCCCAATAAGATCAGTTATGCGAAAGGAGAGGCCTTTGATCCTACCGGGCTGGTGGTCAAGGGAACCTATAACAATGGGAAGACTGAAGATGAAACCGGCTATACCCTGAGTGCGGTGGATACCTCCAGTACCGGCACAAAGACCGTAACCGTGAGCCTCAAAGGGTTCACCGCGACCTTTACGATTACCGTGGGAGAAGCGGCCCTGGCCTCCATTGCCATAAGCAGGCTGCCGGATAAAACAGCGTACACCAAAGGGGAGACCTTGGATACTACGGGGCTTGAGGTAACCGGAACCTATACGGATGGTACCACAAAACTGGAAACCGGCTATACCATAGGCGCGGTGGATATGAACAGTACCGGGGAAAAACAGGTCCGGGTGAGCCTCAAGGGTAAGAGTACGACCTTTACGATTACCGTCAACCCGGCGCTCTTGGCCTCGATAGCGGTAACGAAACCGCCCGCCAAGGGGGTCTATATGCGGGGAGCCGCTTTTCAGTCTGCCGCCGGGCTTGAGGTAACCGGAACCTATACGGACAAGACCACCAAGCGGGAAACCGGCTATACCGTCGGCGCGGTGGATACGAACAGCGCCGGTATAAAGCCCGTAACCGTGAGCCTTGGAGGATATACTGCAACGTTTTTTGTTGCCGTGGTGGAGCCTGCTCTGTACTTTGATTATGGCAGACGCCATAGTCCTATGGACCCTGCTGAACCGGGCCGGTATAGCGTACCTTTAGGGCGCACCCTGGTCTTGGCGCCGGTCCGGTGGTATATAAGTGATACCTCGTCCTATACCTGGCGGGTGGATGGTTCGGTTCAGCCGGGTCAAGGGGAATATTTTTCCTTTACCCCCACCACTACCGGAACCTATACCGTTACCGTAAGCGCGGAGGGGAGTTCCGCCACCGCAAGCGTGGTGTGTGTTCCTGCTGAAGGAACCTACCGGCGGACTAAAACCGCTACCAGTAAGGCTCATGTTACCGCGTGCTTTGAGTTCACCCCTGCCCCGGGACAGTTTGTGCATATCAGCCCGGGGACTACGGAAGAATCGGTACGCCTTGGGGCCCAGGCAACCGTGGACAGCAACACGGGCGGTACTAATTGGGCCTGGTCCCTGGGCGCTTGGGGCGGCTATATAGTTACCGGGTTTGATCATAGTGTGGAAAACACCGGTGGCTATGACCTGGCGATCTATGGAAATCCCCTTCAAGACTGGAGTGAACCTGGGACCGTGTGGGTGATGCAGGATGAAAACGGTAATAATCAGCCCGACGACACCTGGTACGAACTTAAAGCCAGCGAGACCGGGAAATCCACTACCAAGCAGCGGTATGCGGTTACCTATTATAAGCCTGATGGGATCCATGAACCTCTGTGGGTAGACAACATGGATAGTATGGGCAGTTTTCCGGTTAAGACCTACTACGATGAACTCCAAGGGTATCCTTATTCCGTACCGGGAGACTGGGTTACCTTTGTCGGCACCCGGCTGCCTAACACCCTGGAAAATGGGGAGCTCATTACCAATCCTGGTTTCATCGGGCCTTATGTAGATAATGAGGGAACGACCTTCTTTAAGATTTCCGACGCTATCCAGGTAGACGGCACCTCGGTACCCTTGGCCTACATTGACTTTGTCAAGGTCCAGACCGCGGTTAATAACTATGCAGGGATATTGGGAGAGGTGTCCACCGAAACCAGCCTGCCCTTTGATTACACCCTGCTGTTCTGAGGTATGTTCGTAATTTTATTTTAGAGGAGAGAAGTCCATGCGTAACCGTATTATCTTTGCCCAAGCCCGCATAGTGGCGGATGCTCCCGGGGATAGGAAACCCTCCCGGCAGCCTCGGCATACCCGGAAGCGTTCCAGTCTGGAGAGCGTGAAGAGCCCGGAGGAGGTACAAAAAACCCTCATCCAACAGATTGAAGCCATAGAACAAGCCGTGGTCCACCTGCCTGCTGAAGCCTGTCCTCGGGACTATGTGGTGCTGGTCTTGGCCTTGCGCTCTGAAGTATCCGGGAGCCTTGATTTTTCTATTCAGTGGCTGCCTTCTTTGCGGATTTTGGGGAGCTGTCCTGCCTGGATAAGCTCCCGGCCCCTGGCAGCCGGGCAAGAGCGCCGGAAGCGGGACTCTACCATTAATTGTTATATGGCAATACAAAAGCAGGATCTGGCAGGGCTGGCGGAAAAGATACGGAATGGAGCCCCTGATATGGACCGGTTCCTTGCTAATTTTATAGCGATTGAACTCATAAGGCCTGAAAGGATGCTCAAAACCTTGGGGAATGGGGCATCTCACCCCGGCCATGAGCGTTTTGAGATAGCCCTGCATCTCTTTTCTGATGAATCCGAGAGTTTTCCTCTGGACGCCTTTTGCGCATACGCCGAGGCCCTGGGTTTCAAGGTAAAACGGGAACACCGGTTTTTTACCCAGAAGCTTCTTTTTGTGCCGGTCCGGGGGCCCCGTGAAAAATTGCCTGATCTGGCCCGGTTTACCTTTATCCGGCAAATTCAAGAGGCTCCCCGGATGCACCGTTTTACGCCCCATAGGGATGTATCCCATAAGGATTTCCAATTACCCCTGGGAGAGCCGGTGTCACGGGCTCCGCGGGTGGCAATTTTTGACGGAGGGCTTCCTGAGACGCACCCCATTGCCCCTTCTTTTATTACCCGGTATATCCCTGTGAATCCAGATGCGGGAGCTACGCCCGGCGGAGAGGAACATGGGCTTGGGGTTACCTCGGCCTTTTTATTCGGGCCTTTGCCTTCAGCGGATGAGGTAAAGCGGCCGTATGCCCCGGTAGAAGTTTTCCGCCTGGTGGATGATAGAAACGATGAGGATACAGAGGATTTCCACATGTACCAGTCCCTGGAATATATCCGCCAGGTCCTCACCGGAGGAAAATTTGAATTTGTCAATATCAGTGTGGCTCCCCAGGTGTCCACTGAGGATAATAATGTACATGCCTGGACCACCGTACTGGATGAGTTGGCCTGGAAAGAAGGTATATTTATCACCATAGCGGGCGGTAATAACGGCAGCATGTCCAATCCCCGGATCGAAGTTCCCGGGGATGGGGTTAATGTAGTAAGTGTGGGAGCAGCAGACCGGCAGGGCCAGCAGTGGAAACGGGCGCCCTATGCTGCTCAAGGGCCGGGCCGGAGTCCGGCCCTGGTTAAACCGGATCTGGTGGTCTTTGGAGGTACGGAAAAAGAACCTTTCAGAGTGCTTGCTCCTGGGGAGGGGCTTTGTACTGCCGCAGAGATAGGAACCAGTTTTGCCGCGCCCTATCTGCTTCGCCACGCCGTGGGTTTACGGGTCCTTGGCGGGGAGGCATTATCGATTCTCACGATTCGGGCCTTGTTGATCCACTACGCGGACCGGGGAGGTAATGGGGTTCTTGATGTAGGCTGGGGCTGTCCCCCTTCCCCGGAGGTAATTATTTCAGGTATTCCCGGGGAGGTTCGCCTGGTTTACCAGGGAAAGGCCGCGCCAGGTTATAAGATTCAGGCGGATGTGCCGGTTCCAGATTCGGATCTCCAGGGGCCTGTACGGATTGAGGGGACCTTCTGTTATATGTCCCCGGTTTCCCATCATGATCCGGTTGCCTATACCGAGACTGCCCTGGATATTGACTTTATTCCGAGTGAAAATGCAGCTTCCGGGTCGGGTGGCCCATTGCCTTTGCCGGAATTCTTTGATTCCGCGGATGGGAACGCACCGGGTGGGGGACTGGCTGGGGATAAGGATCCGGAAGTCCTCCTCAAGGCAACGGTGAAATCCGGGGAGCATGTGGTAGACGCTGGGGATGTAGCGGGGGCTTATTTCGAGATCCGGCGACTTGACAGTTCAGACAGGAATAGGCGAAGTAATCGAAGGGAACGGGAAATTGCCTATAGCCTGGTAATTACGGTAATAAAAGAAAATAAAGAGGTATAAAGCCGATTGGTTGTCGCAGACTTTAGTCCGATACAAGTCTCACAGATTTGGCGGCTTTCTTGTATCAAGGTACAGGAGCTTCAATAAACAGGGCTTTGTTGGTATATTAAACGTATATGAAAGCTATTACCATTGCGTTTTTTGATACTAAACCTTACGACAAAGATTATTTTGAGCCCTTTTTGAAAGAAGCCGGTTTGCCGCTGGAGCTTAAATTTCTTCAAGCAAGGCTGGGCGCGGATACCGCTGCCCTCGCGAAGGGGTATGATGGAATTTGCATTTTTGTAAATGACAGGCTCGACGCCGAAACAGCGGATATTCTGTACCGGCAAGGGATAAAGCTCATTGCGCTGCGATCCGCGGGCTACAATAATGTGGATTTGGCGGCGATTCGCGGTAAGATACCCGCGGTACATGTGCCCGCGTATTCTCCCCATGCAGTGGCGGAGTATGCGATAAGCCTTTTGTTGACCCTTAACCGAAAGACCCACAAGGCCTATTCCCGGGTACGGGACGGGAATTTTTCCCTTGTTGGGCTGGATGGATTTGATCTGTACGATAAAACCGCCGGTATTATCGGGGCAGGGCAGATCGGACGAATAGTTGCGGAGATTTGCCGTGGTTTTGGCATGCATGTTTTGGTTTCCGATCCCTATCCCCGGCAGGAATGGGCAGCGGCTCAGGGGATTCGGTACACGGATAACCGGGAACTGCTGACCCAGGCGGATGTGGTCAGTCTCCATTGTCCGCTCACACCGGAAAACAAGCACGTGATCAACCGTGAGACGCTCCGCTACATGAAGCCCGGCGCCATTATCATCAATACCGGCAGGGGCGGCCTCATCGACACCAAGGCCTTGATTGAAGCGCTTAAACATAACCGGATAGCCGGGGCGGGCCTTGACGTTTACGAGGAGGAAGAGGGTTATTTCTTTGAAGATCATTCAGGGGAAGTGATACAGGACGATATGTTGGCGCGGCTTATGACCTTTCCCAACGTGCTTATCACAAGCCACCAGGCTTTTTTCACCCGGGAGGCCCTTTCAGCCATAGCAAGAACCACCGTTGAAAACTTCCGCCTCTTCTTTGAAAAACAGGAGCTGCCCAACGAGATAAAAAACCGATAAGCCCCCAAAGCCTCGGGCGTATTCCTCGTTGCGAAAGAATTGTTTCTCCCGGCGCGTCTATCCTGAACCGATAACCTTGCGCATTGACAAGATCTAAAATAGCTTCATATCCTTGAGAAAAATAAAAAAAGGAAAAGATCATTAAAGCAGCAACCGATAGAGCTGCCTTAGTATAGAAGGGGAGGAAAAGGGTGGCAAAGATGACGGATATAGAAAGGACGGAGAAACCCAAGGAATCCATGGCAGATAAGCCCAAGAGGAATGGCCAGGCTTCAATGGCAGAACGGGAGAAAGCCCTGGAAGCAGCTCGGCTCCAGATCGAAAAACAATTTGGTTCCGGTTCGCTGATGAAACTGGGAACCCATACCATTGCGGCGGGGATCGAGGTAATTCCTTCTGGTTCCATACTTTTGGATGAAGCCCTCGGTATAGGCGGGTATCCCCGGGGGCGTATCATCGAGATCTATGGCCCTGAATCCTCTGGAAAGACCACTTTGGCGCTTCATGCCATCGCAGAGGCCCAGAAACAAGGGGGTATTGCAGCCTTTATTGACGCGGAACATGCCTTGGATCCGATATACGCGAAGAATCTGGGGGTTAATATCAGCGAACTGTGGATTTCCCAGCCTGATACGGGGGAACAGGCCCTGGAAATTGCCGAAAACTTGGTACGTTCCGGTGCGGTGGATGTATTGGTGGTGGATTCTGTAGCGGCTCTGACTCCTCAGGCGGAAATTGAAGGGGATATGGGAAGCGCCCACATGGGGCTTCAAGCACGGCTCATGAGTCAAGCCCTGCGTAAACTTACGGCTATCATAGGAAAATCCCGGACCATCCTCATTTTTATCAACCAAATCCGTATGAAAATCGGCGTCATGTTTGGGAACCCGGAAACCACCACCGGAGGCAATGCCCTTAAGTTTTATGCATCGGTACGGCTTGAGGTACGTAAAATCGAAACCATAGAGAAGGGGGAGGCTGATGCGATTGGAAACCGGGTACGGGTCAAGGTCGTAAAAAACAAAGTGGCTCCTCCCTTCAGACGGGCGGAATTGGAAATCATATTCGGCAAGGGTGTTTCTGCCATAGGGAGTCTCCTGGACGGAGCGGTAAAATACCAGATTATTGATAAGAAAGGGTCTTGGTATTCCTATGGGGAAGAACGGATTGGACAAGGCCGGGATAATGCCAGGATTTACCTTGAACAAAATCCTGGCGTTACCAAGGAAATCGAACTCACACTGCGGAAGCTCATGTTCCCCGACCGGGAATTGCCTGCCCCAGGTTCTGCAGGGGAAGCGCCTGTTCCTCTTCCTAAGGCTCAGGGAGAAGGGGTACACCTCGAAACCCCTACGCCGGCAGCCCAAGCAATGGAACCCGAACCGAAAAAAACCGATACTCCCGCAACGGATCTGCCTTTTAAGGAAACAGCAAGCCGAGGGCCTGGCCGTCCCCGGAAAGCAGTTCCCGTTCTCGGAGAGCTTGGGTAACATGCGGTTAGGGGGTCTTCTGGTACAGTTCCTAAGGATCGGAGGCCGAAGGGTCTCCCATCCCCGGGAGTTTTTTATGCCTCTATCTTAGGGCATCGGTTTTGTCGCGGGTTTAGTAGGATATACGAGCAAGACGGGGTAATCTTGTTGCAGGCTTATCATCCGAGAGAGCGGTGCCGGGCCTTGCTTTTCGCCAGTTCCAAATCTTCTTGATAGTTGATATTAAAAAACATATCTTCCTGATTAAACCCTTTAAGCCCTGAGGCATCAATGATATGCAAGTGCAGGCGATCCAAGAGGGTGCTGATCTTATAGGTATGCCCTACCAGGGCCTCATACATCGGTTTAAGACAAGACTTATTGAAAAAAGCATTAAAGGGTTCATAAAAACCATCTGCCCTGCGGGTAACACAGGCATCCACCGGTTTCTTCCGGATCACTTCCTGCATATACCCTATATACTCCAGGGAGATAAAGGGCATATCACAAGCAACTACATAAAGATACTCACTCTTGCAATAGGTGAGCCCTCGATATATCCCTGCCAGCGGCCCTGCCCCGATCTCATCCTGGAGAACAACTACCTGATCATGGGTAAAAGGTTCATTACTCGATACCAACACTTCACTAAAAAGGAGTTGCAGTTTTGTTATAAGGCTGGCTATTACCGTTTCTCCCCCTAATTCCAGCTTTTTTTTGTCATATCCTATTCTGGTACCTCGACCGCCGGCCAAAATCAAGGCACTTCCCGTAACCATACCCGCAGGGTTCCTCCTATCCCCTTGAAGACAAGCATCCTTCCCCTTCAGCAGCGGAAGGATGCCTCCGCAATCATTCCGAAAACCTGCTTATCTTCCCTTGTACTTGGTATGGAGGAGTTTGTGGGAGAGCTTCCCGTTGGGTTTCTCCAAGAACTCCTTATATATTTGGGTAATCGCCGGGTTGATATGGGACTTCCGCAGGGGCAAGGCCTTATCATGGTCAAAGGTGGCTTTCCGGCGGTTTTCATAAGCTACCGGTTTATCACTGTCCACCAAGAGCTTAGGCTGTCCACCACCGCTCACGCACCCTTCTGGACAGGTCATCACTTCCACAAAGTGCAAGTCCAGAGTACCGTTCTGTAATTGCTCCATGATCGGATCGATATTCTTTAAATTGGTCAGCACCCCCACTTTTAAGGTTATATCCCCGGCCTTAATATCCGCAGTACGGAACCCTTCGGTACTACGAACCGGAAGAATATCCACATCCTCGTCATTCAGTTCCTTGCCGGTGATTAAGGTGTACCCGGTACGTATGGCCGCTTCCATAACCCCACCGGTAACCCCAAAGATGGTAGCTGCACCGGTATATTCCCCCAAGGGGTGATCAAAGGATTCTTCCGGAAGTGCGGAGAAATCAATACCGGTCTTTTTAATTAAATACGCCAGTTCCCGGGTAGTAATGACTACATCCACATCTTTATACCCGCTATCCTTCATCTCTTCCCGGTCACACTCAAAGGCTTTACAGGTACAGGGCATAACCGATACGGTAAATACCTTGGCCGGATCTACCTCATTGAGTTTCGCGCCATAGGTCTTAAACACTGCACCGGCCATTTGCTGGGGACTTTTACAGGAAGAAAGGTGTTTTGTCAATTCAGGATGGGTATTTTCCATATATTTCACCCACCCCGGGCAACAGGAGGTAAACATGGGAAGCACCCCTTTTTCCGTAACCCGCTTCACTAATTCGGTACCTTCTTCCATAATGGTTAAATCCGCGGTGAAATTGGTATCATAGACTTTGTTAAACCCAAGCCGCCGTAAGGCTGCGGCCATTTTTCCCGCTGCCAAGGTACCCAGGGGCAAGCCAAAGTCTTCGGCAATACCAACCCGCACTGCCGGCGCGGCCTGGACCATGGTAAATATATTCGGGTCCTGCAATGCCTTGATGACCTCCTCCACATGACTCACATTATACGCAGCAAACAAGGGCTCAGTTACCGTATCCGGCAGGTTCCGTTCTTGCCGTTTTTGCGCATAAACCGTTACTCCATGGTCAATCAGGGAAATATAGGACTTGCACTTCTGTACACATTGTCCGCACATGACGCACCGCTCGGTAACGATGGTCTGGGGTTCATGCGGATTACCTTCAATCGCATATACCGGACATACTTTACTACATTCCTGGCATCCGGTACAAATATCTTTATCAATTTGAATAACCGCCATGATTTACAGCCTCCCTTGTTTTAGGATGTCCGATACGCCTTCCAGCGCTGCGGTTGCCTTGATTCTTTTGTCGTTTACTTCCGCTGCCGTATCAACCAAACGCAGTGCCTGATTAGGACAGGTTGCCACACAAGCAGGGCCGTCCTGCTTGCCGACGCACAGATCGCATTTGTGGACAAACCGGAGGATCCCTTGATCCTGGGGTACACCGGCAGGGCCAAAAATATCGCCTATCCCCTCCATGTCCTTAGCCCCCAGAATCGCAATAGCCCCAAAAGGGCAGGCCATAACACAATTCTTGCAGCCAATACATTTTTTCCGGTTGATTACAACGGTTCCATCCTGGCGTTCAATAGCCCCGGTTGCACAGGAACGCAAGCAGGGCGCATTTTCACAATGATGACATTGTATCGGCATACGGCCCCGTTCCGACGTGGTGAGATACAGATTGGGAATAACCGGGGTGGTAACCGCCCCAACGGTTTTTAGCTGCCCCGGCTGATGGGCGGCGAAACAGGCGACTTCACAGGCCCTACAACCGATGCATTTTTCCAAATCTGCCAGCACAAAACAAGATTGCTCTCCATTCATCAAAATACCTCTTCTCAAAAGGTTATCCGGAATCTTTTACGGTTCCGGTAAGATACTATGGGTTTCACAGGGCTTTCCTCTCTCACAGGCCCTTGGTCCAAAACATAGTGCATTACAAGGTCAGTAGCGGCAGCAAATCCGCATTTTTTATTCGTTTCTGTGCTCCACTCAGGGCTTCAAGCACAACTTTGTCTTTCGAATGATGACATGCGGTAATACAGGGGGGTATACCATCGGTACCGGTACCTACCGCCGCTTGATACCGCTCACAAACGCTGCATTTATGAGCCTCTAATAGAAGATCCCCCCGGATATACACTACCGCATTACTCCCGCAGGATACGGTACAGAGGTTCTGCATACAGCCTGTACATCGTATCAAGAGCGGTTCAAAGCTCCCTCCGGTATTCATGTTCCACCTCTTCACCGGTAATCCGTTCCCTAAGGGTACAGCTATTCATATAACCCCGCCTTGGCCGCCGCATCATACCGGGCCACCGCTTCATTACGTAACAGGAATTGTTTGCCATCGGTTAAGGCCATGGCATAAACCGCTCCAGTTATATGAGCTGGTTCCAAAAACTGAAGTTGCAGAAGGAACAGGAGCTTCCCCGGCTTTTATACCTAAGCGAAGCTCCTGAACCGTTCTATCACAGGATACGCCCTGAATCTCCCTAAAAAGCATACCCTCTGGCAAGTTCCTCTAAACCCACAGGCGTACAAACCAAAAGTATGAACCTCCTCTTTGAATGACCCTATCGGTTCTTTTGTATCTTCTCGTCTCATCAATACAAACAATACAGAATTCATCCCATGAGGCCCTACGCCCGGTCTGTTCGCCCATAGATCACCTATCTATACCTTCATCCCCCCTGATACTGGACCGCGTTCCGGCGTTTTTCCGCTAAACTCTGGTCCATCGTCTCTTCCGTAATCAAGGTCAGGGCTTCGGTGGGGCAAACTCGAATACAGGATGGGGAATCTGCAACCCCCCGGCAGAGATCGCATTTATTTGCCACCTTTCTGATAGAACCATCGCTCTGGACCTCACCGGTTTCCACGATCTCCACGGCGCCAAAGGGACAGGCGATCACACAGTTTTTACAGCCAATACATTTCTTGGTATTGATAAGCACCACGTTATCCACAATACTGATGGCATTGGAAGTACAGGAAGTTTTACATGCCGGATTTTCACAGTGCCGACAATGCAGGGGAGCGCTCACCAGGGCGGTCTTGACCATAAAGAGCTTGGGGTTAAAGGCATACCCATCCGGGTCTATTTCGAAGATCCGCTTCCCTTCATGGGCAACAACACAACTAATCAGACAGGTTCTGCATCCGATACACCGGAGAGGATTTGCTTTTATGAAACAGTTCATGCTACCACCCCCTTGACAATGTGCATCCGCTTCCTGATATCCGCATACCGCCGAGCCACCTCTTCTTCAGCCCACTTCTGGTCCGGGATCTTTTCTATCCGGCACGCACAGTACTTGTACTCTGGGGTGCGGCTGGTGGGGTCCAGAGAGGATATGGTAAGCTCATTACAGGCTCCAATCCACCACTGATAGGTCATGTACACGGCCCCGGTTTTGACCCGTTCAGTAGGCTTGCAACGGGTATAGGCATAACCTCGTTTAGAGAGAATTTTGACAATATCCCCTTCTTTTACACCCAAGGTGGCGCAATCCTTTGGGGACATTTCCACCCATCCCGGCTCGTCTTCCAGGTTACGGAGCATACGGCAGTTTCCAGACATAGTCCGCACCGAATAATGCCCCACTTCCCGTACCGTACAGAGGGTAAGGGGGAACTCGTTGTTTTCCACTTCCGTGGGCGGGTGATAGGGAGAGGTTTTCAAGATGCCGATGCCATCGGGGGTGGCGAATGTACCCCCCTTATGAAGGAACATGGTTCCCTTATCTTCAGGCCCCTTGTCCCAGCAGGGCCATTGAACACTGCCCTGGCGCTCAATCTTCTCGTAGGTAGCGCCGGTGAACTTGGGACACAGATCGATCATCTCGTTCCAGATTTCTTCGGTGTTGTTATAATGCATGGGATACCCCATAGCAGTAGCAATAAGGCAGGTGATCTCCCAGTCGGTCTTGATGTTACCTACCGGTTCCAGGATCTTGCGGATCCGCTGGAAGCCCCGATCGGAACTGGTGTACACCCCTTCGTGTTCGCCCCAGGCCGTGGCAGGCAGGATAGCGTCGGCATGTTCTGCGGTCTTGTTCCAGAAAATATCTTGGACCACCACAAAGTCAATCTGATCCAGGCTTTCCCGAATCTCTTCCAGATCCGGGTCCGATTGAGCCGGATCTTCACCGGTGATATAGTAGGCATGGATCCGTTTTGCCGGATCCGGCTGATGTACCACGAATTCAGGAACCCGGGTAAGCTGAATACCCACTTTGTTGTCCAGTTTTACCCCCCAGGCTTTCTCAAACTTCGCCTGGATCGCCGGATCCGTAACGCTCTGATAACCGGGGTACACATCGGGGAGATCCCCCATGTCGCACGCACCTTGGACGTTGTTTTGACCCCGCACCGGGCCGGTCCCACAGGCATAGTGTCCGAAGTTACCGGTGAGCATGGCCAGGCTGCAGCAACATTTAACGGTTTCCACTCCCTGGGAGAATTGGGTGATGCCCATGCCCCAGAGGATCACCGAGTGCTTCGAACTTGCGTACTTCCGGGCAGTGAAACGAATATCCTGCGCGGAAAGGCCGGTGATCTGGGCTACCTTTTCAGGGGTATAGTCCTTAACGATTTCCCAGAACTCGTCAAATCCCTTGGTATGGGCTTTGACAAACTCCTTATCATACAAATCCTCGCTGATGATCACATGGGCCAAGCCATTGGTGAGGGCCACGTTGGTCCCTCCCTTGAGTTGGAGGTGGAGGTCCGCAATCCGGGCGGTTTCGGTGATCCGGGGATCCGCACAAATAATGCAGCAGCCCTTCTCCTTGGCCTTAACAATCCGGCGAGCTACAATGGGGTGGGAGGCCGCCGCATTATACCCAATGTTGAAGATGACTTCCGCATCTTCGATTTCCGGGATAGAGAGGGACATGGCGCCTTCCCCAATGGTCTGCCGGGAGCCGGCCACCGATGCGGCGTGGCAGATCCGGGCGCAATGGTCAATGTTGTTGGTCCCCATAACGGCCCGGGTAAATTTTTGCGTGATGTACCCTGCTTCATTACCCGGTCCTCGAGCCGAAGCTGCCCCCAGGAACGCATCCGGACCCCATTTCTTCTTGATCCTCAGCAGGTTATCCGCTACAAATTTGATAGCTTCATCCCAACTTACCACTTCCAAGGGCGATTTCTTCCCTCCTTTTCGGATCATGGGTTCCCGAATACGCGTGGTAAGGATCTGGGGATCATTGAGATAATCCCAACCATACCAGCCTTTAAGACATGCCGTACCCTCGTTGGTTCTACCCCATACCGGATGAACATCAAGTATCTTGTTTGCTGCTTTGTCAACGGTAAACAAGAGCTGACATCCTGCACCACAATAGCAACAGGTCGTCTGAATTTCTTGTACTGAGCCCGTGCTCGCCATAACATACCCTCCTTCTTTTTTTCGTACCCTATACGAAAGAATTACCATACACCACCAAACCGGCTTACCGTGAATTATTCCGGCCTCGGGTGTCTGTAATTGCGCCTCTACTTTGGTGAACCTCTCTCTTGGTATCTATTTTTCTATCTGTTCACCAAAGGCATACTCAAAATAGCATAACTATATATTGCTTTCTATATAGTATAGTATGAGTATACCATGAGGTACCGACTTGTCAACCATTTTATTTCGGCCGTGGCCGCATGTATCGCAACGCGTCCAAGTCCCCTTACTGAGAAGAATCAGCCTGCATCTGCCGAATGGCCAAGGCTGCGGCTTGTTTCAGCGCTTCCACCGAGGGACGATTGAGTACGGTCAACTGGAAGATCGCGGCCTCCAGCAGGCCGTACAAGAGATCATCGGCGTTTCTCACCATAATCGGCCTGAACGCTCCCTCCCGAATGCCGTCGATTACCATAGTTGCCAGGATATGTCGCAACCGGATAGTCCTGCGGCGGACGCTGGTTACCGGGTTGGTATCGCGCTTGGAAAGGCAGCGCAGATAATCCAGGATCACCGACAGAAGCTGACGGTTTTCTTCCAGCCGGTCCATAATCACCGATAACACCCGAATAAGCTTATCCACCCTATTCAGACTGGTATCTTGCCGCACCCGGAGAATGTGGTCCTCCACTTCACCCAGGAGTTGTTTAATGCTGTAATTAAAAATATCTTTTTTGTTTTTGAAATAAAGATACAGCGTTGTCCGGGTAATCCTGCAGCGATCCGCGATTTTCTGGAATGTGGTAGCCTCAAATCCCTCATCTATAAAGACTTCCAAGGCATGGGCTAAGATTTCCCGCCGCCGCTTTTCATGGGCTATCATAATGGACATGACCTGCTCCTTGGATACGAGTCGCTTGTATGGGGTTTGCTATCCCGATCATACCGTAAAAAGAAAAAAATATGAAGGGACGGCGCCGTGGGTAAGGGCTTTACAGGCGTCCGCCTTTTTGCCAAAGAACGACTCGAACCCCGGATGGTTCGTAATGACTCCCAGTTTCCATCCCGGAAACTTCCGGGAGAGAATATCCATGTGCTGGTACGTGGTTTCCGCACTTTCCCGGTCTCCCAGACGTTTCCCGTAAGGCGGATTCGTGATAATGAAGCCGTCCTGGACCGGGTAATGGGCCTTGAGTTGTTGCAGGGGGCAGACCCTAAAATCAGGCAGCCAGGGCAAGGGTAATTTTGGCCGTATACCCCTTCCGGCGGCTCCCTTCCCCTGGGCCAGTTCATAGGCCCGCACTTCATTGGATTGGGCCAGGGATACGGCCCGGGGATCCTCATCGCTGCCGTATATCCTGATAATCCGGGAAAAATCCACCTGGCCCAACAGCTCTGCCCGGACCGTCTGTTCCAGTTCCCGGTTCCCGAGAGCGAGGTCTGAAAGCGCAAAATCCCTGCCCAGTCCCGGCGCCATATCCCAGGCGTACAGCGCGGCTTCTATGGCAATGGTCCCGGACCCGCAAAAGGGATCGTACAGGGGGAATTTCCGCCGCCAGCTGGCCAGGAGCAAGATGGCCGCTGCAGTGGTTTCCCGCAAAGGCGCGATACCCCCTTCGGTACGGTAGCCCCGCTTAAAAAGAGGCTCTCCTGAGAGATCCAGGAGGAGGGCAACCTGATCCTTTTCGATATATACCCGCAGTTCTCCCTGTTTCCCCTGTTCAGGAAGCCGGTTCAGCCCCCGGTGCTGACAAAGCCGGTCTGCTGCAGCCTTGTGTACGATTCCTTGTACACTGGCAACCGCGTGCAGTTGGGAACGGTTTACCCGGACCTTAGCAACCCGCACTCCCATTCCCTGCGGGATGAGGTCTTCCCACGGGACTGCTCGCACCCCTTCAAAGAGGGCGTCAAAATCCAAGGCAGAAAAAGACCCTGCTTCCAAGAGGACCCTATCCGCGGTGCGCAGGCTCATCAAGGCCCGGTACAGACCCCTCAGATCCGCCTTAAAACGAACCTTACCAAAGACGGCGCCCAGCACCGGGAGGCCGAGCTTCTTCAGTTCATTGGCAAGGATTTTTTCCGCACCTACCCCACAGAGGGCAAGGGCGCTCATCATCTGGCACATAAGAATAATATAGTATATTCCGCAGGTATGGTGAATGTTCCCCTGTCCTGAGGGGATACACCCAGAGAAAAGTTCCGGGGCCTTCCTGTCCGCCCACGCCTGCATCGTACATTTTGACCCTTCCTCGGCCAGGGTGTTGCTATGAGCCCGGTTCAGGGTAGCCGCCGCCTTGCGGCATGACTTTTGCCGCCAATAGCTTACCCGTTTTTTCGACAAAAGTGGCAATTTGACAGGATCGTATATTTTACCTTATAATCTAATAACAGGGGGCCGGCGGCATCCGGGCCGCCGACAGGGAACACCCAAAAATAATGGTTTTGTGGAATCCAACGTTTAACAGAAATGTTATTGCCAACGTAAGGAGAAAAAAATGGCAAAGAAAATTGGTTTTGTTTTGGCGGTTGTTGTGGGATTGTGTTTTACCGGTTGCACTACCCAGTATAACAATTTGTTGCAGCCAACTGTAGCGGGTCAGACTGGCGTGGAGGAATATACCATTCTTGGTGCGGTTAGTATCGTAGCCGTTGGAGCGGGGCCTCTATCTACACCGCTTCAATATGCCGACTTATTGAAGAAGGCCCGCTCGGTTTATGGGGAGCGAGTTTCGAAAGTTATCAATGTTCAGATAAATTCTTATGAATATAAGCTTTTTGGATTTATCTCCGTATCAAGAGAAACGCACATGGCGGGACTAGCGGTTCAATAGCCGTCTAAATTGCAGCATCTAACGTTCCGGCTGTTTACGTAACGCCGGCTTACGGCGGATTGTAAACAGCCGGAATATTGATGGAGAATAATACGGCAACATATAAGGAAATGCCAAGATATGTAAAGGATGGCCAAATCAAATCTGAAGTGCGAAAGGGGGTAAGGCATGGAAAAGACATCGTCAAATCCGATAGAATGAAGTTGCAAAACCCATTCAACGGAGGAATCGGACCAAAGATCCGCCGATGCCCTATACCCGCTATACCATAGACGAAAGAAAGGAAACCTCCGGTTCGACCCTCAAGGCTATGACAGGCATAGGCCTGCCCAATTTGAACTGGCGCCTATACTAATCGTTTGAGCGAAAAGAGGGGACTTTTGCCCGCTTTTTTAAGGAGGAATCATGAAAACCAAGGATTGGTTAATCCCCATAATCAGCCTCTTCTTGATGGGATGTACTCCTGGATCGACGGTAAGCCCTCCTGAATCACCGGCTATAAGTTTATACCGGGTAGATAGAGAAGCCCTCACGAAGAGCTGCCAGGGGGATATAGCTCGAATGTTTCCTGTAGCAGTAGGGTATTCCATAGATGGAGATACCCTACGAGTACAGATGTTGCATCCGCCTCCGGATCTGAAAACCGAGGAAACTATCCGCTTGATCGGGGTGGATACGCCAGAAACGGTCCATCCCGATAAACCGGTTCAGGACTTTGGTCCAGAGGCCAGTGCCTTTACTAAGGAACAACTCCAGGGTAAGCAGGTATACCTCGCCTTTGACTGGGACCTTCGGGATCGGTATGGCCGGCTGCTGGCGTATGTCTATACCGAGGATGGGACCTGTTTCAATGCCCGTTTAATCCAGGAAGGGTATGCCTATGCGTACCTGTCCTTTCGATTTCAATTTATGGAAGAATTCGCCGGCCTGGAACAGACCGCCAGGGAACAACACCGGGGCTTGTGGGGCTCAGCAGCGGGTCTGAGGCAGTCCCTCGGCATGGACCGTGTAGGTCCCGCTATACTTTTATCGGTAACTTTTCTCAAGAGAAATTTTGGGGATATACCATTTTTATAGAGGCGGTTCTTCAGCGAAATTTGATTAAAAGCTTCAGTTTTTGAACAGCTCCATTCTTTACTCTGTTAAACCGCAATGATAATGTCCCCCTGTAAGCGCAATAGGTAACCGTTCACCGGGTATATGCGAAAGGACCGGTTGAGTAAGGTGAACCTATTATCTATGCTAACAATGTGATTTGGGAGAAGCTGGCGGCCGATCGGTTAGATAGTATTGAGAAGCCGCAAAAAGAAAATGAACAACCGCAGGGCAAGCCCTGCGGTATCAACAAAATTTAGCGCTATTTGACTTTTAAAATATAAGTGTTTACCCTTTTGCTTTAACCAACAAGTTTTTTGTCTCTTTTGATT
>JAIRNP010000087.1 GCA_031258005.1 Treponema sp.
CGGCTTTTCACTGTTGGTACAGAAATAGACTTTTTTTCCGTCCGCAAAAAGGTACTGGAAGACCCGCGTCTTAACTTTTGCACCGTCCTGCGTTGCCAAAACCCCATTGGGATTTTCCTTGAGAATTGGTTCAAAATTGAACATACTATACTCCTTAAAAAGTTTTGCTGTAACTTTAGAAGTTACATTTATACGATACCAATGACATAGATGTAATGTCAATAGTTACAACAAAAAAAATGAGAAAATTCTTTGCAAAATTATTTTGTATGATTTCTTAGCGAACGGAAGACCAAGCCACCTTAGCGGCGATGCATAACAGACCTGTTGAGGCTGTCGAATTAACCGATTTTTATGTTCCTTGTGAATTCTAATTCCTTGTAGTACAAAGAGTTAAAATTCCGGATTTCCCGAAAGAAGGACTTATTCGACAGCCTCGTTATGCGCAGTTTGTGCCTGCACCATTATTTACAAGCGATTCGATTTTGACTCTTTAATATTAGTTGCAATATATCCTGTATTATTTACAAGCGCAACTAATAGACGCATTTGTTCTGCAACAAAGCGAGAAAGAATTACTATTATAATATCATATCTTCTTTAATTTTGTCAACATTTTTTGAATTATATTCTATCAGTATATAAAGATAAGTTTTTTCTTAAAAAAGATAAAAAGTTTATGGAACTTGACGATAAATACACAAAAAGGGTATACTATAAATATGGAAAAGAAACCTAAAAAGAAAGCTCAAGCCGAAGTCAGGGAAGCACCTATAAAGACGGCGAAAATTCGCGCTCTGCTTGGAAGACGGGCCGATGTGAAAGAGAAAGACCTTGCGGAACTGTTGGAAACAAAGCCTCAAAACTTTTCCCGAAAAATGGCCGCAGGAAGTTTCAGTTTTGAGGAAATGCAAAAAATAGGGGAATACTTGAGGGCCTCCTGGCATGAGGAACATCGTTACTTTTTTATTGCTCAAAACGGGGAGGAGATATGACTATGAATGAATACACCGTTTTATTGACCTGGGATAACGAAGCCTATGTTTGGCTTGCGTCCAGTGAAGATGTGCCGGGCCTTGCTCTGGAAGCAGGTTCCCTTGACGCTCTCATGGAGCGTGTAAAATACGCGGTTCCTGATCTTCTGGACCTCAAGGGTACGGATATTAAAATCAACTTCAAGGCGGAACGGCTTACCGAGGTACATATTTAATAATGGCGGAGTATGAGAAGAAAGTCCGGGAAGTCCTAAAACAGCATGGATTTGTGTTTCATCATCATGGCCGGGGCGATCATGATGTATGGTTCAAAGCCTCCGCAAATATCAAGGTGACGGTAGATGGGAAAATAAAGTCCCGGCACATGGCAAATCAGATTATGAAAGAGGCCGGAATTGATTATCACTTTTGAGACGGTCTTCAAAATGAACGACACCGGGGAGGAGATATAGCCCCGTCCGGGGCATAAAACCCCGCAGAAGGGCCTTCTCGTTCGTCTGGAGGGCTGTTTTGCGGGGGTCTGTCCCATGCGGACTATATCTCCTCCCCGGTGTCATTTATTTTGAAGACCATCTCAAAAGCGGTGGTCAATCCCCGCCTCTTTCATGATCTGATTTGCCATGTGCCGGGATTTTATTTTCCCGTCTACCGTTACTTTGATATTGGCGGAGGCTTTGAACCATACGTCATGATCACCCTTGCCGTGATGATGAAACACAAATCCATGCTGTTTCAGGGCTTCCCGGACTTTCTTTTCGTATTCCGCCATTATTACACATGCACCTCGGTAAGCCGTTCCGCCTTGAAGTTGATTTTTATATCCGTGTCTTTGAGGTCCAGAAGGTCAGGAACCGCGTATTTCACACGTTCCATGAGAGCGTCAAGGGAACCCGCTTCCAGAGCAAGGCCCGGCACATCTTCACTGGACGCAAGCCAGACGTAGGCTTCATCGTCCCAAGTCAATAAAACAGTGTATTCGTTCATGGCTATATCTCCTCTCCAGTGTCCCTCATTTTCAGGGTGGGGCCCTCATAATCACAATCCAACAGATCGGCAATTCTTTTCATGTCATCTTCTGAAAAATTTCCCTTGCTCATTTTGTTTGAAACATTTTGCCGTGTAGTCCCCATCTTAACCGCCAAGCCAACAAAGGACATGCTACGCCGCCCCATGATGATCTTAATCTTTTCCGCAAAGGTTAAAGGCATATATTCTCCTCTCTTACTATATACTCTTATCGGTTTACTTTGTCAACAAAAAAGGAAAAAGTAAAATATTTTTGAGAAAAGTACATATTTTATTTGACATAGACAAATAAATAGTGTGCATTGTTATTAGATAAACAGGAAAAGGAGATAGAAACCATGACCAACAGCGAACTGAAAAGCAAGGTGATGACCCTGGGAAACAAGCTGGCCCTCCGGATGGGCGGTGACCGCAAAGCCGCCTTCGTGGAAGCCGGGGCAGTGGAAGTCAAAGCCGCCGGTACGTCTTTCGGATGCCGCCCCGAAGCGTTAGCCCGGCTGGCATCCTATTCCCCCGCCCAGGTACGGGCCTTCATAGTCCCAGAACCAGAAAACCTGGCAGACCCGGCGGCTCTCAAAATCATGGCGAGGGTACAAGGCGGCGGGGGCCTTTATTGCATGGGGTACCGTGAGGCCGTCCCGGTAGTGATCGCCCTGCGGACCCTCCCGACTTTCTTTGCCCTGGAGGTGGAGGACGTTTACCGGCACACGTCCGGGGCGCACCGGGCTTCATCCGCAATGGCCGCGGCCACGCTTCGTATGAACCCTTCATCAAAGGTGGCGGCCAAGGCGATGGCCTGGGGAAACACCGTGGCGATCCCAGAACGGGCGACTCCGTGGAGGCATTCGTTCCACCAGTTGTAAGCAGGAATCCCCAATCGCTCAATGGACGGGTTTTTACGGTTTGCTTCATACCCCTCAGACGGAACCCGGGGTTCACGGTGAGCCACGGCCGGGAATCGAACCCGGGACCTGCGCATTACAAGTGCGCTGCTCTGCCGGCTGAGCTACCTTGGCATCTCTGTAGGTGGCAAGGAATTACTGATAAGTCCATATCCGAATAATAAAAGCACGATAAGCACAGGGAGGTCAAGCCCCCCATTGCCTCATCGAAAATGTAACCCAAATCAAAGCAGACTATCCGGTAGCAACCGCTACCGGAGGCCGGTAATGTTCTAAAATCATTGGACTTGTTGAACAAGTCCCCTATATCCGTTTTTATAACAAGAAGTTTAGGACATTACCCAATTTTCTATATAACGTAGGAGGCTTAGAAAACAGGAGCACAACAAATCCCGTGAGGAGGATTCGGGGGCCTAGGCCCCCGATATTTTTTCTGTTTTCATAAAGCGGGAACCGGGTACTCATCCTTCACCGATCTTATATATCCCCCCTTCCTCGGCTACCATAGACTCCTTTTCCAGGGCTTTCAGGGCTTCGTAAAGGTCCGCTGCTTTAATACCGGTGCGCTTACCCAGCTCTGGGATCCCTGCAGGACCCTGGGAGAGGAGGGATTTTATAACCGCTCCCCGCCGCTGCCGGAAAGAACCGGCAAAGGGAGGCTGCTTGGTATAATGGGCGCTCTTTCGGCTTGGATTACGGGTTACTTTCTTTAATGCTGCGCCATAATCCATGAGCGCCCAATACCACTTCCGGGGGTTTTCCCGGTCCAGGCTTGCCTCCAGGATAGGGATGAGTTCCGCATCCTTCACCCCTTCCCGATCCTGGAAAAAGAAATGGATCACCGCAGAGCGAATATTAGTCTCGATGAAAATCCCGGGGTAATTATAGGCAAAACAGGCAATAGCCCCGGCAGTATAGGCCCCAATCCCTGGAAGAGGGAGGAGTTCTTCCGGGCTTTTAGGTACCTTTCCCCTATGATCCTCGGTAATGATCCGGGCGCATTCCTTCACATACCGGCAGCGGCGATTATACCCAAGACCGCTCCATTCCCGAAGGGCATCTTCCAGAGACGCCCGGTTCAATTTTTCCGGTGTGGGCCACAGATACATCCACCGTTCCCAGTAGGGTACCACCCGTTCAGTTTGGGTTTGCTGCAGCATGAATTCAGAAATCAAGACCCCCCAGGGACTGGTGGGTTCCCGCCAGGGAAAAACCCGTCCTGCCCGGGCATAATGGGCATAGATGCTGTCTTTGAAGGTTTCATAGCGTTCTTTTACGAGGGCGGGATGGCTCTGTTCCGTCAAGATTCCTGCTGCTCCACCTGCCGGATAATACGCCGGGCGATCTGTTGCGGATCCAGGTCATCCGTGGGGATGATCAGGTCTGCGAAGGCATAGGCATCGTTGTCAATACCGTAGATCCGTAGATACCGTTCCCGGTCTTGACGATCCCGCTCTTCGGTAAACGCGGCTACCTCTGCCCAGGTTCCCCCTTCTCGTTTCACGATACGCGCTGCCCGGGTCTCACGGCAGGCGGTAAGGTACACCTTGAGATCCGCTTCGTGCAGCAGCCAGATAGCCAAGCGGGAACCAAGCACACAACCTCCGGCCTCTCGGGCCAAGGCCACTTGCCGCCGGTCCAGTTCCTTGTCCCACCCATCATCCTGAGCTGCCAAGGCGAGGATCTCCGGGAGATCCTTACCCTGTTCTTGAGCCAAATTCCTGAAGGTCAGGTTGATAAACCGCAGCCCCAAGGATTCGGCCAATAACCTACTTACCGTGGTATTGCCACAGCCGCTTTTTCCTGATATAGCGATCCGTAGATCTTTTTTCATGGGCTTTCATTGCCTCCTCTATAACTTAGGCCATTCCCCCGCTCCCTCCTTGGGGTCTACCTTTCCAGGGGATATTCGGCAGAGGTGTCCCCTTGCTTATTTGTACACCCATCCCTACTCCTTGCGGCGTCTCAGCATTTGACCTTTTGAAACAGCCTTCCTTAACAAAAGTTCCCAATCAAAAAACCACGCTTGAACTCTCGGCCCTGTTTCCCGATTATCCTATGCCGTAAGCTCGTCCTGCAGCGCTCTTGGCAACGGCCTACTTCTTATGCCGCCGGTCAAGTTCATCCAGCACTTCCGCGACCCTAACCCCCTCCCGGGTCATAAGGGCAGTAGTAAAGAAAAGCAAATCCGCCGCTTCCCAGACCACCTCCTCATGGGTCTTGGCAGTACAGACCTCTTGGGCCTCTTCCAGGATCTTCTCTCGAACCAGCGTATCATCTAAGGTGGCGGTATACGAACCAGGACAAGGGTTGTGGAACCGATCCGCAATGATGGCCTGCAGATACTCCCAGGTGTACCGCCGGCCGGTATCAAAACAGGAGTAGTCTCCCGTATGACAGACCGGCCCTGCCGGTTCCACCACCGCAAGCAGCGCGTCCCGGTCGCAATCCGCCCGAAGCCTCCGCAGCCCCAGGGTATTACCGGAACATTCCCCTTTCATCCAGAGGGTATTCCGGGTACGGCTGTGGAAACAGAGCTTCCCCCGCTTAAAGGATTCGGCCACCGCCTCCTTATCAGCAAAACCGGTCATCAGAACCTGGCCGTCCGCAGACTGGGCGATGACCGGAAGGAGGGCCCCCTGGGGGGAAGCGCCTTTTTCCCAGTTCAGGGAACGGATAAACCCCTCCCCCAGATCGATTGTACCGGTGTAGAGGGCCATACCAAGCTGTACATCGCAGCCCAAAGCAGCCAGTTCTTCGATTTCTTCCAGAGTGGAAACCCCGCCCGCCACGGTAAGACCGCAGGAAATCGCTTCCCGCAGGCGCCGTACCCCTGTCCGGTCGATACCGCTCATGGTTCCCTCCCGTTCCACACAGGTAAAGAGCAGTCCTGCGGCAAAAGGCTCAAGGGCCTGAGCGGTTTCGATGAGGGAGAGTCCCGTAGGGGTCTTCCAGCCGTCTATCACGATTTCATAGTTCCCGGTTTCATGGTGCCGGGCATCAATCGCCACCATGATCCGTTCCCGGCCAATCTCCTTTGCCAAGGCCTCCAGAAATCCGGTGTTCAGCCCAAAGGTACCTCCTGCTTTATCGGTCCGGTACGTTGCAGGATCCCGAAAGGCCTGGGAACCGATGATGATCTTCTGCGCCCCAAGGCTCACCAGTTCCCGGGCTTGTTCCACGGTTCTAATCCCCCCGCCTACCCGGCATTGGGCCTTGCGGAGCAGGGATTTTATCATTTCCCGATTGGAGCCCGTACCCATGGCCCCGTCAAGGTCTATCACCGCCACTTCTCCGTAGCGGTCAAAGGTTTCCGCCAATTCCACGGCATGATCCCGCTGTAAAACCAGTTCCCTGCCTTGTTTGAGCTGAACCACCCGGCCTTGCTGTATATCTATAGAAGCAATTACCATCTGACACACACTCCTTTTGATTCCACATAGCCCTTGATTTCGGGGATGCTCTTCTTCCCAAAATGCAACAGGGAGGCCACCAGGGCCGCATCCGCATTACCCCAATCCGCACTTCCCTGGTCCGGGGCTAAGAGCACCTGGGCGATCTGCTCCAGGGTTCCCGCTCCTCCTGAAGCGATCACCGGCACCGGCACCGCCGCTAAGATCATCCTGGTGAGGGGGAGGTCATACCCGGCGCCGGTACCGTCCGCGTCAATCGAATTGAGGAGGATCTCCCCGGCGCCGAGTTTTACCGCCTTGATTGCCCAGGCTATCGCGTCTATCCCGGTATCGGTTCTGCCTCCGTGGGAAAATGCATGCCACCGGGGGCTTCCCCTTGAATCTTCCCCGACCCGTTTAGCATCAATCGACAGGACCACACATTGACTCCCATAAACCCGGGCCATGTCGCTGATGAGGTCAGGGTTTTGTAAGGCTGCGGTACAAACCGAAACCTTGTCCGCTCCTGCGTTCATCGCCTCCCGCATATCTTCTAGCCGCCGAATCCCCCCTCCTACACAGAGGGGAATGAACACTTCCGCAGCCACCTGACGGACTACCTCAAGAAGGGTGGCCCGGCTTTTATACGAGGCCCCGATGTCCAAGAAGGTAAGTTCATCCGCTCCCTCCCGGTTGTATACCTGAGCCAGTTCCACCGGATCCCCTGCGTCTTGTAAACCCTGAAATTGGACTCCCTTTACTACCCGGCCGTCGTCTACGTCCAGACACGGGATAATTCGTTTCGCCTGCATACCCTCTCCTTCTTCACGGGTGAAGTCCCACGCTCCTAACCATGATGGGCCCAATTTTCCAGGACCTTAAGGCCGAAGAGGCCGGATTTCTCTGGATGAAACTGGACTGCCGCCAAAGCCCCCCGTTCTATGGCGGCGCAATACCTGACCATATACACTGCCTCCGCAGCGGTAAACTCAGGGGCTTCAGGATCCGCATAGTACGAATGAATATAGTAGAAAAAGGTATGTTCCGGCATCTCCCGGAAGAGCCGGGAATCTCCCCGGGCTTGAGCGAACGAAGTACGGTTCCACCCAATCTGAGGAACCTTCCGTCCAGGGAAACGCCGTACCCTGCCGGGGATCACCTGCAGACCCTGCCGGGGCTTGCCATTCACCGGAGGCGCTTCTTCAGAGGAATCAAAGAGGAGCTGCAAGCCGATACATATCCCCAGGAACGGCTTATCCGCGGCAATCCATTCCCTCAGAGCCTGGGCATACCCGGATTGTTCCAGGGATTCCATGGCAGAAGCAAAATGGCCGTCCCCCGGGAAGATAATTCTCTCAAACGGGGAAGCGCCAGGAACCAAGGAGAGTTCTTCCGGCCCTGATGCAAAACGAGCAGTAAGCCCAAGGCGCCTCAAGGCGTTCATCACTGAACCAAGGTTCCCTGCACCGTAATTCACCACGCCGATCATACCAAGACCCCTTTGGTAGACGGCACCTGGTCAGGAGCACGAGGATCCCGGCTCACCGCCTCTTTAAGAGCACAGGCCCCCGCTTTGAACAGGGCTTCGATCTTATGGTGATCACTGCGTCCCCGGAGTATATCCAGGTGTACCGTAGCGGCTGCTCCCTGGGTAAAACCTTGCCAGAAATCCTCTACCGTGTCGGTCTGGAATGAGTAGCCGCCGGAAACCAGGGGGATTCCTGACAGCTTGGCATCAAACACCAGGAACGACCGCCCTGAAAGGTCCACCACTGCCCGGGCCAGGGTTTCGTCCATAGGGAAGAAACAGGTCCCGGTCCGGCGAATTCCCCGCTTCTCTCCCAGCGCCCGGGTGAAACAATGGCCAAGGACAATACCCGTATCCTCCACGAGATGGTGCTGATCCACGGCGAGGTCCCCCGATGCCTGGACCTGGAGATCAAAAAGCCCATGCCGGGCAAAGGTGCTCAGCATGTGTTTCATGAAACCAATAGGATAATCCAGGCTTAGGTCCCCGGCTCCATCCAGGTTGAGGGTTATGAAAATGTCGGTCTCTTGGGTGGTACGCCTGATTTCAGCGATTCTATCCATATTTTCATCTCCTTCCCCATACCATACAGCGCCGGGGATTTTTCAGGGCCTTCATGCACCTTACAAGCACTTCATGTTAGGGGACTACTTTCCGCAGATCGTATTCTACGATATCCGTGGCTCCCAGCCGCTTCAACCGGGGAATCATCCCAGGAACTTCACTCTTCTTGACCGCAATCTTCACCGCATATCCCGCATCCCCATAGAGCGGGGCCACCGTAGGGCTCCGCATACTGGGAAGGCCGGTAACCAGCGCGGCAAACTGGGACTTACTGACATTCATCTCCACCATGACCCGCTCCCTGCCGTCTAGGACCGCCTTAAACAACATGGCCAGCTCCTCAATACGGTTCCGTTTTACCGCATCAGCCATAGCCGAAACAGAGGCCACGAAACGGGTGGAGGATTCCAATAGGGTGGCGATGATCCGAAGACCATTATCCTTGAGGGTTCGGCCCGAAGCGGTGTTGTCGATGATCATGTCCGCATCATCCGGGGGGAAAACCTCAGTAGCGCCGTAGGTACGGAGGATCCGGTACCGATAGCCCGATGCTTGGAGCCATCTCTCGGCCAGATGTACATATTCAGTGGCTACCCTGAGCTGCCTGGATCTGAGGGCAGCTTCGTCTAGGCCGACGGGAACCGCGGCCACGATACGGACCTGGTCAAAACCCAGGTCCATAACTTCCTGTACATGAGCCTCGCTTTCCTGTATCCAGTCAAGGCCGGTAAATCCTACATCATGGCTCCCCAATTCCAAGAGTTCTCCCACATTCTGGGGCTTCATGATCTTTCCAACCAGCCATTCCGCGGCAATCAGGGGCCGGTAGGTTCGATCCGTAAGGCTTATAGGGAACCCTGCCTCATCGAAAAGCCGGGCTACCTTATCAAAAATACGCCCCTTGGGTATCAAGATACGCAGTTTATCCATCATACTCCTAAAAACGCTCCATTTCCCTAGACTCACGTCGGGAACTACAAAAAAGCCGTGGACTCCTCCACGGCACAGGTGCCTTTAGGCCGCTCAAGCGCCGGGCTCTCGTAAGGCTTGAGACTTATGGTGATGGTGAAAGACCGGCATCGGATTCATACCCTTTAGTCTAAAAGGATGCTGAAAAAGAGTCAAGCCGGATTCGCAGGATGCTTAGGCCTGGACAAGGCAGACTATGTTATACCCAGGTTTGCCAGGGTCTTGCCAAACCTGGGTAGTAAGTGGGGAACCTTGTTTTACCAGCCTTTAGGGGGACTGCTGTTGATGCCGATTACCAGCGCCATTCCGCTCCTATTTGAATTCGGTAAGCTCAATGGTCCAGACATACGAAAAGCCTTTTATGTGCGGAACCCCTTCTTCCTTATAGGATGCTCTGAAAATACCCAAGGCCCTGGCCGCTGTCCAAAGGTGGCAGAGGGCGATGCCCGCATCGACTATCGTCAGTGGGTCCATCAGCTTTTTGACAAGAAAATTATTGTTAGCCATGTAAAGCCGGATTTTTGTTCCCTCCGCACAAAGCCTCCACCCCTGACGGTTCATCGCGGAAGGGGCGAGCCTGACCGCTTCCAGAACCTTCGGGCAGTTCTGTATATCAGTGATTTCCGAAAGGGTTTTCCGTTTGAATTGGGAGACACGCTCCCTCCGGTGCGCCCCCGGGGCTTTCCCAAAAACCAGCAGCTTGAAGAACGGAAGGCTCTCGTGTTCCAAAAAACCGTTTTTTGGCTTCGCCATCCCGAGCCAGCAGGAACCGAACCCCCGCGTAGAAAGATAAAGGCTCATTTCCTGGAGCAGAAATGAAGCCTTTAGCCTGGCTTCATCATCTTTCGCATAGGAACAAAGGCAGTAGGGGGCGTGTCCGAAGGAAACCCCGGCCTTTTCAGCGGGAATTACCCGCAAAAGTGCGGTGGAACCGTCCAGAGAAATCAAACTTTTCCGTCCTTCCTCGATTTTTTCGAAATCTACGCCGTCCGGTTCACCCGGTCTGTAATCCCGGACCGACATCCGTTTGAAGATTTCGGCGTATAGCCCCTGTATTTCGCTGTTTTCCATAAGCATAGTATAGGCCAAAAGACATACATAGGCTACCGGCAAGCGATAGGTTCAATTCCGCCCAGGATTTTTTCGTATCCATCAACTTGACGTGGCTCTTCAGGCAATATGATGGAAAACCGGTAAAAATGATATAAAAGAGGCATGGAAACCGAAACAACAAATCCGCTTTATAAGGGTAACGGCGGCCAGGGACTGTTAAGATATACATTGGACTTGTTCAATAACTGAAGTTATTAAACAACTCTATTTTACTATTTCCATTGTTTTCCGTCACGTTTTCTTTGCGGTGCTATGGTATAGTTCCATTCACCGTGAAACCCTACGCTGCCGTTCATCCAACAGGGGAAGCATGGTCTCTATCCGGTCGCTCAGTGCATTCGTTGCTTTCATGACTTGAGTATCCCTCAGAAGAAATTACTAGACACTGTTAGCAAAGGAAAGCCCTTCAGAAGCGGTAAATTGATTCCCCGGTGTCGGTATCAATATAGGTGATGGTTATGTTATGTTGCCGGCTGTCCCTGAGGTTTATGGTTCTGATATCTTCCACGGGGGTATGGCCGACGATCTGACTGTACCCGGCCAGGGGCTGTTGTTCCAGGGAATCCGGCCTAATCCATATAGGGCTTTGGGTAATATCATCCCCAAAAGGGTTAAGGCCGTTGAAGTGTAAGATGTGGCGGTCTTCGGCGAAGGCCCTGTTGATATCTTCAACCGCATTATATCCGGCTTTCTTCATCCGCTTCATAAACCACGTCGAAACTCCGGCGTGTGAAATGATGTACTTATCCCTGGTAACATACACAACCTGAAGGAGATCCATGTTCTGTTCCAGGATTTGATAGATGTGGTAAAAATGCTCTTCTTGATACCCCGAATACTGCTGTCCGACGTCCAGGTAGTGGTATTCATGGTTTCCCAAGCATAGTTTTATGCGCTTATCTTTTCTGGCTCTTTGGCAGATTTCCTTGAAGTTTCGGTATTGCCTGGTGAAGGATAGATCATAACTATCAAAATAGTCCCCCACAAAATAGCATTCCGTAAAATCTTCGTGGATGTAGCGTTTCCAGAAATCCCGTCCGTGAATATCGCCTATGACTAACCGCATAATCCTCCCTAAACCGCGAAACAGCGTAGGTCATTCATCATACCGGAAACCTGGGGGATGAGCAATACGGGGTAAAGCGGCAAAATTCCTGGACAGGGAGGGTTCGTCTTTTTCTTTCCTGGAAAGTACCGTCCTATTTCAATACTCGTGGTAATGAGCGGTATCCTGATCCGGTTCATAGAGAAAGGAGGAGGGACATGGGCGATAAGGTTTATGAATCTAGCGTACAGTGGACTTGTTTAACAACCCAGTTCCTCTGGAATCTGCGGCTTCCGAAAACGCTACTGGACCAAATTGAGAAGAAAATTGTAGAATATTTGTCTTGTTCAAGAAGCTTATGGTCATTGCGGACTTGTGCGGTCCGGCGGACTTTTAGTCCGGACCAAGTCCTTTTAAGCTATAAAAAGGAAAGGGAGTGTATACATGGAAAGAGGATACTTAAAAACGTATAACTGGGTGGTAAACTTACTCCAAGATTGTGATTTTTCCGAAAGTTCAAGAAGGCTTGAATTACGGCAAATTGCACAAAATAAGACTTTCATGGATTTTCTTGGAAGGACGTATTCGATCTCCAAAGATGGCATAGAATTGGTCGAACAACAATTTGCCTGGACATATAAGACCGAAGAATATGACTACAATCTGAAAAGCGTTTTGGGGTATTATCTCTTATCAGAAGCAGATGTAGAACCGGAAAATGACTTTTGTACGCTTGAGCATTTTTCTAACGGGGTATTTCGCGGGAATTCATTTGGAAATATCCTTGGGAGGGTCTATGGGAGCGATTATAAAAAATTTTACCAAGCCGCCGAAGAAATAGGTATGGTCTTTGAGGCTGAAAAAGCATCAGGACAATATATCTGGAAATGCCCAAAATACCAATAAAAATCGTATATTACGAGGGTGATGACGAATATCCCCGCCTTCAATCTTGAAGTGCAACACTCCCTGTCCCTGTAGGGACAGAAGGGTCGGATAGCCGCCCTTTCTGTCCCTACAAAAAAACGGCACTACCCTTTATGATGGAGTCACTAAACACCTCATCAACAAGGAGTAATGCCGTTATGATGAAGTATATCACAGACAAGGGGAAAGGTTATACCCATTTCTCAAGAGAGGAACGGGAAGAAATCGCTGTCGGTCTGGAACGGG
>JAIRNP010000126.1 GCA_031258005.1 Treponema sp.
AACCGGTTATTGATTTTCTGTACGATTGTGTCTATTCTGGTTTGAACAATCTTCCTTCACCATCCTTGTTGCAAGGCTAAATTATACTCACTCTCATGATTAACTGGTGAACGGTTACCCATGGCGAAACGAAGTTTCGCGCGGGAAGGGGCAGTTAAAACCGGCGTACCCTATTCAGATAGGAACGGAGGACGGCTTTGTCGTTGGCTATGATATAGTTCCAAACCCGGCTGACACCCGGGCCTTACAACCGTACGTGAGAAAACAGAAGAAACGATTGGGACAAGACCCCCAAAGAGTCATCGCCGACGCCGGATAGGAGAGCGAGGAACATTTCGCGTATTGTGGAAACAAAGGGGTAACGGCGGTAGTGAAGCCCCCCCCTTTTCAGGAAAGAACAAAGCGCAAAATGGCAGAAAGATCCGTGGAGAAGCGACAACGGGGAATACCATGAAGATAAAGCTTAGTATGGCTGTCCCAACGGACGGAAGCTTACCTGTCGCGGAGACAAAAAAGAAAAAACGCCTTCAGGGTAGGTGACAACCAAAGAAACCTATATAGGCGAGTCCTGTACATACTGCCGGAAAAAGCATCTGTGTACAAGGGCGAAAGGGAACCGGTGGGTAGAGTGGAATGAACAATGGCAGCGGTTAAAAGCCACGTCCCGGAAAGCCCTGGAAAAACATGAAGATTTATGGAAACAGCGATCCGTTGAAGTTGAAAGGGTAATCGGTCAAATAAACGGAAATCAGGGATACCGGAGATTGCGGTTACGGGGCAAGGCCAAAGGGTCTGCCGCGTGGGGATTATTTTCCCTTGGGTACGATATAAAGCGGATGTACCGGACAAACAGGCTAAAATAAGGCGCCTGTTCCCCTTCTGCGGGCTCTAGTATTTCAAAAGTCCCCATATTCTGAGGAAAAAAACAGAATTTAGGGCCTGACTAGAACAACGTCCTAGACAGCCCCGTCGGTGGAGCTTTCCAGGCCCCGCGCATCTTGACTTCCAAGGGAGTCTTCCTGGGCGTATATGGCGTGAGTAAAGGCCGCTGATGAATATCCGCAGCCGCTTGTGATGGGGAGGAGCCTTCCCTCCCCATGCTTTTCCTGGAGCTTATACTGTGGGACGTTGATCCAGGACCCGCCTTGCTTTGCCTTCAGATACGGGCAGGCTTCCCTGCTGATGAAGCTCCACCCGAGGATTGATGGTAATGGATGCCTGGAGGGTTTTACGGATTCGTTCCTTCAGGGCGTTCAAGGGCCGGGTATCGTCCCTGAAAACCTCGGAGCCTACTTCTATCTTGACCGTGAGCCGGTCCAATACCCCTTCTTTCTCCACCAAAATAAGATAGTTGTTTCCTACCTCTTTGATAGCCATGATCACTTCTTCGATTTG
Source organism: Treponema sp. (assembly GCA_031258005.1). Classification (GTDB taxonomy): domain Bacteria; phylum Spirochaetota; class Spirochaetia; order Treponematales; family Breznakiellaceae; genus JAIRLU01. The sequence continues at coordinate 1,396 of JAIRNP010000126.1, forward strand.
ACCGGGGAAGAGGTTTACGCCGTTAATGATGAGCATATCATCGGTACGGCCCGTGATACGCCGGAGCCTGCGGTGGGTTCTGCCGCAAGGACAAGGCTCGGTATAAAAGCCGCTCAGATCCCGGGTCCGGTAACGCAGAATGGGCGTAGCCTCCCGGCACAGACAGGTGAGAACCAATTCCCCGGTTTCCCCATCCGGGACCGGTTCGAGGGTCTCGGGGTTTACGATTTCCCCTAGGTAACCGTCTTCCCAGAGGTGCAGGCCGTTCTTGGCCTGGCATTCAAAAGCAACTCCTGGACCGTTCATCTCCGAAAGACCATAGGAATTGTACACGTCAATCCTGAGGAGTTCCTCAATACGCCTCCTCGTATCCTCTGAATACGGCTCTGCCCCGGCAAAGGCCCGGGTAAGTTTGAGCTGTTCCCGGCGTACCCCTTCTTCCTGCATCTTAGCTTGCACATGGAGCAAAAAGCTCGGGGTGGCATGGACCACCGTGGTACCGAAGTCCTGCATCAGCTTAAACTGTCGAGTGGTGTTTCCCGAACCTGAAGGGATCACGAGCATCCCCACCGCTTCACCCCCAAAATGGAAGCCTAAGCCCCCGGTAAAAAGCCCGTAGGTGATCATGTTCTGGAACACATCGGTTTTATTACACCCCGTGGCATAAATAGAACGGGCCACAAACGCGGTCCAGCGGTGAATATCCTCTTTGCTAAAGTAAATCGTAGTGGGCGTTCCGGTGGTACCGCTGGAGGCATGGAGCCTGACCACCTCCTCCCGGGGAATACTGAGAAACCCGTAGGGAAAGCCGGTACGCAGGTCCCCTTTCGTAGTAAAAGGAATCCGCCTTACATCTTCAAGGTCCTTGATGTCAGCATCACTCCGAATACCCACGGCAGCGAGCCGCTCCCGATAGAAGGGGGTCTGCAACGCCTGGGCTACCGCAGCCTTGAGTTGGGTAAGCTGATAGGCTTCCAAAGCGGAACGCTCCAGGGTTTCCATCTCCTTATTCCAGTACTGATAGATCACCGGGGGGCTCCTTGGAGATTCGTCTCTCTGCCCAACCGAAAAGCCCGAAGATTCGCTTCCCCCAGGGTCGATTCCTTGGAGGCAAACAAGGTCGCAATGGTCTGTTCCAGGGTTGCTGCAGAAACCGGCAGAAAGGGGGAAGCCGCGCCGACCATGACCACATTCACCGCCTTGGCCAGGCCCGCTTCTTTGGCCAACTGCGCTGCCGGGGCGAGACAGTACCGGGGGAAACTTGCCAGAGCCTGGTAAATGATCTCCAGCTCCGGGTAATCGGGGATATTGACCCAGGGTTCTGCAGCGCTTACCAGGACCCCCTCTGGGGAAAGCCAGGCAGTGTAACGCAGGCTTTCCAAGGGTTCCATGGCAATAATGAGGTCTGCTTCGCCTTGCGGTACAAGGTCTGAACATATCCGCTTCTCAGCGATGCGAAGGTGTGCCAACACCGCTCCCCCTCGCTGGGCCATACCATGCACCTCGGATTGACGTACCCATAAGGCTTCGGCAACTGCTGCCTGGGCAATGATGGCGGCAACGGAAAGTACTCCCTGTCCCCCCACCCCGGCGAGGATAATGTCTGTTTTCATACCTGGGCTCCTTTTATACCACCTTACCGGTATTTTTCTGCTTGTACAAGGCAGGTACTCAGCAGGATAAACACATGGAATTTGCTAATTAGAGTTGTTCAATAACTTCAGTTATGGAACAACTTCCGCTAAAAAACGGCAGATTTGGTGGATTTCTGCAAGAAATTCGTCCAATCTGCGAGACTTGTGTCGGACTAAAGTCCGCGACAACCAACCGGGTTGTTGAACAAGCCCATTCTTTATTCTGTAAGGGAATAAGAATTTCTAGGCGTTTATCCTGGGCACTCAGGCAGGCCTCCTGTCAGGAGGGCTCTTCAAAACGATCCTCTTTCAATAGGTAATCGCTTGGTTACAACGAAGCCCGGTAGGAACCGAGAAACCGGAAGTCTTCGGTTTGGGCTTTCAAGGCCCCTATAGCCGCCTCAAAAACCCCCGGGGTTTCCGGGATATTCACATCCACATAAAACAGATAGCGCCAAGGCTTTCCCTGGATGGGCCGGGACTCAAGTTTAGAGATGTTAATATCCTTTTCACTGACGATTTGCAGACAGGCAAAGAGCGATCCCGGGGTATCGGGTACGGAAAACACTAAAGACGCCTTGTTCGGTTTATCCGAGCCCAGGCTGGGGGGCACCGGCGCCTTATCCCCGATCTTTCGGGTAATGATCACGAACCGGGTGTAGTTTAAGGGATTGGTCTCGATTCCCGACTTGAGGACCTGAAGCCCGAATTCCTTAGCCGCTGCTTCTCCGGCTATGGCCGCTACCGTGGAAATAAGCCCCTGCCGGGCAACCTCTTCCCGGGCAATTGATGCTACGGCCGTGGCGGTGTTGGTATAGGTTTCAAGCTGCCACTGGGGATAGTGACTCAAGAATTCCCGGCATTGGGCAAAACCTTGGGGATGACTGCGGATGATACGGATGGACTCCATCGTCGTACCTTCAGGGGCGATAAGGCAATGCACAATGCGGAGCTTTAATTCCCCCACAATCCCAATATCCGGGTACCGCAAAAAAAGGTCGTAATTTTCATGAATCGAACCGGCCAGGCTGTTCTCCACCGGTACCACACCGGCTGCCGCAGACCCATCCAGCACCGCATCAAAGACCGCCCTAAAGGAGGAAACCGATAAACGGGGAACCTCCTCCCCAAAAGCCCGTATCAAGGCCTGTTCAGCATACGCTCCGCTTTCCCCAGAGAAGGCCGCCTTGGCTAATTCCAGAGGCCGGATCGGTTCTGTCCTTTTCCCAGACTCCCCAAGACCTGCCGGGGGCCGGGGGATCCGCAGGAGTTCCTTACCCACCACCGGGGCCATAGCCTCAATATCCCGTAGGAGCCGTTCAAACTGTTCCGGGTACAGGGATTGGGGGCCGTCGGAAAGGGCCTCGTCTGGCCGAGGATGGACTTCCACCGTAAGGCCGTCTGCTCCTGCGGCAATAGCAGCTAAGGCCGCAGGGGAGACCTTGGCTCGAATCCCCACGGCATGGCTCGGATCCACGATAACCGGCAGGTGCGAAAGACTTTTCACCACCGGAATAGCGGAAATATCCAGGGTATTGCGGGTATAGGTCTCGAAGGTTCTGATGCCCCGTTCACAGAGCACCACATCCTTGGTCCCTGAAGCCAGCAGGTATTCGGCGGAGAGGAGCCATTCCTCGATGGTCGCAGAAGGCCCCCGTTTGAGCAGCACCGGCTTTCCGATGGCGCCGACTCTTTTTAAGAGCTCAAAATTCTGCATGTTCCGGGCGCCTATTTGGAACATATCGGTTAAGTCCTGCATTTGAACCGCCAATTCCGGGGAAACCACTTCCGTAACAATGGGCATCCCATAGGCTTCTCCTGCGGCTTTCATATATTCCAAACCCTCCATCCCCAGACCCTGAAAGGCATAGGGGCTGGTCCGCGGTTTATAGGCCCCGCCCCGGAGCATCACCGCCCCGGACTCCCGGACCCGTGCAGCGGTTTCCATGATCTGGGCCTTACTTTCCACGGCGCAAGGCCCTGCAATAACCGAAATCCGGGAACCGCCGATTTTTACCGGTCCCACGGTAACGATGGTATCCTCTGGTTTGGTCTCTCGGGATACCAATTCATAGGGCTTGGAGGTGGCGGCTACCCGTTCAACTCCCGGAAGGAGCCCCAGTTCCCGGAGATCCGCCATCCCTTTCCCGGTAGCGCCGATGATTGCCTCATTCCCAAGCTGTTGTTCCCGGATCGTAAAGCCCCGGTCTTGCAAATATATACGGATCATTTCCCGGTCATGGGGAGAAATACCTTTGGATAACACAAGAATCATAGTTACGCCTCACCTCAACAAAGTGTTTTCATAGTAGCTCTATTGACCCCGATGTACAAGAGGGCGCATTGCCTCATCAAAAATGTTGTCGAAAAGAGGTCATGCCTCAAATTGAAACGTCAACTTGTTGACGCTGTTGCCCAAATTATAATGGGGATACCGCATGGAGGGTGTC
>JAIRNP010000129.1 GCA_031258005.1 Treponema sp.
CCTGTTTTTTGATTATTTCCGCTTGTTTTTCGACAAGTTCTTGTAAATTTTCCCCTTCCACACCCTGTTTTTACCATGTTTTTCAATTTTATGCAATATCCCCGTGAACGGTTACAAAATTCTTTACTGGTTGACAACCAGCCGCCGTCTTAAAATAAAAAACTTGAAATTGTTTCTCCTTTGACATTTTTTTTCTTTTTCTGTTTGGTTATAAACAACCTCCTTGGTTATAAATGTACAGTATAATATGCGCTTTGTCAAGTCCCAATTTTCGCCTTTTTCCTTCAATCCACGAGATGCGCCAAGTCCATAAAACAGCCTAATGCGGCCCAGGCCAGCGTGGTGATTAAGCCCCCTTACCAGCCGCGTAGCTGTTTCGGTTCTTCAATCTTAACCGTATCCCCCGATTGCTCTATCACATACAACCCCGCCCGTAAAGCCGCCTGCCTCACATTCTCCGGCATAATCGCCCCGGCAAGCGCTCCCCGGATCTCTCGCTTGTCTCCCTTCTTGTCTTTATATCTTCTCAGAAACTCAAGACGGCTTATGTGTTCAGCCACGTCTTTGTCCGCGGGTTTTGTTTTCACTTCCACACCAATGCTGTAGGTGCCATTCTCAAGCAGTATGTCAAACTCCGCTTCTAAACGGCCGGTTGCAGGGTTAAAGAATTTGCGTTCTTTGCTCGTGTCTTCAAACTGATAGTTTAAGGCGTTGAACTTCTGGACGATATTGGGTATGACCAGATGTTCGGCAAGCTCTCCGAAGCGATTACCCAACTCCCCCATATTTTTCTGGAGCACCTTCATTTGCCGGTCCGTCTCTTGTTGAGCCTCCTTTATCTGCTGGCGGGTCTCCATGAACGCCGCCCAGACCTGCTCGAAATTCAACCCCATTTGCGGTTGTATTAGTTCTGCCATGTGCTCCTCCTATAACTCATCATAACTATCCTATTTGGCCTTCACCATAGCGATGGGGGTAGCCTATTGGACGTGTGCAACAACTGAAGTTATTGAACAACTCTATTCTACGCGTGGTCGCCTGCCCCATGCTGAGAAGTGCAGGTGGATTATACCCGATTCTTGTCGTATGCCGGACAAACGATTCATTTTTACGGTGTGGTACAGTATAATAGGCGGTTTGTCAAGTTTCAATGCTTGCTTTTTCCTTCAATCCACGGGATACGCCAAGGCCATACAAGCGCCTAATCCGGCCCAGGCCAGCGTGGTGATGAAGCCGCCTGCTTCACATGGTCCGGCATAATTGCCCCTTTTCTGCAAAGCCTTTGTTTCCCGGTTATCCCCTTGGCCCGCCGCTATCTTGTGTTGTTATTTTGAATACCCTATGCTTATGTAATATGAATGGGAAAGAAAGATGAGCCTTGGAAAAAGCGTTCCCCGGATTGACGCCTATGAAAAGGTTACGGGCCGGGCAAAATATACCGGTGACCTGGTAGATCCGCATGCCCTCATCGGGAAGGTCCTCCATGCCGCCATTGCCCACGGACTGGTAAAACGCATGGACACCACTGAGGCGGTAGCGATCCCCGGAGTGGTCCGGATCCTTACCTGCTTCGATGTGCCGGATATCCCCTTCCCTACCGCAGGGCACCCCTGGTCCACGGATCCTGCCCATCAAGACCCGGCAGACCGGAAACTCTTGAACCGCCGGGTCCGGCTTTACGGCGATGACATCGCCGCAGTGGTTGCTGAAGACGAAGTAGCCGCGGTCCGGGCCATTAGGGCCATCAAGGTGGAGTATGAGACCTATCCTATCCTGCTGACCCCGGAAGAAGCCATGCAGGAAGGGGCCCCCTTGATCCATGACCAGTGCCCCCGTAACATCCTGAAACATACCGCCATAAAAGACGGTGATTTTGAAGCCGCGATTCAGGAGCCGGGGCTCCTGCACTTTGAGGAAACCTATGAAACCCCTATGGTACAGCACTGCCATATTGAACCGGTGATCTCCTTTGCCTACATGGAAAATGGACGGATAGTGGTGGTCTCCTCTACGCAAATCCCCCATATTGTACGGCGCATCGTGGCCCAGGCTCTGGGACTTCCCTGGGGCAAGGTCCGGATCATCAAGCCCTTTGTGGGAGGCGGCTTCGGTAACAAACAGGACGCCCTCTATGAACCCCTCAATGCCTATCTGTCCCTCTGTTTAGGCGGGCGCATGGTGAAACTGGAATTAACCCGGGAGGAGGTCTTTTTTGCCACCCGGGTGCGCCACGGGATGCAGATCCACCTCTCCTCATACATCCGTCCCCAGGGCAGGCTGGTGGCCCGCCGGTATCGGGCATACTCCAACCAGGGGGCCTACGGTTCCCACGGGCACAGCATCGCGGCCAAAGGAACCAACGTGTTCCGGCAGCTTTACCAGGATGAAAAGGCTCGAAAAGCGGAGATCTTTACGGTATATACGAACACCGCCACTGCCGGGGCCATGCGGGGATACGGCACCCCCCAGGCGGTGTTTGCCATCGAATCCCACATGGAAGATATGGCCCGGGCCCTTAACCTGGACCCCATTGCATTCCGCTTTATGAATCTCATGCCCCGGGGCTTTACGGATCCCTTTTCCAAGAACGTCAACTATTTTGATTCCTTTCATCAGTGTGTAGAACAGGGTAAAGCCTATATTCACTGGGAGGAAAAACGAAAGGCCTATCAGCACGAGACCGGTCCGGTACGCCGGGGGGTGGGTATGGCCCTTTTTTGGTACAATACCGGGGTATGGCCTATTTCCATTGAAGTGTCCTCCTGCAGGATGGTGTTGAATCAGGACGGAAGCGTCCAGATCCAACTGGGGGAAACGGAAATCGGCCAGGGGGCAGATACGATCTTTGCCCAGATGACCAGTGAAACCTTGGGGGTTCCTTTTGAACAGGTGCATGTGATAAGTACCCAGGACACGGACATCACCCCCTTTGGCACCGGAGCCTATGGGTCCCGTCAAAGCTATGTCGGGGGCATGGCAGTGCAGAAGACCGCGCTGGTGCTCAAGGAAAAGGTCCTGGGCCTTGCGGAGACCTACACGGGTATGCAGGCCTCGGCCCTGGATATTCGGGAGGGGATTATTGTGCTGAAATCCCTCAATCACAAGGCCCTGATGAGCCTGGGGGAACTGGCCACGGAGGTGTTGTACAGTCCGGTCCACGCAGAACACCTCACCGCAGAGACCACCCTGCAGGCCAAGAGCAATGCCTACAGTTTTGGCTGTGCCTTTGCAGAGGTTGAGGTGGACCTCCCCTTGGGGAAGGTTCGGCTCCTGGATATGATCAATGTGCATGATTGCGGCAGGCTGCTTAATCCCCAGCTTGCCCAGGCCCAGGTGCATGGAGGCATGAGTATGGCTATTGGGTACGGTCTCTCGGAACAGCTCATCTATGATACCAAGACGGGCCGGCTCTTAAACGGCACGTTTCTTGACTACAAACTGGCTACCAGCATGGATCATCCCCGTCTTACCACGGCTTTTGTTGAAAACTATGAACCTACCGGCGCATACGGCAGTAAGGCTCTGGGGGAACCCCCTGCAGTGCCTGGGGCTCCGGCGATTCGTAACGCGGTACTCCATGCCACCGGTGTGGCCTTCAACCGCATTCCCCTCACCCCCCATGTCTTAGTTCCGGCATTTAAGCAAGCGGGGCTTATATGATATGATAGGAAGGAGGGGTACAAGAAAAAGCACCTGGGAAGCACGGGTATGTATGATATAGAAGCCCTTTATGAAGCGGAAAGTGTGGGCCATGCCATTGCCCTCTTGGAGGAACACCCGGAGGCCCGCATCATCGCGGGGGGAAGCGATGTGTTGATTCAGGTGCGAGAGGGGAGGCTGGCCGGCTCGGTACTGGTGAGTATCCAGAAACTGGATGTACTGCGGGGGGTTTCCCTCAAGGAGGACGGGACCATCCGCATCGGCGCGCTCACGAGTTTTTCCCGGCTCGCCCAAGACCCCTTGATCCTCCAGCACCTGAGCGTATTGGCAGAGGCGGTTTCTACCATCGGGGGCCCCCAGATTCGGAATATCGGCACCATCGGCGGGAATACCTGTAACGGCGTAAGTTCTGCAGATAGTGCGGCAACCCTCATGGCCTTGGATGCGGTCATGGAATACCGGGGCTCTGAGGGAACACGCCTGGTCCCCATACAATCCCATTATGTGGGGGCCGGGAAAACCGCGCTGCGCCACGGGGAACTGCTCACGGCCATAGGTATACCTCAAGAAAGCTACCGGCGCTGTTACGGGCATTACCTGAAATATGCCATGCGGAACGCCATGGATATTGCCGCCTTGGGCTGTTCCGTGAATGTGCGGCTCACCGAGGATATGCAGGCCCTGGAACGGGTCCGCATCGGGTTCGGGGTAGCAGGCCCCGTGCCCATCCGTTCCCCGACGGCAGAAGCAGCGGTACAGGGAAAGCCGGTGGGTGAAGAAACCGTGGCCCTCGCCGGCAAAGCGGCCCTGGCCGATGTGCAGCCCCGTTCAAGCTGGCGGGCAAGCAGGGAGCTGCGTTTACAGCTTGTGGAAGAACTGACGAAACGGGCTTTACGGTGTTCCATAGGTCATGCAGGAGGGCTTATATGAGTCAGGCCACGCAACAGCGCCCTATACAACGGGCCTTGGTTCGGTGCGTCATCAATGGGAGGTCTACCGAGACCGTAGTGGATGTACGGGCCTCTTTAGCGGATATGCTTCGTTCCGAGTACCGGCTGACCAGCGTAAAGAAAGGCTGTGAGGTCGGTGAGTGCGGGGCCTGTACGGTGCTCATCAATGGGGAATCTTTTAATGCCTGTATTTACCTCGCGGTATGGGCGGAGGGCAAGGAAATCCGTACCCTCGAAGGGGTTACGGGACCTCATGGGGAGCTTTCTGCGGTCCAGCGGGCCTTTGTCGAAGAGGGGGCCATACAATGCGGGTTCTGTACCCCTGGGTTTGTGTTGACTGCAGAAGAGATTGCGGCTCACGGACAAGGCTACACCGATGAGGAACTGGAGAAACTGCTTTCCGGTCATTTGTGCCGCTGTACGGGCTATGAAAACATCCGCAAGGCAGTGAAGCGGGTCGCCGGCAAGAAACAGCCCTAAGCAGGGCCTTTAGGGTATTTTCCCGGATGGGTTTAACCGATAGTATGGGTAGAGCGTTTTTTCAGAATCCACCGGGTTGTTGAAGAAGTCCCATATCTGAGCTTTTGAAAAAGTTTCTGGGCCTTAGAACGTAAAAAAGGAATGACACGATGATAGGTATGTACCAACGGCGTTACCTGCTTGTTTTGGCCGGTCTTTTGGGGGCTGCCCTGGTGATGGCTCAAACCAGCCCTGGAGAACCTGCCGGATCTCCTCAGAAGACCGCCGGCAACGCGGAAGAAAAGCCGGAACTTCCCCGAGTATACCGGCAACTTTCCCTGGGCATGAGCCTTGAAAACCTCAAAGGGGCCCTGCAACAGGATGAGATCTTTACCTTTCGGGGAGACCGGGATGTTTCGTTCCTGCCCGTCGGGGAGCAGAACCTGGTGGAAACCACGGGGCGTTCTTTTATTAAGCGGGCCCTTTTTCAGCTCCGTTCAGGGCAACTCTTTGCTATGGCCTTTACGATGAATACGGAACTGGTGGATCATTATTCAATCTTCACGGTGTTTGTGCAAAAATACGGGGAACCGGATATCCTCGATCCTAAGCAAGCGGTTTGGGAATCCGCGGATACGAGAATCGCCATTGAACGGCCTTTGACGGTAAAATATATGGATATGCAGGTGTTTAATGAACTCCTGGATAGGGCTCAAACAAAAGAATCCCAGGACATGCAGATACGCGAGGATTTTTTGCATGACTTTTAGCGGCCTTTTCCGAAGGTTCCAGGCGGTCCCTGCGGTTCACCGGAGGAAGCACCCCGGGATAGGCTTTGTTTGCGGTCTTTGTTTTGTCCTGGCCGGGGTTAATTGTATGGCCCGGGGGTTGACTTTTGAAACCAGAGAATTAACCATTGAGACCGCCCAGGGAGGGGTGTTACCGATTAGCGTGGAGATTGCCCGGACCGATCAGGAACGATCCCAAGGGCTTATGAACCGAAAGAGTCTTGCCGATGGTAAAGGCATGCTTTTTATCTTTGAAAAAGATCAGATCCTGTCTTTCTGGATGAAAAACACCCTTATCCCCCTCTCTATCGCTTTTATTTCCGCTGAGGGTAAGATCCTCGAAATCCACGATATGGAACCGGGGGATATGAACCCCCTCCATTCAGGCCGTTCAGCCCGGTATGCCCTGGAGACGCCCCGGTCCTGGTTCAGCCGGGCCGGGGTTGCGGTAGGGGACATCCTGCTGGTTGCATGGTAGGCAGGGGACGTGAGCCCTTCCAGGGGAGCGGGTCAAAGGTAAAGCGCCATGAGTCCGACAAACCGCTGCCCATGAAACCGGTTCGACGGGGTTGGGAGCCCGGCAGGAATGGGGGCCGGTATCGTTTATTCCCGTATCGTAAGGAGAAAACCCGGTGGAATATCGTAATTTTGTTCTGAAAGGGGATATCTGTTATAGTAAAACCCTCAATTCCCTGGTTACGGCGGAAAATAGCTTTCTCGTTTGTACCGAAGGGAAATCCGCAGGGGTATTTTCGCAGTTTTCCCACATACCCCTTCCGTATAGACAGTTTCCCTGTATCGACTATACGGGAAAGCTCATCATACCAGGCCTGGTGGATCTCCACATGCACGCCCCCCAATTCGCCTTCAGAAGCTTGGGAATGGATATGGAACTGTTGGAGTGGCTTGAAACCTGGGCGTTTCCTGAAGAAGCGAAATATCAGGATACGAACTATGCCCTTCGCTCCTATAGGGCGCTGGTAGAGGATTTACAGCAGGGCCCCAATACCCGGATCTGCCTCTTTGGGACGGTGCATGTACCGGCAACCCTGCTCTTGATGGATCTCCTGGAGAAGTCCGGGCTGGTGTGTATGGTCGGTAAGGTCAATATGGACCGAAACAGCCCGGATACCCTGCGGGAAGAGGACGCTGCCCGTTCAGCCGCTTCAACTCAAGTCTGGCTCGAACAGTGCGGGACATACAAGAACTGTAAACCTATCCTGACCCCTCGATTTATTCCCTCCTGTACGGATGAACTGATGCGCCGCTTATCAGACCTTCAGCAGCGCTATGGGCTTCCTCTCCAATCCCATTTATCGGAAAATCTCCGGGAAATCGCCTGGGTTCGGGAGCTTTGCCCTGAGAGTAGCTGCTATGGGGATGCCTATGCCCGGTTTGATCTCTTTGGAGACAGAGTACCGACTATCATGGCCCACTGTGTCTATTCAGAGAGCGAAGAAATAGCCCTTATGCAGCGCCGGGGGGTCTATGTTGCCCATTGCCCCCAGTCAAATATGAACCTTGCTTCGGGGATAGCCCCGGCACGGCGCTACCTTGAAGCAGGGCTTTCCATGGGTTTGGGCAGCGATGTGGCCGGGGGGGTCCATACCTCAATTTTTCGAGCCATGACCGATGGTATGGGGGTTTCCAAGTTACGCCGATGTATGGGAGCCTGCGATGAAGCTCCCCTTACCTTGGAAGAAGTCTTTTTCCTAGGCACCCAAGGGGGTGGTTCTTTTTTCGGCCCCGTTGGGTCTTTCGAAGCTGGATATGAATTCGACGCGCTGGTTATGGAGGATCCCCACCCGGTTCCTCCCTTCCCGCTGACCCTTCGGGAACGGCTTGAGCGGATCGTGTGGTGTTCAGATGAACGCTCCATCCTGAGGAAATACGTCCGGGGCATACCCGTGCCGGGGTTTTCTAATCCGGTAAGATGAAGCACTGCCCATCTTTAATCTAAACTTGACCCACAAAAATTGTTAGCCGCATGGGGACCAGTAATGCGTGTCTCAGAAAATTGACCTTTTTGAACAACCCACTAACGTAAAACGGCTTGTCAAGCCCTTATATGCTCCATGAGACCATTACGTATACTCAAACAAGGGGTGT
>JAIRNP010000140.1 GCA_031258005.1 Treponema sp.
CGACCCGGAAAGCTGGCAGGAAAACATATCCATGGTGTTACAGGATGTCTATCTGTTCCATGAAACGATACGGGAAAATATCCTGTTTGGACGCAGGGACGCAAGCGAGGAAGAAATGACCGGGGCCGCACAAAAGGCGGGCTGCCACGATTTTATCATGGCGCTGCCGGAGGGCTACGATACGATTGCCGGTGAAGGGGGCAGTACCCTTTCGGGCGGTGAGAAACAGCGTATTTCCATTGCACGGGCCTTTCTTAAAAAAGCCCCCATCCTGCTTCTGGACGAGCCGACCGCAAGTCTTGACGCGAAAAACGAGGTTTTGGTACAGCGGGCGGTTGGTGAACTTGTACAGGATACCACGGTGGTTATGATTGCCCACCGGTTAAAAACCATTCAAAACGCCGATCAAATCCTTGTCCTTGACAGGGGGGAGATTATAGAACAGGGGGTACATGAACAGCTTATGAAGCGGAATGGCCTCTACGCGAAGCTGTGGGTTGCACAGCAAAAATCCATGGATTGGAATATCCAACCAACAAAAGGAGATTGATGATGAAGGGAAAAGTTTTTTCGATGGTTTTACTATGTTTCGTCCTCCGGGCGGTTTCTGCCCAGGAGGGTGCTACTACTTCTCCAGAGGAGGAATCCGCCCTTGATTTCGTTGTTACCGCCAGCAGAACCCAGGAGGCGGTAAGCAAAGTACCCGGCCAGGTAACGGTTATCACCGCCGATGACATTGCGGCTTCTGGGGCCACAACGGTAACCGATGTATTGCAAACAGTGCCCGGCGTCAGGATGGCCAGAGACACCTCCGGCGCCGGTGTTGATGTTTCCATGCGGGGTATTTCAAGCGAATCGGCGCGGGGGAAAGTGCTGGTAATCGTTGACGGCGTAAGGCTCAACCCCGCTCATGGCCAAACTACCGTAAACTGGGACTCGATTAATCTTTCCGATGTTGAACGTATCGAAGTGTTGGACGGCGGGGCGAGCGTTCAATACGGCGACAACGCCCAGGCGGGGGTCATCAACATTATTACCAAACAATCAGGTGAGGCGAAGACGAATATTGCCGTTTCCGGCGGGAGTAACTTCCAAAATGAGCAGCGTTTTTCCCACCACCATCCAACAGACTGGGGCAGCTTTACCATAAGCGGCGGACACCGGGGAACCCAGGGCTACCAGAAACACTCGGCCAACGATGCGGGAAACGGCGAACTCAAGGGGACTTTTGATATAAACGACACCATGAGCCTCCAGGGGAATGTGGGTTTTGCCGCCACAAACATATTGTTTGCGGGTCCCTTAACCAAGGCCCAATTTGACGATGACCCCACACAGGACACGGGAATTCAGTCCGCGAATATTTCCAACACCGGAGTAAGCGCCGGTCTGGGCTTTGCCTGGGCGATCAACGAGACCTTCAGTTTTGATTTACCTCTTTCCTATAATTGGCAAAATTTAAAGTCGGTTATGCCAAGTAGATCCATGGTGTATTCTATTGAGCCGCAGATGCTTGGCCTGCGGCCAAAAATAACAGCAATGTTGAAACCGGCGGGTATGCCCCTTCGTTTTACCGGGGGCATTGATATGCTTGCCGCGTTTAACAAAACGGAAACCAGTTACGATTTCGTAAAAGAAACGAATCCCAATACAACGGAGTTATCCGAATTCACCATTGGCCCCTGGCTCATGGCCAATTTTGAACCCTTCCCTATTCTTTCTTTGAATGCCGGACTCCGCTATGACGCGGCATTCATAAAGGCCCATCAGGATGCGTGGACGGGTACTATAATGGGAGTCCTGCCGGCATCGTACCCGGACAGCGACGGATCAGCAAACTACGACGCCTTTGTTTATGAGGCGGGATTTGCCGTCAATCCTCTTGATTTTATAAAAATCTACGCAAAATACGGGACTCAGTTCAGATATCCGTTTCTTGACCAGCTTGTAAAACTTCCTTCTGTGACTACTACAACCCTCAGTATAAACACCGATCTTGAACCGGAACAAGGCTGGACCGTCGAGGGCGGTATCGGGCTGAACTTTAAGCAATTCGTAAAACTTGACGCGAATATGTATTATCTAAAAATTGATAACGAAATATTCGCCGATGCGACTACGTGGGTCTGTATGAATATGGACCCCATCGACAGGCTGGGAACCAATATCGGTCTAAAGCTGACCCCGGTTAAATATGTGGAACTGGACCTTGACTATGGCTTTGTAAAGGCGGAATTTTCAGATGGACCGTATAAAGGAAAAACTGTTCACCTGACGGCGGCGCATACCCTTTCAGGCTCCCTCATGGTACACCTTCCCTTTGGATTAAGCCTTGGCCCCAATATGCTTTATAAAAGCGAGATGTTCCTGGGTTATGATTATTCCAATACTGCTCCGACAGTTGACCCTAGCCTTATCTGGGGGCTTCAGGCGCGGTATGTTATCAATAAATTCAAAGGCGATCTTGCCGTGCAATTGACGGTACATAATATAGCCGATACCAAATATGCCACGCTGGCGTATATGGGGATGATTCCAACCGCTCCCAATGAACCGGCTTATTACGTTGACAGCAACATGGGGCGTTCGGTAAATATTTCAGTGCAATACAGCTTTTAAGGGTTGGTGGGGGCATACATGCTTTCACTATTCAAACAGGGCGGGTGGGTTATGTACCCCCTGCTCCTGTTTTCCGTTATTTCCATCGCGGTTATTCTGGAGCGGACGGTGTTTTATATCCTGAGCCGCGCCCGCTTTCTCCGTACCGTAGAAGAACTCGCCACTTTCGGCAAAGAATGTGGGTACTGGAAGGGGGCGGCAAAGCGTTTTGCGGAAAAACACCGGCGCGTGTATTTTCTGCCCCTGGTGGCCGCGTACTTCCAGGCCCTTGACGAGGAACCGCGTCTTTTTGAGGAACACCTTTTTGCCCAGGCGAAAGAAATAGTCATG
>JAIRNP010000161.1 GCA_031258005.1 Treponema sp.
CGCTTGCTTCCCAGATTGATTGCTCCGGCTGCTTATAGCGTGTCTCCATAGTCCTGACAAACCGTTCCTCCAACCGGATAGAATGAAAATCCGGCCCGGCGAATTCCTGTGCCATAGCGCAATGTTTCCCCTCTGCCATATCCCCCTCCCGAGACTTCCTGACTTTTACGGGAGTATACCATGAATGAGAGAAAATTGTGGGTCAAGTTTAGCATGGACGGCGGGAAGGTGTGGGATCAATGCTCTCTCTCTTTCAATTATTCACCGGGGAAAATGCAGCGGGGTCTGTTTGGTAAGGATTAATAAATGGTGTCAGGTATTTTTACGTTACCTGCGCAATGTTTTATTCCATAGCTGGGGCAAAAAGCAGCGAGTCCATGTTTTTTAAACCTATGTCCTGATCCATGATCACCCCACTGTTTACAGAATAACTTATTTTGGCTACCATCCAAATAGGATACCATCCCCTTTTGCTGAACTCCAGTATTCTGTTTTCACTTTTTGTGGTAACACCGTTATTAGTCTCTGTCTTACCTTTCAGTGTAATGGTTACCGGAGAGTCAACATACATATACGCTATGCCTTCTAATTCTCCTGAAAAAGTTGGCACTTCATCCGTTCCGCCTACTTCTCCATCATACCTCGCGTAGTCATAGGTTGTGCCTTCCACACTCAATCTTGCGACAACAACCTTAACGCTGTTTACGGGGCTTATGGTTAGGTCCAAAGCTGATAGCTCCTCCATTTCGGGAAGTTCGTAGGTCAAGGTTGCAAGTTTACTCACCAGAGGTTTACCAATAGGAATGGAAAAATCCCCCGTAGCGGTGGTGGTTCCTGAATACCCGGTGGCTTCAACTGCTATGGCAACGCTTCTGGCATCGTCTGTGAATGCAGTGTTGCATGGAAGGAAACCATAAAATGTATCCATAGTTACTTTGTTCAACTTGCCGCTTAGGGTGAATGTTTCACCCAACCAGGGGTCGTTGCCGTCATCACCGCCGCCGTGGTCGCACCCTGCCAATGTGAAAATCGCCGTTATCAACAAAACGGCGAAACCGGCTAAAAGCATGCGGCTTTTAGCTTCGGAGTTTGCTACGCAAACTCCATGAAGTAAAGAATCATGTCTCTTTTTCATGTCTGTCTCCTTTGCGGTCTTTCCCGCCGTCAATTTTATTTATGTCCTCCGCATAAGCTGGTAACACCTTTGTTAGGGTATCTCGTATTCCTTACGGAATAAGCGCGAGGGCAATCATGGAATGATTGCCCCTACCAGCGGCCCCCAGGGGCCTTTCTTTCCCTCGTTTTCGATTTGCACGGCGAAATATGCCGTCTTCCCGCTGTCCCCAAAGTCGAATTCGGTTACGTCCTTTTTCCGTTTCGTAAAAAAAGACTTACGGAGGCCGTCGGGATTTGCGGGCGGCGTTTCACCCTGCCCTACCATGCTGTACCATATCCTGAAGCCCTTGTTGGCGGGGTCCGCGGGGTTGCCGGTAACGTAGATCATCTTTACGCCCAGTTCGTGCCGCCCCACATGGTTTCTCCTTATTGAAATATGGGGCGGGATTGCCCCCGTTTGAGAGGGATTTGCCTAAATCCGTACCGGGATTGCCTCCGTTTATGGCGGAATTGCCTAATTCCAAAACGGATTTGCCTCCGGCTACGGTGTACGGAAAAAAATCGTCTGCGGCTGTATCGTATTTTAGGGGGAAAAGGAATACAAAAAGAAAGAAATTAGATGCTACATACTTAACAAAGCCGAATTCGGCCTCATAATTGCCTGTTGCGGGAAGTCTATCGTTATGTTTGCGCTATCTTTCATTATTTGTATAGTATAACTGATATGAAAAAAACTGTCAAGCCAGTGGCGGTAGGCGGATGTAGCCCGCTCTTCGCCACGTTTAGTGGGGCTTTGAGGTTGTTTTTCTTGGGTCGAAGGGGATAAAGTTCAGGCGGCATGGCCGCCGCCTGCTACAATAAATTTGGGGGCAAAAAACGTTAGGGTGTATTTCGTATAACATGACCATAGACGATCCTCTTGCATAATTTAGAAAACCTTGCTATATTTTACTAATAGAATGGGTCTGTTATCTTTTTCTTCGTTAATTATCTGAAAGAATCTAAAGAAAATAGAGCAACACCGTTGACGGCAGCGCCGTAAAAAAGGGGAAAAACTATCCCCCGTGAATCGGGCCCGAGAGCCTTGTATTCATGAGGGAAGAGCAAGCCCTGAAACAAACAAGGAGTATCATACACCATGGGCATCGACATTACCAAGATGCGAAACATTGGCATCAGTGCGCACATTGATTCGGGTAAAACCACCCTTTCGGAGCGCATTTTGTTCTATAGCAATAAGATCCACGCCATCCACGAGGTTCGGGGTAAGGACGGGGTAGGGGCCACCATGGATCACATGGACCTGGAACGGGAACGGGGCATCACCATTCAGTCCGCAGCAACCCAGGTTACCTGGAAGGAGCATAGGATAAACCTGATCGACACCCCCGGCCATGTGGACTTTACCATTGAGGTTGAACGGTCTTTGCGGGTTTTGGACGGAGCCATCCTGGTGCTTTGCGCGGTGGGAGGGGTCCAGTCCCAGTCCATCACCGTGGATAGGCAGCTCAAGCGCTACCATGTGCCTCGGATTGCCTTCATCAATAAGTGCGACCGTACCGGGGCCAATCCTTTCAAAGTGCGCTCCCAGCTCAGGGAAAAATTGGGCCTCAATGCGGTGCTGATCCAGATACCTATGGGCCTTGAGGATCAACTCGAAGGCGTGATAGACCTTATCACCATGCAGGCCGTGTATTTTGAAGGCGAACAGGGGACGGAGCTTCGGTATGGGGAGATCCCCGCGTCTCTCCTGGCAGAGGCCACGACCTATCGGGAAGAGCTCTTGGAAGCGGCCTCTATGTTTTCCGATGAACTTGCCGAACGGTACCTGGGAGGAGAAGCTATCCCTGAAGGATTGCTCCGTTCCAGTATCCGTAAGGGTACCCTCTCGGAGGCTTTTGTACCGGTGATGCTCGGTTCGGCCTATAAGAACAAGGGCATCCAAACCCTGCTGGATGGGGTGAACGATTACCTGCCTAATCCCACGGAAGTTAAAAATTACGCCCTGAATCTGGACAAGGATGAAGCGCGGCTGGAGCTTTCGGCAGATGAAAAGATGCCCACCGTGGCCCTGGGGTTTAAGCTGGAAGACGGCCAATACGGCCAGCTTACCTACGTGAGGATTTACCAAGGGGCCCTCAAGAAAGGGGAAGAACTGACCAATACCCGGTCCCGGAAGCGATTCAAAGTGGGAAGGCTCGTCAGGATGCATGCAAACAGCATGGAAGACATTACCGAAGGGGCGCCGGGGGATATTGTGGCCCTCTTTGGTATTGATTGCGCCTCTGGGGATACCTTCTGCGGTGGGGGACTCAACTACGCCATGACCTCCATGTTTGTCCCTGAACCGGTTATCTCCCTGGCCATCACGCCAAAAGATAAAAAGTCCGCTGACCAAATGGCCAAGGCCCTGAATCGCTTTACCAAGGAAGACCCCACCTTCCAGACCTACGTGGATCCTGAATCCAACCAGACCATTATCAAGGGTATGGGAGAGCTTCATTTGGAAGTCTACATTGAGCGAATGCGCCGGGAATACCGGTGCGAGGTGGAAACCGGGATGCCCCAGGTGGCCTATCGGGAAGCCATCACCCAGCGGGCAGCCTTTAACTACACCCACAAAAAGCAGACCGGCGGTTCAGGCCAATACGGGCGGGTTGCCGGGTACATGGAACCCTTTGCCGAGGGAGACTATGAGTTTGTGGATACTATCAAAGGCGGGGCCATTCCCACGGAGTTTATCCCCAGTTGCGACAAGGGATTCCGGGAAGCCTTGAAACGGGGAAGCCTCATCGGGTTTCCTATTGTGAATATCCGCTGCCTCATCAACGACGGTCAGTCCCATCCGGTGGACTCATCGGATATTGCCTTCCAGATGGCCGCTATCGGGGCTTTCCGGGAAGCCTATCCCAAGGCCAAACCCTGTATCCTGGAACCTATCATGAAGGTAGCGGTGGAGGGCCCCACCGAATTTCAGGGCAACATCTTTGCCTCGATCAACCAGCGCCGGGGCATCATCTTGGCCTCTACAGAAGACGGCACCTTTTCTCGGGTTGAAGCGGAAGTCCCTTTGAGTGAAATGTTCGGGTATTCTACGGCGCTTCGGTCCTTGACCCAGGGTAAGGCGGAGTTTACCATGGAATTTGAGAAGTACGGGAAGGTCCCGGCGGGTATTTCCGAAGCCCTCATCAAGGGATATGAGGAAAAGCGAAAGAAAGAGCTGCAACAAAAATAGCGAGAAAAGGGAGAAAAACATGATTAATGACGAACTCATACAACGCAGTCCGGTTCGAGTTTTTGAGCAGTCTATCCAGGGGGGACTGGCTGCAGGCGAACTAGGACTCATCGCTTCCCAGAGCGGTATCGGTAAAACCTCGGTGCTGGTCCAGATTGCCCTGGATAAGCTCTTACAGGCCAAGAAGGTCATTCACGTATCCTTTACCCAGCATACGGATTATGTATTGGCCTGGTATGAAAATATTTTCGCTGAATTCGTCAAGAAAGAGAACCTGGAAAACATGGGGGAGATTAAAAACGAGCTTATCAAGAACCGGGTCTTGATGAATTTTAACCAAGAGGGCATTGCCACCGAACAGATCCTCAGGAGCCTTAGGGCTTTAATCCGGGAGGGAGGTTTTAAGGCCGAGTCCCTCATTGTGGACGGCTTTGATTTCACCCGGGGCACGCGGGAACATTTTACCGCGGTGAAGGAATTCGCCCAGGAGCTGGGACTTTCGCTCTGGTATAGCTGCAATGTCAAAGGCGGAGATTCCTCGGCTGCCCAGCAGGGCATTCCCCTGCTCATCAAGGATTATGTGGACCTCCTGGATGTGGTTATTGTCTTGGATCCTAAACCGGATCATATTGCCCTCTCCGTATCCAAGGATCGAGACTCCTATAATCCCCCCGCGTTGGCCCTCCGGCTTGATCCCCGGACGCTGCTGATCCTCGAGGGCTAAAGGAAACAGGGCGGATACCTATGAAGATCGGCGTAACACGTAGCGTTCAATGATATCCGCCACGCCGTCATCATCATTGGACCGTTCGGTAACCAGGGTAGCCAGGTCTTTGAGCCGTTCATCCCCGTTTACCATAGCTACCCCCAGCCCAGCCCAGCGAATCATCCCTTCGTCGTTCACGGAGTCTCCGATAGCGAGGACCCTTTCCCGAGGAATCCCCTGTTGCGCCGCCAACATTTCCAGGGCGCTCCCCTTATCCGTCTTGAGGGGAAGGACCTCAAGGAAATAGGGCCTGCTGGTAAATAGATTTACCTCCTCCCCCACATAGGTCATCAAGAGGCTTTCTAAAGGAGCCAGGATCATGGGATCTCCGGGGATCCGCAGTTTGTGGCATCCTGCAGAGACCATATCCCTGAAATTTTCCACCACTACCTGGCGAAGGCCGGTGAGCTTCTGGTCATAACCGGCAAATTCATTGGACCTGGAGACATACATGATATCATTTTCATACAATTGCACAGAAAAACCTTCAGCATGGGCCAGATCAAAGGCAATGAGGGCGCTTTCAGGGGGTATGCGTATCTCATAGATGATAGTTCCGGTATTACTTTCTTGAATAATCGTCCCGTTGTTACAAATGAGATACCCGGGCCGTTTGTGCAGCCCCAAAAATCGGACGAACCCTTTCATCGCTTCCGGAATCCTGCTGGAAACCAGAACGATGACAATACCGGCGGTTTCCGCCCGTTTAATCACATGCTTGGTCCGATAGGAAATGCTTAAATCCGACCGTAAAAGGGTATCATCCAAATCCAGAGCAATCATGCGTATGGGTGTCATTTTTAAGCATACCCCCTTGTGAGATACTATTCATATCGTAATGATTCTCCCTATTATATACTGAGGTTTTTAAAAATGTCAAATCGTAAAAAAAGTTCTATAAATACGAGGGTGAGCTAGATGCAAAGGCAGTTTCAGTTTTGGTAGCCAAGTATGGGTAAAACATACGTTTTTGTCAATCAAAAAGGAGGAGTGGGTAAAACCACCTCCGCGTTAAATATAGGGGCCTTTCTCTCAAGAGCTGGAAAAACAGTATTGCTCGTTGATTTTGATTCTCAGGCGAACCTTTCAAGCGGCCTGGGGTTCCATAGGGTTAAACCCGGGGTGTATGAGCTGATTTCCGGGACGATTCCCCTTAATAAAGCCCTTCAGAAAACCTGCCTCCCGAACCTTACGCTGATTCCTGCGGATCTGGACCTTTCAGGAGCCGCAGTGGAACTTATCAGCCAGCCGGAACGGGAGTTTTTTCTGAAAAAAGCCCTAAAGCCGGTATGTACCCGGTACGACTATACCTTGATTGATTGTCCTCCTTCCTTGGGGATCCTTACCATCAACGGCCTGGTAGCGGCAGATGCGGTGCTCATCCCTATGCAGTGTGAATATTTTGCCTTAGAAGGACTCTCTCTGTTGATCAAAGCCATCAGACGGATCCAGAAGACCCTCCATCCCTCCCTGCGGATGGGGGGTATTTTCTTCACCATGTACGATTCCCGGATCCGTCTTTCCCAGGAGGTGGCAAAGCAGGTGAGTGCCTACTTTAAGAACGCGGTTTTTTCCACGGTCATTCCCCGCAATGTCCGGCTATCTGAAGCCCCTTCCCACGGCATACCCATCTCGGAATACGATCCTGCCTGTATCGGCGCAAAAGCCTATAAGAACTTAACCGAGGAGGTGTTGTACCGTGACGCCTAAGCAGCGCTTGGGGAAGGGCTTGGGCGCCCTGCTTCCCCTCGAAGATGCATTGAACCCTGTAGCTAATTCCGGGGAAGTACTGCTCCCCCTGACAAAACTCCGGGCTAATCCCCAGCAGCCCCGGAAACACTTTGACCCGGCCAGTCTCCGGGAACTCGCAGACTCCATCCGGGAGCATGGGATCATACAGCCGCTCATTGTGGAGGACGGTGGAGACGGAACCTACATCATCGTAGCAGGGGAACGGCGCAGCCGGGCTGCGGCTCTGGCAGGGCTCACCGAAGTGCCGGCCCTCATCCGCGCGTACACCGATGAACAACGCATGGAAGTTTCCCTCATCGAAAATATCCAGCGGACCGACCTTAATTCCCTGGAAGAGGCGGCGGCCTATAAACAGTTGATAGACCTCACCGGTCTTTCCCAAGAGGAAGTGGCGGTCAAGGTCGGTAAAAATCGTTCTACCGTGGCTAATGCCCTCCGTCTCCTCAAGCTGCCCCCGGCTATACAGGAAAGTCTTGCCCGGGGCGAATTGTCTTCTGGACATGCCCGGGCTTTGCTTGCAGTGACCAATCCGCTTCAGCAAGCGGATTTGTTCCATCGGATCATCGCATCCGGTCTTTCAGTTCGGGAAGCAGAACGCCTCGCCGCGGCGGGTAACCGCGAAACGCCACCGCCAAAACCTGTCTTGTCCCGGGATCCTGCATTAACCGAACTGGAAGCGCAATTCATCGAATTCCTGGGGACCAAGGTTGCCATTGAGGGGGATCTGCGGCGGGGTACTATCCGTATTGAGTACTACTCCATGGAAGATCTGGATAGGCTCCATGAGCTTTTGGGGAATCCTTGAGGTACGGTGGAATACTAAGGGTCCGCGAATGAGCGCCCCCCAGGGGGTTTAATGCCCATAAAGAGCCCTGGTGGTGAGAAGACCGGTCGCCCTTTGCTTCAGACTCTTGTTGCTTTGGATCATACCAGCCGGTATAGCTGAATACGCTCCGCATGATGTAGAAACGAAGGGACGTACGCCGCCCCCAATACGCCACCGCAGGTGTTTTTTAAAAAAGATGTGGTAAGATATGAAGGTAGAAGTTCAATAGGGAGGTTAGGAGGATGAAAAAGCGGGTATATGCCGCGGCATTAGCGGCCTTGGTGCTTGCGGGAGCGGCAGGGGCCCAGACCAAAACGACCCTGGCGGTGCTGCCTTTTACCGGTGGGGAAGCGGAAGAGGGGGAGACCATAGCGGAACTGTTCTCCTTTAGCGATGACTTAAACGCGGCCTTTGCACCCATCCCCCGGACAAGCATCACCCGTGCCATGAGCAGCGAGCAGAAGTTTCAAATGACTACGGGTATGACCGATCCCGAAACCATAGCGGCTCTGGGGCGGCAGCTTGGGGCGCAGTATGTGGTGGCGGGAAACATCGCCAAGCTGGGGAACCGAAACCTGCTTATTATTTCCATTGTGAAGATCGACGATCTGCGACAGATAGCCGGGGATATACAGACCTACGGTAATATAGAAGAGATTCAGGACAAACTGCCCGACATGGTGAGGAACATCATAGCAGCGAGCAAGATAGAGGCATCGAAACTGGAGAAACTGGCGGTGGTGCCGGTGGAGATGGGAAGGAACGTTGACTCCCGTGAGGCAGACACCCTGGCGCAGATTCTGTCTATAAACCTGGTGAAAAGCGGCAAGTATGCGGTGTATCCGAGGACTGCGACCCTGGAACAGGTGAATGCGGAGTACCACAACCAGTTGAGCGGGGACACGGCGGATGAAAACCTTGTGGACATGGGGAAGGGGGATAATCCCCTCTTGGTTCTGTCTCTGGCGGCCCGGCGGCTGGGAGCGCGGAACATGTTCAACGCCTCCATCATCAACCTGGAATCCGGGGTCCAGGTGGTAGGGCGGTCGGTGAATTACGAGCGCCTGGACGATGGTGTAGAGACTATGGGCAGCCTTGCCCAGGAACTTACGGGCGTGACGATTCCCGGTGTAGCTGTGCTTACACCCAAGCCTACATCCGTGCCGGCACCTACTTCTGTACCGATACCTACACCTGCGCCCGTACCGGCACCTGTGCTTGCGCCGACATCCAAGCCCGTACCCACGCCTGCGCCTGGGAAGACTGTGCCCTCGGGCTTATCCCTGGAGGATGCCTTGACCTGGCTCAGCAGCAACGCAGTGGAAGGGGGCACGTATACCATTACCTTAAAAACCAACGAAACTATCCCGCCCAAAACCCTTGCATACGGTGAAAAAAACGTGAGCCTTACCCTGGAAGGGGATACATCCGAGCGGGGGATCATTTTGAACAGCCCCGGCGCCCTCTTTACCGTGGAAAAGGGGGTAAGCCTGATCCTGGGCGCTCATGTTACCCTGTGGGGTCAGTCCAGTAACACCGCTTCCTTGGTTAGGGTAAACTCCGGGGGGACGCTGATGATGAAGGCTGGCTCAAAGATCACCGGCAACACCATGAACAGCCCCAGCGGCAACGGCGGTGGGGTATATGTAGCTGGTGGAACCTTCACCATGAAGAGCGGGGCAATCAGGGACAACACCTCCTCCTCCTACGGCGGCGGCGGGGTGTATGTAAGCAGCAGCAGCAACAGCAGATTTATTAAGATGCCGGGGGCCGTCATTTACGGGTCAAACGCGGACAGTACGCTGAAGAACACCGCCAGGAGGAATGGTCAAGCGGTCTATGTTGATACTTCACCGTCCAAAAGACACAATGCTACGGCGGGTTCCGGTGTCAGCTTGGACAGTTCGGTAAACGGCGCAGCGGGCGGTTGGGAATGCGCAGGGCGCTTTTCCGTCTTGCCGGGAGTGGGGTTCACCGCCCTGTTCCCGTGCCGACCACGGCCCCGGATCTCGGCCCCCTGCGGGCACCGGCAGGTGCCTATGGACTATAGTGGACTTGTTCAATAACCCGGTTGGTTGTCGCGGACTTTTAGTCCGGCACAAGTCTCGTAGATTTGGCGAATTCCTTGCAGAAATCCGCCAAATCTACCCGTTTTTTAGTGGAAGTTGTTCAATAACTGAAATTATTGAACAACTCTATTATGTCAAGACTTATTCTAAAAATTTCCAACAAATTTTGTGGGCATTTCGCATAGCGGGAGCTGTTTTTCTCTCATCATCCGTTGTAGATCACCTCCCGCTATTCTTTGGGCATGATTTCTAAGATCAGTTCCACTTCACCTTTTCCGCATTTCACCGCACGGGCTATTTCATTCACGGTCCATCCCAACCGGGCTAAACGGATAATATTGTCCCGTACTCCTAGAGGAGGGGCTCCCTTATCCTGAGGCGTGAGTTTACCTCCATCCTTCATTAAGCCTCCCATGAGCTTAACCTGCTCTTGAGCTTCTTTATTGAGCTTTTCAAGTCTGGTTTCGATATCTGCAAGCCATTGTCGGGCTTTCTGCATATTTTCAATCCGTTCTTCAATGGATGACAGGGATTGATCCAAGAGGGAAAGTTTATCCGCAGTTTCCCGGGCCTGTTTATTTTCCAGGTTGAGGGCTTCCAAGGCTGCCCGGAGCGCCTCGATTTCATCGGAGAGATGCTGTAGATCTTGCGTGATGGACTGGGTCAGTCTTTCAGATTCCTGGAGGGACTTGAAGTTACGATCAATGCCGTCATTGGTTATATCCAGGGTTTGGTTCTTTTTCTCAAGCCGTTGATACTTTTCTTCTGCATCTCCCAGAGCATCGGTAAGTTTGCGGATCTGAATCTGCATCTCCTGGAGGGTATCATTGGAGGCGGAAACCGCGCTTAGTTTATCTTCTACCGCCTCAGATACCAGGAGAAGCCGATTGAAGTCAGTTTCTATCTGTTCAATCCGGTGTTTCTCCGAGAGGAAGCGGGTCATCTTGGTATTGACATCCTCCTCAAGGCGTTTGATCTTAATAAACTCATCTTCTATATCCGC
The DNA here is from genome assembly GCA_031258005.1 of Treponema sp. Taxonomy (GTDB): domain Bacteria; phylum Spirochaetota; class Spirochaetia; order Treponematales; family Breznakiellaceae; genus JAIRLU01. The sequence goes on from JAIRNP010000161.1 coordinate 10,768, forward strand.
GGCTTTAGTACAGTGCTTATCCAACTGGGCCAAGTCCTCGTTAAGATCTTCAATACGCAGTTCCAGCTCCCGTTTTAGCTCATTCGCCTGTTCAAAGAGCTGAGTCTGGGTAGTAAAGTCTTTAATATGCCGATCCGCTTCCTTAATAGCGGCCTCCAGAATCTGGACCTGTTCATCAATATGAGTGAAAACCCTTGCCTGCTGAGCATCGGCCTGGGTGGAAACCTGTTCAATTGCTGCTCGGATTATCTCAAGCCGTTTATCACTTTCAGTGAGCAATTCCTGGGTTTTCTGGTATGCCCCATCCATATCCTGCTGTAACCGGTCTTTAAAAGAGCGGAAGGTCTCAGTAAAATGCGCTTCCAGGGTACGGCGCTGGGCCTCAGACTCAGTGCCGATACTGGCAAGCCGGGTATCCAAGGCTTCCTGCCATACGATAAGCTGCTGATCAATAGCCTTGTTCCGTTGGACCAGGTCTGCGGTAAAGTCATCTTCAAAGACCTGGAGTTTTTCGGAAACATTTTCATAGGCCCTGGCTTTGAGGGTAGCTAATTCCCTTTCCATGCCTTCCATCACGGATGTAAGGGCATGAGAGGATGCGGTAAATTCCTCGGCTATCCTATCTCGGTCCTGGGTAGCCTGCTGTTCAAACCGGGCGAAATCATCCCGCAACCGGTTTTCCAGGTCCTGTATGTACCGACGCAGTTCCGTATCCAAGGCAACACTGTCATCGGCTAAGGTTTCCATCCGGCTGAACTGCTCGGCCTGGGCACGCCGGTATTCTTCAAATTTGGCATCCGCATCTTCCAAAACCTTCTGTTCGGTCTCTTCGGCAACTTCTTGTAACTGGTGTTTCATCTGGATAAGCCGGTCGTTTGTATAGGCTTGCAGTTCCTTGAGCCGCAGTTTCATGGACTCACTTTCATGGAGCAGCTTTTTTTCGATTTCCTCAGAAGATGCCGCTAAATCCGAAAGCATCTGCTGGATCTCAGCCTGGGAGGCGTCTGCCGCCTGTTTCCATTGCTCGATTCCCTGATTCGTTGCTGCTAGGGCCTTGGCTTCCGCCTGTTCCACGGTCCGGGCCAGCTCAGACTCAATGGAGACCGAAACGGTACGTATCTTGTTTTGCAGGGTTTCTAGGTATCCTTCAGCCGAGGCAATCTCATCCGAAGCCTGGCGTTTCATATCCCTAAAAGAGACTTCCATGGCAGCGAACACGGTCCGAGTCTTGGTCTCTTCTTCGGTTACAGTCTGCCGCCACTGTTCGATCTGGGCTTGCACCTCTTCCCGGGCCTGCTGTTCCGTTTCCCGGACGGTTTTTTCTACGTGGGTCCGCAACATACTAATCGCTTCATCCGTGTAGAGTTGTAAGTCTTTAAGCCGCTGTTCCAGTGCGTCATTCTCTGCATCTAAGTACGTCTTCGCTTCAGCGGAAGTAGCTTCCAGCGCGGAAAGTAAAGCCCTGGTCTTGGCATCCTCTGCTGCGGCCGTCTGGGTCCATTGTTCCAACTGGGTATGGGCATCTTCCAGGATCTGCTGTTCCGTATCAGTAAGGGTTTGCGTTACCTGGGCTTTAATGCGGGTAATTGCCTGATCCGTATAGCCTTGTAAGTCCTTAAGCTGCTGTTCGATGACCGCATGTTCCGCCGCTACCTGGGTCTTCGTTTCCGTAGAAGCGGCTTCCAAGCTGGAAAGCAAAGCCTGTGCCCGCTCCTGCTCCGCTTCCAAGGCCTGTTTCCATTGTTCTAAGCCGGTATCCGCTATGGATCGGGCCTGGGCTTCGGCGGTGTCTAGGGCCTGGGTCATAGTACGCTCAAGCTGGGAAGCAGCTTCCTCTACCTTATGGTGCAGCGTTTCCATCTGCTGTTCAGCAGCGGTAATAGTATCCCGGAGTTGGTGCTGCGTATCCCCAACGGCCTTTTCCATGTCGGACAAGAGCTGCCGAGCTTTTGCGTCCTCTGCGGCGGCAGCCTGCTTCCATTGTTCCAGTCCGGTATCGGCCAAGACCCGGGCTTTTTCTTCTGCGGCTTCTGCGGCCTGGGCGAGCTCATCCTCAATGAGGGAAGCGGCTTCACTTACCCGGTTTTGTAAGGCTTGAAACTGCTGTTCTGCGGCGATTATGGTGTCAGAAACCTGCTGTTTCGTAGCGGCAAAGGAGGTCTCCAAGGCTGAAAGCGCGGCTCTCACCTTGATATCTTCTGCTTGTACCGTTTGCGTCCAGGCTTTAAGCTGGGCATCCGTATGTTCCCAGGTCTGCTGTTCCGTCTCTTGGAGCTTCTGTTCCACCTGGGTCTTGAGTACCCTAATCGCTTCATCCGCATAGTCATGGAAGGCGGTAAGCCGCTGTTCCATAGCCGTACCTTCTGCATCTAAACGGACTTTGGTTTCTTCCGCAGCCGCTTCCAGGGCCTTCAGCAGGGCTTGCGCTTTGGTATCCGCTTCCCCAACGGCCTGCTTCCACGGTTCAAAATGAGTCTGGGCTTCGTGCAGGATCTGCTGTTCCGTATCCCGCAGGGTCTGTTCTACCTGGGTTTTCAGCAGGTCCAGGGTGCCGTCAGTATAGGCCTGGAGTTCTCGAAGCCGTGTTTCGATAGCCGCATATACTTCAGCCGCTTTGGTCTTGGTCTCTTCGGAAGCGGTTTCCATGGCGCTCAGCAAAGCCTGGGTCTTAGTGTCCTCAGATGCCACCGCCTGCTTCCATTGTTCCAGTCCGGTATCGGCCAAGACCCGGGCTTTTTCTTCGGCAGTCCTCATGGCCTGGGCCAACTCATCCTCAATATGAGCGGTGGCTTCGCTGATCTGGCTTTGCAATGCTTGGAACCGCTGTTCCGTTGCATTGAGGGCCTGGTCTATCTGCTGCTTCGTCGCTGCAAAAGATGCTTCCGTATCTGCCAGAACGTGCCGGGCAGCAGCATCTTTTTCTGTTACTACCTGTTTCCAGGTTTCAAAATGGGTATCTCCCAGGGTCCTGGCCTGCTCTTCTGCAGCAGCCAAGGCCTGGGTCATGGCTTGTTCCATAGACACGGCAGCTTCACCGATCCGTCCGTGAAGGGTCTCAAGTTGCTGCTCGATCCCGGTCATGGCATCACCTGCCTGCGCTTTGGTATGGGCCAGGGAAACTTCCATATCCGCGAGGGTTGCCTGGGTCTTAGCATGCTCTGCTTCCGCAGCCCTTTTCCATTGTTCCAGTCCGGCATCGGCCAATGCCCGGGCCTTTTCTTCCGCATTACCCACCGCCTGAGCCATCTCATGCTCAATCAGGGCTGCCGCTTCATCAAGCCGCTGCTTTAGGGTATCCATCCGGGCTTCGGTGTTCTCCAGTTCATGGGTTACCGCTTGTTTGGTATAGGCAAAAGAGGCTTCCAGCCCGGTAAGCATGGCCTGGGTCTTAGCCTCCTCTGCTTCGGTATCTTCTTTCCATTTTTGAAACCGCTCATCCGCTATGACCAGGGCCTTATCTGCGGCATTATCCAGAGCTTGCGCCATTTCATGTTCAATCAGAACCGAGGCTTCCTCCAGATCCTGTTGGATCCTATCCATACGCTCGTCGGTTATGGTCAGTTCACCGGCTATCTCCTGCTTGGTTTGTTCAAAAGATGCTTCCATATCCGCCAGCAAGCCTTTGGTCTTGGCAAGTCCTGCTTCCAGCGTCCGTTTCCATTGCTCCAGCTCTGCATCGGCTAGGACCTGGGCTTGGGCTTCTGCCCCGGCAATAGCTTGAGCCATGCCCTGCTCAATCGTGGAAGCGGTCTCATCAAGCCGCTGCTTCAGGGTATCCATCCGGGCTTCAGCAGCAGCTAGTTCATCATGTATCTGCGCTTTGCTTGCTTCACAGGAGACTTTTAAGTTGGCAAGCAAGCCTTGGATATGGGTATCCTCCGCTTCCACGGTTTGCTTCCACTTTTCTAAGCCCTGGTCAGCAGCAGCTAAGGCCCGCTCCTCTGCGGTGTGTATAGCCTGAGCCATGCCCTGATCGATAACGGATGCGGTTTCGTCAAGCCGCTGCTGGAAGGTATCCAGCCGAGCTTCAGCCGCAACCAGTTCATCATGTATCTGCGCTTTGGTTTCATCAAAAGAGCTTTTTAAGGAAGAAAGCAGACCCTGGATCGCGGTATCTTCGGCTTTCACGGCTTGCTTCCATTTTTCCAAGCCCTGGTCAGCCAAGGCCAAGCCCCGCTCTTCAGCCACCTGTATAGCCTGAACCATCCCTTGATCGATAGTGGATGCGGTCTCGTCGAGCCGCTGCTGGAGGCTATCGAGACGAGCTTCGGCAGCGACTATGCCATCGGAAACCTGCCGTTTCGTATCTCGGACCCTCTGTTCAACCTGGCTTTCCAGGGTGGTGATCCGCTGATCCGCATAGGTATGCAGGTCCTGCAGTCGCTGTTCCAAAGCCCCGTGTTCCAAAGCTACCTGGGTCTTGGTTTCTGCGGCGGTGCTTTCTAAAGCAGCAAGCACGGCCCGTGTTTGGGTATCCGCTTCTGCGGTAAGGAGTTTCCATTGTTCCAGCCGTTTATCGCCGGACTCCCTAAAGCGCTGCTCTGTTTCAGCGGCCAGATTCGTAAGCCGGGTTTCCAGGGCTGCCAGGCTCTTTTCATGCTCCTCGGCAAGGGTTGCCATGTGGGAACGTAAAGTCTGAGACTGGGTATGTACCTGTTCTGCGGAGCGATTCCACTGGTCCAGTTCCGCCTGCACCAGAACCAGGGCCTTGTCCTTGGCATCATCCATGGCGGTACGCATCTGAGCTTCCATATCCCCTGCGGTTTCGTGGATCCGCTGCTGCAGGATTTCCAGGCGTTCTTCTGCAGCGGCTAGTTCATCAAAAACCCGGGCTTTGGTCTCCGCTGAAACCCTTTCCACTTCAGCAAGTAAGGCCCGAGCCCTGGTATCACCCGCTTCTGCAACCCCTTCCCAGCGGTGTAGTCCGGTATCCACCAATGCCAGTGCTTTTTCTTCTGCCGTGAGCGCTGCCTGGGCCAATGCTGCGTCGATTCGGGCGAGCATCTCCTGAGTATGGTCTTGGGCGGCCTGGCATTGGGCGAAAACCCCGGCTATTTCATCCGATACCTGCTGCTTGGCCCTGGCAAAGGATGCCTCCAATGCTGAACAGCCCTGTTGGGCCTTAGCCACGGCGGCTTCAGCGGCGCGGTTCCATTTTTCCAGTTCCGCATCTGCTAAGGTTACGCCCTGCTGTTTCGCAGCCTCCCTAGCCTGGGCCAGTTCTTCAGTTATATGGGAAGTGGTTTCATCCAACTGAGCTTGTACCGCATCAACTCGTCCTTCAATTCCTGCCAATACCTGGGAGATATGCCATTCTGACTCTGCGGAAGCCCCTTCTAAAGCACTCAGTAAGTGTCGGACCTGACGCTCACTTTCTTCCACCAATACTTTCCACTGCTCAAGCCGGGCCTCGGTATCGCTCCAGATTTTTGCCTGGGTATCTTCGGCAGCCTTGACCACATGATTTTTCAAGGCGATGATAGCTTCATCCGTATGAACCTGTACATCTTGTATCCGCTGTTCTATGCCTGCGGTTTCCTTGCTCACATGGGCCTTGAGCAGTCCAACCGCGTCCTCAAAGGAGGCCAGCAGGTCCCGGGATCGGGCGTCTCCTGCTTCAGCCGCAGCTTTCCATTGTTCAAGCCGGGCCCCTGCATCTTCCAGAACCTTTACCTCGGTATCTGCCGCGGCCTTTAGTATCTGATCCTTCAGCGAGAGCAGGGCCTCATCGGTCTGGATCTGCAGATTCCTCAATCGTTGTTCTTGGGCGAGGGTTTCAGTGGCAAAATGCGCCTCGATTTCCGCGGTAGCGATCTCTAACGCGGAAAGCATCTGCTGGGTGTTAGCATCCGCGTCAGCGGTAACGAGCTTCCAGTGCTCAAGCCGTTCATCGGTAAGTTTCAGTACCCGCTGCTCCGTATCTTCCGCAACCTGGATGAGCTGCTGTTCCAAAGCCGCAATCGCATCCAGGGTGTGGATCTGGACCCCCTTAAACTGCTGTTCCAAGGCCATAATTTCCACGGAAACCCGTTCTTTGGTTTCCGCAGAAGCCTGTTCAAGGTCGGAAAGGAGGTTCCGGTTATTATCCGCTGCCCTGAGGGTAACGAGTTTCCACTGTTCAATGCGCTCGTCGGTAAGTTCCAATGCTCGTTGTTCTGCATCTGCAACGGCTTTTACGAGGCGGTCTTCCAATGCCTGGATGGTCTTATCGGTAGTTTCTTGTAGGTTCTTAAGCCGCCGTTCCAAAGCTGCGGTTTCTTGGGTAACCTGTAGGCTGGATTTTTCCTCCAGGGTTTTAAGGTTCGTAAAAAGCTGCTGAACATGGATATTCCCTTCTTCCACTGCTTGGGTCCAGTCTTGGCGCTGGGTCTGAATACGATCACTCAGTTCTTGAACCTCTTTTTCCAATGCCCCCTTATAGGAACGCTGTTGGTCCTCCAAAGCATGCATATCCGCTTTCCATTCCTGTTTATACGCCCTAACCGCCTCTTGAAATTCCGTAACCTGGACTTGGGCCTGCTCCTGATGGGTTTTAAGGGCTTCCTCTATGGCCGTTTGTAGCTGGACGATTCGTCTTTGAGCCTGTTCTCTCAGTTTTACCAAGGCGGCATCTTCCAGTTTATCCGCTTCAGAGGCGATCTGTTCCATCACATCCTGGAGCGCATTATTAATCATGTTCAAATCCCGGGACACCTGCTCTGCACGGATCCGTTCCGCTTGATCAATCGCCGCTCTATCCTCCTGCATCTGTCGAGCTATGACTTCTGCGGCACCCTGGAGTTCTGCGATCTGGGATTGGAGTTCTGCGATTAAAGATTGGGCGGTTTTTTCCAGAAAACCCGTGTTTTCCCGTTCAAACCGCCGTTCTATTTCCCCCAGGCCTTTTTCAAGGGTAACAAATTTTTCCTTTGCCTCTCCGACCCGCTTATTCACCTGTTCCACAAACCCCGACTCTTCCCGGATCCGGTTTAGATTTTCCTGGACTCTCCCGGTCATCCGGACCAGCTCTTCCAAGGAACTGTCATAGGCGCTGATCCGCTCATCAATTTTAGCTACCGCCGCAGCTTTGAGGGCCAGCTCCTCATTGGTCATCTGCAGCCGTTTCATCAATTCCTTGGCGGATTTTTGCTGCACATCCAAGGATATGCCATAATCCTTTACCGCGGCTTCCTTTTCTGCGACAAAGTCTGCTAAATCAACTCTTAGCTTGTCCGCATATTTGTGTACTTTATTGAGAGCATGACTTTGCCGATCAAGCTGCCGGTAGAGTATGAGAACGAGTGCTACAATACCCAGGGTTAAAAGATTTCCTAGCGTGAAAAAGCCCATTTATTATTAACTTAACACATAATCATATAATTGGCGATAGTGAACATACACAAAATCTGCATTGCCATTATGGATGCCCGGCTTTCTCAAGGGAGAGAGGCAGGCAAGGGGAAAAGCTATCAGCGCGGCCTTCATACCGGCTTTTTTTGCCCCGATGATGTCATAGGGTACGCTGTTTCCCACGTAGAGGATCCGGTCGGCAGTACTATCCAGTTGTTTCGCTAATGCCAAAAAAGGGGCGGGATCCGGTTTCAAACGCCCCACCTGTTCAGAACAAAGCACCTTATCCCAGAGACCTGCAAGCTTGAGGTTTTCCAGTTTTACCTCCGGGGGAAAATCCGACAAGAGTCCCAGTTTAATACCCTTTTCCCGCAGACTAAGGAGGGTTTCTCTCACCCGGGGATAGGGCGTAATCTTTTTGAACAAGGGCTCCCAGCCCCGATAAATAAGTTTTTCGACCCGCTGTTGAACAGTTTCAGGATCCAGGTGCAGGATCTCCCCCATGAGCCGGGCTTGCAGCGTATAAAAGCTGCCTTCCCCTGCCTGGGGATCCTGCCGTTGAGCTTCGGATCTGAGCATATCCCGGGCTTTTCCCAAAGCCCGAAGCAGGCGATGCTCCTTGCATATAAATGGGATAAGGCGTATATACAAGCGATAATTCGGATAGAGGGTCCCATCCAGATCAAACGCAACGCCGTCAAATCTTCGCTTCATGTTATTTTTATACTATATTGCTCCGACACGCCGCAAGCCAGCCTAACCCTTTGTCCCGGCCCGGCGGTTCACGAGAAACCGTTAGGGAGGTGATCTATACAGTACTGAATTAGCTTCCTTTTGTTTGGGACCCCGATACTTCCATCATACCTTGTGGATCACCACCCTTATTCTTTCCCGGTGTTCCGCTTGCGGATTGACCCTTAACGTACTAGGGCTTGCGGACCAGGTTCACCTTAAAACTTTTCCGCTGTATCGGAGAAGGTCCATAACGGACGATATTTTCCCTGTGTTCCCTGGTGGGATAGCCCTTATGTTTTTCGTAGCCGTATTCGGGGTAAAGCCGGGCATACTGTTCCATAAGCGCATCCCGGCTGGTTTTGGCCAGGATCGAAGCGGCCATGACTTCCGGGATAAGACTATCCGCCTTCACCACCGCACGGCAGGGGATGGGAAGATCCGGAACATACAAGCCGTCAACTACTGCTTCGGCAAGCTCGAATTCCCCGGACCATCGGGCTGCCATAGCTTCAAAGGCCCGTTTCATGGCGAGGAGGCTGGCTTGCAGGATATTGAGGGCATCAATTTCCGTCTCCGATGCCCAGCCGATACCCCAGCCCAAGGCCCCTGCACTGATACTCACCCGTGCTTGTTCACGTTGTATAGGGGAGAGTTTCTTGGAATCCTTTAAGCAGGTCCGGGGAAAGTCTTGAGGGAGTACCACCGCCGCAGCACACACCGGTCCGGCCAAGGGGCCCCGGCCTGCCTCATCGAGTCCGCAGATCACCGGGACTCCGGTTGCAGCATAGCCAAAACTTCCCGCAGTTCTGGATCCTGAACAAAATAGTAGGTTTCTAGTTCATCCGGGGTCAGTCCTACCAGTTCATGGCTCAGATAATGGATCCACTGCTCTTCATCTTTGACCGATACCTCATGCTTGCGGCACCAGTAATCAGGCTGGACGGGAAGCTGTTCGGGTTTATCATAAAAATATTTATAGTCATGCACCGCTACCTTAAAATCCTGCCGGGGTATTCCCTTGGCAAGGATGATCTCGGCCAAGTAGTTGATGGTACGGCCAGAATCAAAAATATCATCTACCAAGAGGACTTTATCTCCAACCCGCAGATGTTCCGGTGCATAGGTCCACCCTTCAACCATGATCTGTTCCGACTTCCGGATATCCGTATAGGACCGGGCCACCACGGCGGCGTAATACACCGGCCGTTGTCCCTTACAGACCACCTTGAAATATTCACTTATCAGGTTCCCCAGATAGGCTCCTCCCCGCAGGGAAACATAGATGACATTCGGGGTAAATCCGGTTTGATAAATCCGGTGGGCTAATTTTAACCCGTTATTTCGGAACCTATCGTAGGAAAGAAATTCCTTAATCATACCTATGAGTATAGCTAAGAGAAGGAACTCAGTACAAGCAGGAATCCTTCAGGGTTTAGCGGCGGCGGTCTTAAAGAAACCGAAGATGCTGCCGCAAAATCCTCCGATAATATGGGCAAATTCTGAAATCCTGTTTACCGCCAAGGCGTTAAACAGTTCCCTCCCCAGATATAATACCACGATGAGGACGAAAGTGAGGGGAATCTCTCCTTTTTTGAAATTCGTGAAAGAAGCCAAAAGAATCATCATGAAGACGACCCCAGATGCTCCCAACAGGCTTGTAGAAAACAAAAAGACGTTAAGCACCCCCGTAACGAGGGCGGTAAGGAAGATCATTGCTAAGAGGGCCACAGAACCGTACCGTTCTTCCAGAATAGGGCCAATGAGGAGGATCAATGAAAAATTAGCAATCAGGTGGGTCCAGTCGGCATGGCCTATCACATGGGTTACCAGGGTTACCCAGCTCTGTATTCGGAACGGAGCAAAGCTGCCCTTGCCGGGAACCACAAACCAGGATTCCGTTAAGGAGGGTAACAGGGTATTCGAAAGGATCAGCACCAGCGCACTGATAAAGGTAAAGGTTAAGATGGTGGGGGCATTGTATTTAATCCGCATTCTGCTTGTTCAACCCTTCTGTATCCCGGGGCGGAGCAGGCTATTGACCTTATCCGCGGAGAAATAGTCCGGATCAAAGTCCTTGAGCCATGCAAGCCATTCGGGTAATTGCTGCTTATGGGTTACCGAGGCCTTGAGGGTTTCGAGCAGTTCCCCATACCCATAGGGACCCCCTGAATCTTCAGGGGGACAGGCCCTTTTACCGCTGAGACAACGGGCGTACTGCTTATCTGCATCAGCATATCCTGCGGCGGGGACAATTTTGGATACGAGAATCTGGTGCTGCCAGGTATCCCCAAAGTCATAGGTATACTGAAAACGCTGCTTATCCCGCAATCCCAGGTCGTCAAGGATATATTCGTCCTCATCGTACATATCCAAATCATCCATCAATGATACCGGACCATACTGTATCGTATGCAGGGTAAAGGCGTGGAGATGGTCATTATCCCAGCCCATACCATCTTGAATAACCCCATGAAGATCTCCTAAGGTAAAAGACCCCGGTACCTGGATACGCCTCCATATCGGAGGACTGATAGCTTCTAGGCTTATCCGCAGAATAAACAGGGATTTTGGTTCTTTGGTATGGTACTGCTCCAGGCTTTGCATCTTAACTCCTCAAGTAAAGGTATCGGTAATTAGGGCGTTCTCTCCCCGGTCCCCGCAAGGTCCACTTCCAGTACTACGGGACAGTGATCTGAACCTGCTACATCAGGCCGTATAGTTGCGCTTTGCACCTGGGGTATAAACAGGGGATCTACACAATGGTAATCGATCCGCCATCCTACGTTCCGCTTCCGGGCTCCTGCCCGGTAGGACCACCAGCTATAATGCCCTGTTTCACCGGGATGAAAATGACGAAAAGTATCCACGTAACCTGCATGGGTAAAGGTATCCATCCAGGCCCGCTCTTCCGGGAGATATCCCGGATTACCTTCATTTTCTTTGGGCCTGGCGAGATCCAAAGGGGTATGGGCTATGTTGTAATCCCCGCAGAGTACCAGGCGGCGGCCTTGGGATACCAGGGTATCGCACTGTTCCCGTATGGCTCTACAGAAAGCCAGTTTATAATCCAGCCGGGCTCCTGCTTCCTGAGCATTGGGAAAATAGGCACAGATAAGTACAAAATCTTTAAAATCCGCGGCTAATACCCGCCCTTCAGCATCGAATTCTTCTATACCGAAGGGTTTTACCTCCAGAGCTTTAGGTTTACTGTATATGGCAACCCCGGAATACCCGGGCTTTCTTGCACTAGCCCAGTATGACGTATAAACCCGGCCACTCCCATCTCGGGGGCTGATTAATTCCGGTGAAAGCTGTTCCGGGTTGGCCTTGGTTTCCTGGAGACAGAGTATATCGGGAGATTCATCTTGTATCCATTGCACCAAGCCTCGTTTCTCCACCGCCCGTATGCCGTTGACGTTCCACGATACAATACGCATTAGAAAAATATACTACTGAACAAGAACCCTGGCAAGGGAGAGAGCAGGGCTTGTCAAGGTGCAATAGAAATGTCCTTCCCCGTAGGCGGCGTGAGGGTCTAATCGGCCTTTTTTGGGCATTGCTACCTCCTCAACGGCACATTCAGCCGTGTCGTTTGATATACTCAAATTCACAAAACCCTCGTTTTTATTGATGGCATATATCCCGTACGGAGCCGCCTTGTCCAGCTCCTTCAGCGGAAAATCTTGATCCGGCACGTTGGTCGGATTCTTTTCCCGCCTGTAGTCCCTCCCGTTGTTTTTGAAGTTCCCTGCCAGTTCCTTATTCTTCTTCGCATCCACCGAAATTACCGGCTCCCCGTGCTTCATCAACGATGCCGCCTTGTCATTGATAAACCTGAATTGCTTATCCCGGTCGATGTGCGCTTTACCTGTTTGCAGCATCTTCTGGTTGAGCTGCAAGCTATACCCACATTCTTTGAGTATATCACCTGCCACATCATAGCCAACCCTATACCCCTTGTCTTGTAACACTTCTCCAATCTTTCGCAGGCTTTTTGTCGTGTAGGACAGTATTTTTTCAGGATTCCCGAAGGTGTCTGTCGAAAGGATCCGCTCTATTTCGTTCACTATTTCAGGATATGTATCCCGTATTCGTTTCTTCCCGCCTCCAAGCCTTCTGGTGCGTTTTTCCAAGTCATCGCCGCTGTGGTTATCTTTTATCCCGGCTACTATCGTGTTTCTTGCTTTTCCGCTTATTCTGGATATGGCCGCTATGCCTCCAAGTCCCAGCGCTTCCGCCTCACTGCCAAGGTATTGCCTCAACTGTCTCTCGTTTAATATCCTCATCATCTGCTTTATCTTTTTTCGAGTGTCTCCTCCGTCATAACACACCTCAACTCATTCTGTTGACAGGGTACTATTATATCTGTATTTAATCAAGTTATTTATCGACAATTCCTAAGATGCTTAAATAATGGGCAGGGAAAAACAGGGAGAAGATAGAATTGTTTTATCTTCCGCCCTATAGTCCCGGTTTAAATCCTGATGAACACATCAATTCAGATGTGAAATACGGCGTTGGTTCAAAGGCGCCGAAAAAAACGAAAGAAAGACTGCGGGCAGCGACTGAGGAACATATGAGAATGCTCAAAAAGAGCCCGGAACACATTATAAAACATTTTGAAAATCTGGAAATACAATATGCCGCGTAACTCTATATTATGATTGCCGGGTCAGTAATAAAGCAGATTTTACGTCGCATAACAGGACTGTATATGCTCGCCGCCCTTTGGGCGGATCGGTCTACGGTTTTGCTAGGTCATTGCGCTGCGTTCCATTCCCACGCCGTTGCTCCGGCACATTTTGCCAGCCCTGGTCGCGTTCCTGCGGAACGATGCTACGCAAGCCCTTATTCGGGTTGGCAAAAACGTCGTCGAACCGCAGGTTCGCTACAGCCGGAACGTTATGTGCAATTGCCCCTAAACTAGTTGACAAAATAGTGCATTATAAATAAAATATTTACATCAAAAAAGGGTTTACATAAATATTGCAAATTTTAAATTATTAAGGATATAATATGGAAAAGATAATGTTGAATAAAATAATAATTGATATTATTTTTTTTACATGCATTTTTATACTTACAGGGTGTACCTCATTATATGCTTATATGTATGTTTTGACTACAAAATATGATGGCATTGCGGTTCTTGAAAAAGAAGGTGATGTTAAAAGTATATTAGAACAAATAATTGAAGATGCGGACCAATATATCATGAAAGCATACACAAGAACGGCTATTTCATACAAAGTAAGAAAGACAAATGATACGACGCATAGTTTTTATGTTATTATGTACATTGGAGAAAGGTATCTAACACTCAGTTTTTCCGCAACAGGTAAATGGGCTACTTCTGAAGGGGCCTGGGCAATAAATACCGATACTGATATTTCTTCTTACGAAACCTATCTTGCGGGAGAAAATAGATGGTATGTTGAAGAAATAGAAACAAACAATGGAATAAATACGTTATGGACAATAACAAATATACTAGAAAAAATAGAAAGTGATATTACTTATTATTACCGTGCACCAGTCAATAAAGATGACAAAGTAGATAATTGTAATACAGCACTATTAGAAACATTGGTGGAAAATTGACTATATGATTTTTTAAAATGATGATCCAATAAAATAGTATATTGCCTTTAATAATATATGAATATAGAATACGGGGCAACTGCACATAACAGGTCTGTATATGCTCCGAATATCCCCAATTTGCTATCGTTTTCTATATGTATATTAAAATTTGGAGGTGATCGACAAAGTATGCTAAAAGGAAGAATAATGACAAAGAGAGCAAGAAGAGGTACTATAAGATATGAAAGTATCAACAGACCTCTATTGCCCTCATTGTCAGAGTAAGAGTATAAAGAAAAACGGAAAAAAGCACAAGGGAAAACATCGGACTAAAAGTCCGCAATTACCGTTGTAAAGACTGCGGACGCCAGTTTATCGCTGAACAGGAAAGAACCTGCAACGGCTGTCGGGCGGGGATTGAGGAACCGGTAAAACGGCTGTTTGTGCGGGGTTCGGGTATTCGGGACATTAGCTTCGTCCTTCTTATCAGTATCAAAAAGGTCTTAACTATCCTTACATCTTCAAAATATCAGATCACCGCGAAGCAAAAGCACTATGACCTGCTGGAGATAGATGAGTTTTGGACGTATGTGGGGAAAAAAGCGAATAAGCTATGGCGTATCTATGCCTATCATCGAGATACGGGGGAAATAGTGGCCTATGTATGGGGGAAACGAGACGTAAAGACGGCGGAAAGACTGAGAAAGCGGATGCGGAGGATGGGAATAAGCTATGACCGGATAGGGACGGATGATTGGCAAAGTTTTATACGGGCATTTTTGGAAGACAACCAGGATGTCGGCAAGGAGTTCACTGTGGGTATAGAAAGGAATAATTGCCCCCTTCGGCACCGTATCCGGCGGGTTTTCCGCAGAACCGGTTGTTTCTCCAAGAAACGCGGTAATCCCTGGAAAGCCTGCAATATGGCTTTTTTTATAGCAATTATGGATATAGGTGATTCATCAGTATACTTTGTAGATCACCGCCCAATTCCGAATTCAACTTTTAATGAGGTTGAAAACATATAAAAATACCGGTAATCCATGGAGGTTCAAATTTATACCTGCGTCAACTCTGAAAACTTTAGTTTTCGGAACTGGACCTTATATTTCCGGAGCTTTTTCTTGTTCCCGCACTTTTAGCCGGGTAATTTGGGTACGGTTACCCTGGGATATACCTAGTGATCCTTACGCTAAATATGGGGTACAGGGTCAGACCCGATGATTAGATATAGTGTACCGGATATAATGGCGGCATATTCCGGAGTCAGACTCTGCTCCACCCTTTACGCCTTGGTAAATTTTTGAATTCGGAATTGCCGGGCCTTTACGTCTGTACGGCGCCGCTCCATTATGAGAACAACCGGGACCCGCCTACCGGCTCCCGTCAAGGGTAAGGCGTGATTCCACCAGCAGCCTTGTCTGGGGATGGACGGGGGCGCGGAGAACCCGGCGGGCCGGAGCGTCTTCGATGATCTCTCCCCGGTCAACTACCACGATCCGCTCCGAAATATCCGCTACCGCCGGGAGATCGTGGGATACAAAAATCAGGGTAAAATTCCCCCGTTCCTTAAGCTCATGCAGCAGGGTGAGTATCTCAATTTTGGTGATAATGTCCAAGGCGCTGACCGCCTCATCGGCAATAAGAACTTCCGGATTGGTAACTAAGGCCCGGGCTATGGCGATACGCTGACGCTGGCCTCCGGAAAATTCCTCAGGGCGCCGGCCCATGGCGTCTTCCCCAAGCCCCACGTTTTCCAGGGCCCTGAGGATCCGTTCTTTTTTTTCTTTCCCGGTCTTGATCAGTCTGAGGGAAATCAGCGGTTCACCGATGATACCTTCAACTTTCTGGGCCGGGTCCAAAGAAAGAAAGGGATCTTGGAAAACAGGCTGGACCCTGGTCCTGAAATTCCGCAACCCTTTTCCGGTCATCTCCGCCAGGGGCTGCCCATAAAAGGAAATGCTTCCCTGGCGTGCCTTTGCCAGACGGAGGAGCAGAAACAGCAGGGTGGTTTTGCCGCTTCCCGATTCCCCCACAATTCCCAAGCTTTCCCCATCCGCAACGTCAAGGCTGACGTTGCTCAGGACCTCCTTCTTTTTGTACCCAAAGCAGACCCCCGAAATCTCGAAAATTTTTTTTCCGCCCCGATAGGCTTCCCGATTTTCGGCGGTCATGGGAGTCCCTCCCTTTTCAGGGCGCGATCCAACTCCCGCGCACAGCGGAGGAGAAGCCCGGTATATTCATGGCGGGGATTGTTGATGATATTCCCGGTGTTTCCGGTTTCAACGATACGTCCATCCTTCATTACCAGAATCCGTCCGGCGATTTTCCGTACTACCGCGATATCATGGGAAATAAAGAGTACCGCCATTCCCCGGACCTTCGCGGTGTCTTGTATGAGTTCGATGAGTTGTTTCTGAATCCGGGCGTCGGCAGAACTGGTAGGTTCATCGGCAATGAGCAGTCTGGGAGAAACGGCAAGCGCCAGGGCAATGGCGATGCGCTGCCTCTGCCCCCCGGAAATCTCAAAGGGCAGGGAACCGGCTATGCGCCGGATATCCGTGAGCTTTACCTCCTCCAGAAGGGAATAGACTCTTTTCTGGAGTTCCATCCCCCGCAGCCCCGAATGTTTTTTAAGGGGCAGGGCCAACTGCCGCCCTATCTTCATCAGGGGATCCAGGGCGGAGGCCGGTTCCTGGAATACCATGGCAACATCCCTGCCCCGGATCATATTGAGGGCCTCCTCACCGGCGCCGATAATTTCATGCCCCCCAAGGATGACGCTCCCCTCCGCCCGGATCGATCCGGGTAAAAGCCCGGTCACCGCCAGGGACGTAAGGGATTTCCCGGAACCGGACTGTCCCAGGATGCCCACAAGCTCCCCCTCTCCGACACTGAAGCTAATATCCTGAAGTAAAGGCTTCCCTGAATTCACCAGATAAGCCCTGAGTCCCGTCACCTTAAGCAACACCGGAACTTGAGGCTCGTCCTTCACCGGCCTATACCTCCCCCGAAATCCAGCTTGTCCCGGATCGCATCGGCAAGGAGGTTTACCCCGGTTACTATCATCACAATGACCAGACCGGGCAACACCGCGCCGAGGGGGGCGGTCAGTACCGTCCCTTGGGCTTCCTGCATGAGCCTCCCCAGGGAAGCGTTAGGCGGGGGAACCCCCAGCCCCAGGTAGGAAAGGCTCGCTTCCGCCAAAATGGACACGCCGAATACCACCGCGATATTCACCGACAGCGCCTGCCATATATTGGGTACTATATGGATAAAGGTAGCAGCCAGGTTTCCTGTTCCTGATGTCCGGGCGCTCACAAAAAATTGTTTTGACATGATCTGTTTTGCGAGGATACGGGTAAACCGGGCAATGATCGCCGAACAGGCGATACCGATGGAGATCACCGCCGTCCAGACGCTTCTCCCCTGGGTTGCCCCTAAGAGCATGGCCAACAGGAGGGTGGGAAAGGCGATGAGGAGGTCGAAAAAGGAAGAAACGGCGTTATCGGCCCACTGAGGGAGCCATGCCGCGAGGAGACCTGCGGTGATACCCAGGACCGCGGCTATCAGGGTGGCGCTTACGCCCACGGCGTAGGCGATTCTGGCGCCGGCCATCACCTGGCTCGTGATATCCCGGCCAAGGCGGTCGGTACCGAAGATGTGGGCGGCGCCGGGACCTTCGAGGCGTCCCCCGGAGGTATCCTCCAGAAGGTAGGGGGTCCAGAAAAACGAGACCAGGGCGGTAGCGAGGGTTATAAAAAGGAGTATCAGGGCACTATAAAACCGCGCTTGACTGTTTTTCCTGACCATATCACCTTCCATCTTGGGGGTTTCTAAGCCGGGGGTCAAGGATACGCTGAATTACGTCCGCGATAAAGCCGATCACGAGGACCAGGAAGGTGGTGGTAAGGAGCACTCCCTGGATGGAAGGATAATCATGCTGGGCTATTGCTTTGGTCAGCATAGAGCCAAGTCCGGGAAGGGAAAAAATGTTTTCCACCATCACCGCCCCCAGAAGGGTTGAGGAAAGCTCTATCCCCAGAATGGAAATTACCGGCACCGCGGCATTTCTGATACCATGGTACACAAAGGAGGAAACCAAGGAAAAACCAAGGGACCGGGAGGTACGGATATAGCAGGAATCCAGCACGTTAAGTACGCCGGCTCTGATATACCTGGCTAAGGTAGCGCTCATCATGAATACGATGGTCGCGGTGGGCAATAACAGGGCCCGCAGGGCATTGCCCGCATTTTTCCAGCCCCCCGCCGGCCATCCGCCGGAAGGCAGGATATGCAGACGCAGGGCAAAAATCCAGACAAAGAGGATCCCCACCCAGAATATGGGAATGGCTATGCCGATTTGGGTACAGGCGGTCAGAATCACCGCATACCACCTGCCGTTTTTGTAGGCCGCGATAAATCCGATGACAGCGGCTATCAAGACGGAGAGGACAAAGGAAATAAGGGTGAGGGGGATGGTAACGCTCAAACGGGTGAATACCTCGGGGGCCACCGGTACGCCGGATATAAAGGATACTCCAAAGTTCCCCCGAAAAACCCCGAAAAACCACGCCGCCATCTGCCGGGCAAGGGGAAGATCGGATCCCACTCTCGCCCTGGCCGCCGCGACTTGTTCCGGCGACGCATCGGCGGGTAGCAGAGCATTGGCGGGATCTCCGGGGAGCAGCCTGAGGAGTACAAATATCACCAACAAAGCGGCGATAAAAGAGACCAGCAAAAAAAAGATACGGTGAACCAGGTATGTACCCATGAAGTATTATACCAAGGGCGTAATAACGGAATCTACCGGAGCAAATCCCGTTACCCCAAAAATAAGCTTGTCTCAAACCCAAGCGGATTTTGAGACAAGCCCCCCCTTATTTTTTTACAATATCATAGGCATAGAACTGGGAGTTAAGTCCATTTAATGGATACCCGGACACCCCCGAAGACGCGATAACGATCTGGGGATAGAGGTAGAGCCAAACACTGGCCGCCTCGTTGGCGATGATCCGGTTTACCTCCAGAAGTTTCCGGGTTTGTTCATCCGCCGTGGCGGATTGTTCGGCCTGGTTTACCAGTTCCGTTACCTGGGGGTTATTGTACCCCCAATAGAAATCGGGATTTCCGTACCACACCACATCCCGGTCATTCACATGCTCCTGGAGCGTGGCGGTAAAATTCCTGTCCCGGAAAACCTTGGTGTACCATTCATCAGCGGATATGGGATTGATGCTCACGCTGACGCCGATCTTTGCGAGTTCGCTTTTTACGAATTCGGCCACCAGCGGGTGGGGGTCGTAGGTGGGTGAATCCAGGGTGAAGGAAATACCATCGGGATAACCCGCCCGGGTGAGGAGGGTTTTGGCAAGGGCCGGGTCATAGGGGTTAGCGTTAACTAGGGATGCATCGTACCAGGGATCGGTGGGGGGCACCATGGAACCGATAAGGGAACCGTATTTACCCCAGATGGAACTGAGCAGTTTCTGCCGGTCGATGGCGGAGTAGATGGCCTTGCGGACCAGGGTGTTGTCGAAGGGCTTTACCCGGTCATTAAACGCTAAAAGCTCCTTGGTTGTGGAGGCTCCATTGTTTATTACGAAAGTGGAATTGTTTTCAAATTGTGAAATGGCGTCGGGACTTTGAACGGCGGTGATGATATCAATCTGTCCGCTGAGGAGGGCGTTGTTCAGGGCGCCGGCATCGGTAAAGTAATTGAATACCACCCCGGCGTTTTTCGCGGCCTGACCCCAATAGCCATCCCATCTTTTAAGACTGAGGGAACTGCCCCGGATCCAGGTGTCCAGCACATAAGGACCGGTACCGTCTTCGGTCGTCTTGAGATCCCTGCCGTCGGCGTTCACTATCCACACATAGGACAAGGTGTAGGGGAAGGAAATGGAAGGATTGTTCAGGGTGAAGACCACGGTTTTGGCATCCGGGGTGTCTATACGCTTGATTACCCGGTAACTGGACTTCCGGGCCGCCAGGGACGTTTCCGAGGCGACCCGCTCAAAACTCGTCTTTATGTCCGCCGAAGTCAGGGCCTTACCGGAATGGAATTTAACGCCCTCCCGCAGAATCACGGTGTAGGTAAGGCCATCGTTGCTTTTGGTGTAGTCCGCGGCGAGGAGATTTTCCACCGTTCCCCTGTCGGTCAGCCGGAAGAGTCCTTCGTAGACATTTCCATTAAAGGCCTCGGTAATGCCCTGGCCTCCGGCATCGACATTTGAAAGGTTTCCCGGTTCGTAGAGGGAACCTATGCGGACAATCGCCTGTTCCGGGCTTACCGCCTCTGAATCCCGCCTGCCGGCCGCAAAAAGCGCCGGAACGCCCATTACCGCCAAAATACACAGGAAAACTGAAAACACCCGGATAGGGGATAGGCTTTTTGCTTTCATCCTATAATTCTCCTTAGCATAAATCATAGTATATCAATAAGCTTTATAAGAATATATATAGCCATTTTTATTTTGTCAATAGGGGATGGGTGCAACTTTTTTTCGGGGCAGGTAGACAGAAGAAAGCATGGTATACTGGGGGCAGCCCAAGGGAGGGGATACCAATAGAGTTGTTCAAAAACTTTAGTTTGTGAACAACTTTAATATAAAAAAGGAAAATTCCCCCTCCGGTTTGTTCTATTTCATGGTACATAGGAGGATGGGCTTGCGTCCCGAACCCTATAGGACAGAGAACCAAAGGCAAAACCCAGGAGAACCAGAGTCAAGATAGCCTTCAGGGGCAGGTCACGCCCGAGGATGCCCGAATCCACGGCTAAGGCTTATCCCCCAGCTTGAGACCTTTGGGGGTACCACCCGGAAGAGGGTCATAGGATTTGATAAAATTCCCTTCCTGGTATTACTATGGTATAGAGAGGAACCTATATGCCATCTTTTTCTAACTTTTTTACGGTATTGCCCTATCTGGACAGGCAATTACCCCTCAAATTTCCTCATGAAAACCTCTTGACCGTGGCAGAACCTCAGGCAGTGGAAACAGCAGAAACGCCGGCGGCTTTGGTACAGGCGGCCCTGGCTAAACCGCTAGGACCAGATAAACAGGATCAGGGCCTGGAATTGGAACAATTCCTGCACGGGGCGACGCGCCTCCTGTGTATCATCAATGATGCCACCCGCCCGACCCCCACAGAACTTATGCTTAAGGCCCTCCTCCCGGTATGCCGGAAGGCACATCTTGAGATTGAACACATCACCTTCCTGGTTGCAACCGGAGCTCACCGGGGCCCCACGGAGAAGGAGTACCAACAGATCCTAGGCAGCCTCTATCAGGAAATCAGACACCGCTGTGTTCACCATGACGCACGAAAGGAAGAGGACGTGGTTGAACTGGGATGTACCCGGAACGGTACTCCCATTGTCCTTAACAAACGGATCCGTGAAGCTGACCGGATTATCATTACCGGCAGCGTGGAGCCTCATTACTTTGCGGGGTTTACCGGCGGCCGCAAGGCCTTTCTGCCGGGGATTGCGGCCTACCGTACCATTGAAGCCAATCACCGTCAGGCCCTATCCCCTGCGGCCCGATCCCTCGCTTTGGAGAAGAACCCGGTTCATGAAGACATGATGGACGCGCTTCCCCTGATCCAAGCGCCGGTGTTTTCCTTGATGACGGTACTGGACAAAGAACAACAGGTAGCCGCTGCCACTGCAGGAGATCTGGGGACCTCTTTTTACGCGGCAGTAGCAAGTGCCCGGAAGATTTTCTGTGTACCGGTCCCTGCTCAGGCGGATATTGTGGTATCGGTGGCCAAATTTCCCATGGACATCGATCTCTATCAATCCCAAAAGGCCATAGATAATGCCGCAGTTGCCTTAAAAGATGGGGGGACCCTCATTCTGGTTTCTTCCTGCCGGGACGGTATTGGAGATGAGGCCTATGCCAAACTCTTGGCTCAAGCCGCAAGTCCAGAAGACGCCCTGACACGCATACAGGCCGGGTACAAACTGGGTTACCACAAGGCGGCCAAGATGGCGGCGGTTTCAGCTCGGGCCACCATCAAGGCGATTACGGAACTATCCCCTGAGCGGCTTACCAGTATGTTCATAGCCCCGGCCCTTTCTCCCCAGGCAGCGCTGGATGAGGCATTGGCCCACGCGAAAGCCCGGGGGGTGATGGTACCGAAGATTCTTATCCTCCCTGACGGCTGTGTTACGGTACCGGACCCGCAAGGCCCATAAACGAAATCCACAGAGGAACGGGTGTTCCCGGTTCCCAAGGCGGCGGCGGCCCGGACGCTGCCCATAGGCAGTTCCCCTAAGGCCGGACGGTCTTTTCCGTAGTTTTTTTTCCCAAAATTGCTGCCCGATGGGGTGCAGCATTCGGGCGGTTTTCTCCTGGTTTGCTGCAGAAGATATACCGTAATTTTAAAAAAGAGGATCCTACAAGGCCTGTTCGGCCTGCTCAATGATGTAGTCTTGCATTTCCCTTGAGAGCAGGTTAAAGAACGCACTGTACCCGGCCACCGGGACGATAAGGTCCCGATACTGCTCAGGATAGGCCTGGGCTGTTCTGAGGGTTTCCTCGGAAACGAGGTTAAACTGAACATGAAAGCCCATGAGCCGATTGAAGAAGGCCCGGATAAGGGAAATGAGCTTGTTTCGATCTTCCACCGGTTCCATCATCTGGGGGCTACGGTTTTGGTTTACCAGGACCTCGCCGGTGATTTCTTCGGCGGGGAGCTTGGACAGGGACTTAAATACCGCGGTAAACCCCTTCCGGTCCATACCGTGAACAGGAGAGCAGCCCTCAGCCAGGGGTTCTCCGGCCTTGCGGCCGTCCGGGGTGGCGCTCGTACCTGCGCCCAGGGAGACATGGGCGGAAATCAAGGAGGTCCATGCAGAGCAGATCCTGCCACGAGGTTCTTGACCGTAACGGGTATGAGAGTACTTCTTCATTTCATCCAGGCAGCTATCGTAGGCCTGGCTGATGAGGGAATGTACATAGCCGTCGTCATTGCCGTACTTGGGGGCATTGAGCACATGACGGCGAATTTGTTCATAGTCAGGACCTTCGAAGTTGGCTTCCAGCGCGGCCCAGAGTTCTCCGGGGGTCATGAGGTGATCCTCAAACACACACTTCTTGATGGCTGCCAGAGAATCCGCCAGGTTGGCGATCCCCACGTGCAGGCCGCCGATAAAGTCATAGACTGCGCCCCCTTCTTTGAGACCCCGTCCCTGGTCAATACCATCTTCGCAGAGAACCGAGCAAAGTACATCCGCCGTATCTTGTTCCCAAACCCGGTCCGCCACCGCATCAATGATCACACACTGACGGGTAAACTCCCGGATGATCCGGTCTAAGGCCTGCATCACCTGGTCAAAGGACTGCATATCCCGGAAATGCCCCAGGCCCCGGCAAAGCCTGATTCCTGAAAGGTTATCCACCCCATCGTTTAAGGCGATGAGCAGAGACTTGGGGAAGTTGAGCAAGCTCATGCCGGTACAACCATACCCCCCTTTACTTGGAACCGCCGCTGCCACGCCGCCGACGGCGCTGTAATCATAGGCATCTTCCGGTTTCACGCCTCTATTAATAAAAGAAGGAATGATGATCTCATCGTTATTAAAGGCAGGCATCCCGAATCCTAGGCGTACTGCCTCGATACAAGTATCCATGAACCGGTCGTCCAAGCCCCGGTGGTAACGCACGGTTAGGTTTGGCTGAGGCAGCTTGGTCTGGGCGATGCTCTTGAGTATGAGGTAAGACAGAGGGTTCACCGCATCCTGGGGCTGGGACCGGTCGTCCAGGTTTTGTCCTCCAATGGTAACATTCTGATAAAGCGGGTTCCCCGGAGAAAAACGGGTATGATGCCGGCTTTGGATAGTGTTGATGCTGAAGGTTTTAAGCCACAGGTTGTTGAGCAGTTCACCGGCCGATTCCTCGGTGATGCGTCCTGCGGCAAGGTCCTGTATATAGAAGGGGTAGAGGTACTGATCCATCCGGCCATAGGAAAGGGAATGGCCGTTACTTTCGATTTGTAGGCATAGATGGACCAGCCACAGGGACTGGACCGCCTCGTAAAAGGTTTCCGCCTTTTCGTAGGGTACCCTGTTTAATATCCGGTTCATCTGGAGGAGTTCTTTTTTCCGTTGGGGGTCTTGGGTTGTCCGGGCAATACAGAGGGCCTTCTCGGCATATCGTTTGGCAAAGGCCCGGGTGGCTTCTATCACCAGGATCGCTGCCCGGTAACAATAAGACGTGACCAGGTTCTGGTAATCGGTGAGGTCAAGCGCGGCCAAGCGCTGTTCTGCCTGTTCTTGGTATGTCCGTAAACCCTCCTGCAGCATACGGCGGTAATTCATCGCTCGATGGGCGTCTCCGGAGCTGAGGTTCCCTTTAGCCTTGATGATACCCAGGTCATAGAAAATCCGGGTAGCAGCGGGCATGGCCGCGAGTCCCCGATCCTTAACCGTATTGTGCGCCCAGAAGGGGGCAATTTCCTGAAAGGTCGCCTTGGCTTCAGGGGTGATGTAAAACCGATCCTGCTCGCGCCGGTCAAATTCGTCCAACTCGGCGATGACCCAATCCATGGCGTATTCCGGGAAGATCGGCGCCGACCGGTTACGGGAGGCGTGGTTTCCTGCCAGTAAGGTCTTCGGTTCAATGAAGATGCTCATCCTCTCAAGGACGTTCTTGTACATCAAGGCCCGGCGTAATACCAGGGGTTGATCCTGGTTCTTCCGGTAGGTCTCGGTGGTGATCTGCGCCCGTTCCACACATACATATGGTTTTGCATCCACGAGTTCTTCCCGAAACTTCTGCATTCGGGGACTCAATTCGCCAAAATAGTTCATACTCATTTTCTGAGCCTTTATGACAGCTCTGTGATTCATCCTATAATACATTCCTTTAGTAAAACCGCTCCAATCCTATAGAGCAGCGATTTCCTCACCAGGTCAGATGGTGAAAAAGCAAGCTAAGGGTTACAGTTCCTGGGCCGTCTGATCCAGGACTTTCGGTAACATGGGGCGATACGCCGCTTGGTACCGTGGAAACGTCTCCAGGGGATTCGGATTCCTCTTCCGGCAATAGACAACACGTTCAAGGGCTCCATAATTCGTAAGAGGATCCGCTTACAAGCGGTTTCCCCTGATGTCTAGGTACCTGGTTTCATCCCATTACCTCCTTTTAGGGTTGCAGGCACCTTATAGACCTGAACTTTGTTTTCCCGTAGAACGGCTTCTTTTTCAGCGGGAATATTATCATCGGTAAACAAGAGCGAAACATCCTTGGTCCTCACCAGTTCAACCACCCCATGATGCAAGAATTTTTCCGATTCTGCTAAGACGATAAGCTGCTGTACCTGTTTTATCATAGCCTGTGCGGTTTCTGCCCGAAGGTGATCCTTACTGGTAAAACCGAATTGCTCGGTAAACCCATCAATCCCAATAAAGAGCTTGTCCGTAAAAAACCCTTCCACACATTTGCGGGTAACCGGGCCTACCAGGACCTGGGATTCGGTTTGGTAGTCTCCTCCCAAGATGACGATCTTGAGATGCGGGGCATGGCGGATATGATTGGCAATAAAGGTCGAATTGGTGATCACCGTAATATCCCGTCTGCATTTAGCTATCTCTTCAGCGAGGAACGCGCAACAGGAACCGGATTCGATCATCACCACTTCTCCATCCTGTATGGTTTCCACTGCGGCCTGGGCAATCCGCCGTTTTATCTCATAATGATAGGCCATACGCCTGCCCACATCATCCACTGACCCGATGACCGCATAGCCATGTTCCCGGCGAATAATGCCCTGTTCTTCCAGGGCGGCCAATTCCTTACGTATGGTTACGGTAGAAACCGCAAGCTGGGCGGCCAAGGCCGTAACTTCGATACGTTGGTTTTTCGTAATAATCTCGAGGATATCGGCATATCTGTTTATCATAGCACCTTCCTTAACTTAATCTTTCAAAAGAATTCTTTATATAAAATATAATAAACATTGTTTTATAAGTCAATATTTTTTATTTCATTTGTAACTAAATTCTTATTCATAAGGAATATAATTAATGTATAAATATTTATTTTTATGCTATATTCGAAATAATAACGGGAATACCATAGGGTAGCATACATCCGGCTAGGGCTTGTGGCAGCGGGCTTTTTCTGCTAGGGTGCCAAAGAAGCCATACGTGAAGCAGTAAGGAGGAAAAAGATGGGCCTTATCAACAAAAGCCTGCAGGATTTTACCGGCTTGCTCAGCTCTGCAGCGCCAACTCCTGGAGGAGGCTCAAGCGCCGCAGCGGAAGCTGCCCTGGGGGTGGGCCTTATCAGCAAGGTAGCCCTCATAACTATGGATAAAGCCGCTTATGCCCACCGGAAAGACCTGATGCGCCGTACCGCTGCCGGGGCAGCAGCCTTGGGCCGGGATTTTCTTGCCTGGGTAGATGAAGATACCGGGGCGTATCAGCATTTCATCGCGGCAAAACACCTGCCCCGGCATACGGAAGCAGAAAAAGTCCGGTACCGGCAAACCCTGGACCATGCCCTCCAAGGTTGTATCTTCATTCCTCATAAGATCCTCTTCGCTGCGGTGCAGGGCCTGCGCCTGGGAAATGACATCGCCCCAGACTACTACACCGGTACTGCCAGCGACCTGGGCCTGGCAGCCCTGAGTTTAAAAACCGCGGCCCAAGGGGCCTACCTCACCATCCTCATGAACATCAAAACCCGTATCGCCCTGGGTCTTACTCAGGAGCGGGTGGTGCAGGATGCAATCCAGAAGCATCAAACGCTGCTGGACGAAGCAGAGACTGTTGCCGAAACCATCTACACTCAGGTCAGAAAGGCCCTGTCTTGAGAGGGAACAGGAATGGCCAAGATTGATTTTCATGTGCATGTAACCCCTCCAGAAATCAGTGCCCAGGTTCACCGGTATGCGGAGAAGGAACCCTATTTCGCCCTTCTGTCGGCAAGCCCCTACAACAAATTCGCCACTGCCGATGAGGTGGTACAGGAACTGGACCGCACCGGTTTTGACCAAGCGGTAATTTTCGGGTTCAGCTTCCGGGATATGGGGCTTTGCCGGGCGGTCAACGATTACGTTATTGCCCAGGTGAGGAAATATCCCCGGCGGCTCATCGGGTATATGGCCCTGGTGCCGAACCATCGGGATATGGAGCAGGAACTGGATCGCGGTCATAGGGCCGGACTGCGAGGCATAGGGGAGCTCTTCCCCGCAGGGCAGGGTTTCCGTATCGACGAAGGAGCAGATACCCGGGGTTTTGCCGGAGCCTGTCTGGAACGGGGGCTGCCGGTGTTGGTACACACCAATGAACCTGTGGGGCATTACTACCCGGGGAAAACCAATACCCCCTTGCAAGCGCTGGATCGGTTCGTCGAAAACAACCCGGACCTCACCATCATTTTTGCCCACTGGGGAGGGGGCTTGTTGTTCTATGAAGCTATGCCTGAACAAAGGAAAAAATACCGAAACCTGTATTATGACACAGCTGCCTCGGTTTTCCTCTACGATGCGGGGATCTACCGAGGGGCTTGCGCCCTGGGCCTTGAGGAAAAGATCCTCTTTGGCAGCGATTTCCCCCTCCTTTCTCCCTCCCGGTATATCAAAAGCATTGAAGCAAGTGGCATTTCCGAAGTACCTAAGGCCCTCCTGCTTGGAGGAAATGCCGAACGCTTACTAGGCCAAACTCATGGTCCTGTCCATCCTTAGCCGCTGTTGTTTCAAAGGAGGGTAAGAACCTGCTTGCTTACGCAATAAAAAACAGAGAGGTGATCCATCAAGTATGACACCCCTCAAAAGAAACCATAACTGACGTACAAGAAAGCTAGGTCAAACGCTTTTCAGTGGTTGTACTGCTTCTTCCGAAAAGCACACCGTAGGATGGGCCTCATCAACAAAAGCCTGCACGCTTTCACCTGCTTGCTCGGATCCCCAGCGCCGCAGTGGAAGCTGCCCCTTTTCGACCAGATTAATTTTGAGCAGGATAAAGTATAAAGAATTAGCAAACGAAACTTGTTTTTTACTGCTTTATCTAATTCCTTATCCTGTAAGGAAATACGAATTTCTATGCATTTATCCTGAATTTTGAGGCAATGTACTTGACATCTGGCTCTTTTGGGATTATTATAAAAAAAGCTGGTATCTTTACATTGGAATTTTGCATCTGCCACATTAAGTTAAAAAAATCCAGAGGGTTTATTCGGCCTCCCTAGGGGACTGTAGTTTGTAAAGAAAGGTGGTATATTAATGCAGAAGAAAATCAGTTTGTTTTACCCCCCCCCCAGTAGAATTTTATTCTCATGCCCGTTCACCTCCCATAAAGTGTCTCAGTAAAATCAAATCAGGATCAATAAGGTTATAAAGAATAACTATTCTATCGGCGCTGTACCGTAAAGGTAATGGAGTGTAAATCTCTCGCAAACGGTGGGAATGTGAATGTTTATACCTTACAAACTCCTATCAAACAAAAGGTTCGCGTATCTTTTTAATCGGGATTTTTTGCATGCATATACAAAAATGCAAAAAATCTACAGGTGTAACAAGATACTCATCGAAAGACCATTCAAATGTCCAGCGACTTTGTTTGCAGCTCATGGAATAGTTTTTGAAAATCTGATTATAAGTCAAGGAGATTTTGCATTATGGCAAAAGGATCAGATGCGGTAAAGAAATTTGTTGGTTCCGATATCGAAATCGCCCAGGCTGTGTACCCTGAGCATGCCTATGATATTCTGGAAATTGCTCAAAAACTCGATATTCCCGAAACGTATATTGAACAATACGGCCGCTACAAGGCGAAGATCGATTACAACTACCTCAACAACGAGCTGAAAAACAAGAGCGATGGCAAGCTCGTCCTCGTTACCGCCATTACCCCGACTCCCGCAGGGGAAGGTAAGACCACCACCACCGTCGGTGTTTCCGACGGCCTCTCAAAACTCGGCAAGAAAGTCGTGGTCGCCCTCAGGGAACCCTCCCTGGGACCGGTATTCGGCGTGAAGGGCGGCGCGGCCGGCGGTGGCTGGGCCCAGGTAATCCCCATGGAGGACATCAACCTGCACTTTACCGGCGACTTCCATGCCATCGGCGCGGCGAACAACCTCCTGGCGGCAATGGTGGATAACCACATCTACCAGGGCAATAAGCTCAATATCGATCCCCGCAAGATCATCTGGCGCCGCTGCGTTGATATGAACGACCGGCAGCTCCGCTTTATCGTTGACGGCTTGGGCGGCAAGGCCAACGGCGCCTCCCGGGAAGACGGCTACGACATCACCGTGGCCTCCGAAATCATGGCCGTGCTCTGCCTTTCCTCCGACATTGAGGATCTGAAAAAACGCTTGGGCCGCATCATCGTGGGCTACACCTACGGTAAGCAGTCCGACGGCTCCGAAAAGCCGGTAACCGCCTCCCAGTTGAACGCCCAGGGAGCGATGGCCGCGTTGCTCAAGGACGCCCTCAAGCCGAACCTGGTCCAGACCCTGGAAGGGACCCCGGCGTTCATCCACGGCGGCCCATTTGCCAACATCGCCCACGGCTGTAACTCGATCATGGCGACCAAACTGGCCCTGAAGATGGGCGACTACGCCGTTACCGAAGGGGGCTTTGGCGCGGACCTGGGGGCCGAGAAGTTCCTTGACATCAAATGCCGCTTCGCGGGGCTCAAGCCCAATGCGGTGGTCATTGTGGCGACCGTCCGGGCCCTCAAGCATCACGGGGGGGTTGCCAAGGCGGACCTCAATAAGGAGAACCTTGAGGCCCTCAAGAAGGGGCTGCCGAACCTGCTCCAGCACATCGAGAACATTACCCAGGTCTTCAAACTGCCGGCGGTGGTGTCGATCAACGCCTTCCCGACCGATACCAAGGCGGAACTGGACCTGGTTGAATCGGAATGCAAGAAGCTGGGAGTAAACGTGGCGCTTTCCGAAGTATGGGCGAAGGGGGGCGAAGGCGGGGTGAAGCTGGCGGAAGAAGTGATCCGGCTCTGCGAGCAGCCGAATGAGTTCACCTATAGCTACGATGAGAAAGCCCCGATCAAAGACAAGATCGAAGCGATAGCGAAGAAGATCTACCATGCGGAAAACGTGAACATTCTGCCGAATGCGCAGAAGCAGATTGAGCAGTTGGAAAAACTGGGGATGGACAAGGTGCCGATCTGTATGGCGAAGACCCAATACAGCTTCACCGATGATCAGGGCGTGAGGGGAGCGCCGAAGGGCTGGACCCTTACGGTGAGGAACATCAAGATTTCCGCCGGTGCGGGCTTTATCGTGGCCCTGACCGGTGAAATCATGACCATGCCGGGATTGCCTCCGGTTCCGTCGGCGGAAAAGATCAACGTGGACATCACGGGCAAGATCTCCGGGCTCTTTTGATTGGGGCGCAGCCCCCCTTATTGAGCTTTTATTATGGGAGGCTGTTCCAAAAACTGAAGTTTTGGAACAGCCTCATGGGGAAGTATAAAAATACTTCCCCGCTTGACAACAAATTTTGGGAGGTTTCTATGGAAGCAAGAACACCGGTTCAAATATTGGAGTATACCGGCGATGTTGCGGTTGCCAAGGTGCTGCGGGGTAAAGGCGGTCAGTTGATTTTGGCTTTTTTTGCCGGCGTGTTTATTGCCTTTGCAGCGGAGGGATCCAATATGGCGGCCTTTAACCTGTTTGCGAATCCCGACACCTATGGGTTCGGAAAGGTTCTGGCAGGAGCGGTATTTGGAACAGGACTCATGCTTGTCTTGGTCGCAGGCGGAGAACTCTTTACCGGTAATACGCTCATAATCGTCGGGGTCCTCGAACGAAAGGTAAAGATTCAGCAAATGCTTTCCAACTGGCTTGTCGTGTATATTGGTAATTTTATAGGCAGTGTTTTTATCGCCTACATGATGAACAAGTCAGGCCTCTTTAACAGCGGCAATGCGGTACTTGGAGGTCAAACAATAAAGATCGCCGCATATAAAACAGGGCTTCCCTGGTGGTTCAGTGATGGTCGGAGGTCTTTATTGGGCGGCTCTTAAAAAGAAGGCCGCCGCTTGATCCGATGATCTATTGAGCAATTTCCCAATGCTAATTCAAAGCAAAAAGCGCTTTGCACAGGCAGGTAAATTGGTTCTTATTACAAAGGTTCTACCGAATCTTTCCGGCTGTTTGAAAAAGCTGTGTTTTTCAAACAGCCATTTTTTTCTGAATGAAAGGAAGGAAAAATAGTAAGTGCCTGGCGCCACTAAGGATATGGATATGTTTTTTGAAAATGATAATTACTCGACAGGTTGCCACAAGGACTTGAATAAACCGGTCAATTTTCCGGTTGCCAATGTTGTGCTTGTTGCTGTCCGCAGAGGTGAAAACGATGGCTGGAAGGAAACATACTGTGATTCCAGTATGATAAAACTCCTTGAGGCTATACAGGCGGGCGGGAATGTCTTCGTTGCCTGCAAGATAAGCGGCATTTCTTACACCATGGCATGGAAGCTCTTAGGCCGGCTTGAAGAATGGGCAGGTTTCAAAATGACCGTCCGGCATCAGGGCGGCTTGAACGGCGGCAGCACCGAATTGACGAAAGAAGGAATTGAATTTCTTGAGAAGTATAAACAGTTTGAAATATGCTGCAAGACCGCAATTCAAGAGATTTACGATGATTTCTTCGTGAAGGAAATTCATTCCTTATAAAGAAGACTGCCAAATGCCGAAAATTGGTTTTGTTCAACAACCCGATTGCTTGTCTCACAAGTCTAATAAATTATCAAATTCCAACATCTGTTAGGAACCGCGTGGAAATAAGATGACCAGGTCATCTTATTTCATTGTTATATCGAGCCGAAGGTTCGCGGCAATTAGAATAAAATTGCAAGGCATTTTATTCTTGCGCAGGTCTTTCGCATTTATTAGGGAAGCAGAGAAAGGACGTGTGCAAATTTTTTGTCGATAAAGTCCTTGGACATCTGTATGGTTTTGCGGTAATCCGCTTCGCCTGAATACCAGAATTCGGTAACAAACATACGGACATTCATGCTCAGCGCCGTTTGTATGATTCCTTCAAAATTCACATGCCCGGTTCCGTAGGGGATTTCCCGGAATTTACCCGGCAGCGTTTCTTTGAGATGCAGCGCGGCGATAGAACCTTTCCCGGAGCGTAAATCCGCCAGTTCATCCCCGCCATACTGTTTTGCGGCGTTGGTTATGTTACCGCAGTCAGGATATACCAGCAGATAGGGAGAATCAATTTTCCGTACAGGTCATGGCTTTGGCCACGGTGTTAAGCAGTTCTGTTTCCATGGTTTCAAAGGCCAGCAAAACCGCCTTGGCCGCCGCCATTTCCACCGCAGTCTCCAGCCCTTCAAGAAAAAGCCGGCGGGTTCTCTCGTTAGATTCGCCATAATAAAGGTTCTTGAAATATTGGAAGAAGCCGGTTTTGTCAAAGTAAACCAACTGGCGCAGCGGATGAGGGTTTCTCCCCTTACCATCCGCCGGGATCTGGTCGCCCTGTTGGACAGCGGAAAGATTGACCGGTTTTACGGCGGCGCTTCTCTGCTTAAGTATGATAATAGAAGCGAAGAGAACATATTCAGTTCAGGGTTTACCCTGAACAAACTTGCCATCGCCCAATATGCCGCCACGCTGGTGGAAGATGGGGATACCATCTTTATCAATACCAGTTCTACCGCCCTGGCTATACTCCCCCATATTACCGCGAAACAGGTTACGGTGATAACGAACAATGTAAAGGCTATTACATCAAAACATCGGGACGATATGATCCTGGTCTTTACCGGCGGAGAACTGCGTTTTCCCAAGGAAGCCATGGTCGGTGATTTCGCGCTGAATAATCTTAACCGGGTAACCGCATCACGGTGTTTTCTGGGTTGCAACGGGATCAACGCCGATGAGGGGGTAACCACCGCGGTACTCCAGGAGGCCACCATCAATAACCTGATGCTTACCCGGGTTACCGGCCCCCGGTACATCCTCGCGGACAAGAGCAAGATCGGCCGCAGGCTTAACTTTATCTACGGGCGGCTTCAGGACATCTCCCTGCTCATCACCGATACCGAAGCGCCTCAACCCTTAGTAGCAGAACTGCGTAAGAAGATCGAGGTTGTTCAGGTTGAGCCATTGAAGAACCTTCCGTGAGGGGCATAAGGCATAAGTGTCTGACACCCGTTGGACGAAACTTGACCCACGGAATCAAGCGAGGTACTCCCAGTACGTCGGCAAAATATACAGAGTAAACGCCGATGCCCTGAGCCTAGGCCAGGGCATCGGCGTTTACTTTTATCGAGTCGGCCCGGGCGCATTTTTACATGCCAGACACGGCCCGAGCTTTTTACGTGCCAGACACGCAAAACTTTGCGCGAAGCGCGAAAGAAAAGTTCGGTCTAAAATCGACACATTAATACCCATGACAAGGCGCCGGAGAGTAAATGCCGATGCCCTGCATAAAGGCAAGTTTCATTGCTTTTTTACGCGGCATTGTGATATAATCTTTTTTTAGTAAGGAGAGAAAGCAATGAAAAAATTAATGTCGATTTTGATAGCGCTGTTGATAACGGCATCTTTGGCCTTCGCAACCGGCGCGGGACAGGTTTCTTCTCGTACTGAAAACGGGATTGCCGACGGAAGGACGGCCAAGTACATTTTTGTGTTCATTGGCGACGGGACCTCAATTCCCCAGCGGAACGCGGCGGAACTGTATTTGGCGAGCAAAGACCAGCCCAAAGATCTGGGGAATGCCCTGTTGCGGGCTGAAAACAAGTTCCCCCAAGGCAACGGGGTAGCGGACTTTAAGCCCTCAATTAAGCGGATGTTGATGAGTTCCTTCCCTGGTCAGGGTTTCAGCAGTACCTATTCCTCCAATTCCCTGATAACCGATTCGTCGTCTTCGGGAACCGCCATTGCCACAGGGAATAAGACCCGGGATGGCGTAGTCGGTATGGACCCGGAAGGAAGGGAAAAATACGTCTCTATGGCGAAAATGGCCCGGGACAAGGGGATGAAGGTGGGGATAATCTCGACGGTCTCGCTGGATCACGCCACCCCGGCGTCATTCTACGCCTGTTCTCCCAACCGGGATTTTTATTATGAGATTGCCCTCCAGATTCCTGAAAGCAACTTTAATTTCTTTGGCGGAGGGGGCTTTAAGCAACCCCGGGGGGCCAAAAACGACAGACAAGATATTGTCGAGATAGCCCAGGAAGCGGGATACCAGGTGTATACCACACGGGAAGATTTCGACGCCATTAAGGCGGGGGACGATAAAATCATCACCATTAATCCCGTGCTGGATGGAGACGCCGCCCTTCCCTACGCGATAGATCAGCGGGAGGGGGAAATCCGTTTCGCGGAATTTGTGGCCAAGGGGATTGAAGTCCTGGATAATCCCAACGGTTTTTTTATGATGGCTGAATGTGGCAAGGTAGACTGGTCGTGCCACGCTAACGACGCCCTGGCTACGGTGGAAGATGTTCTCACCCTTGATGAGGCGGTCAAAGTCGCCTATGAGTTCTACCAGAAACATCCTGAGGACACGCTTATCGTGGTTACCGGCGACCATGAGACCGGCGGCATGACGATGGGTTTCGCGGGAACCAAGTACGACGCCTTTTTGACGAAACTTCAGTCTCAGAAGGGTTCCTACCTGGCCTTTAACAAAGAGGTGGAGGAATTCAAGCGGAGCAACCCCAACGCCGCTTTGGAGGACGCCTTGCCCATGATAGAAAACTTTTTTGGTCTAAAATACTACAGCAAAGACACCATAGCGCAGCTTGAAGAACGGACCCGCTCGGGCGACACGGAGGCTTACGAGGTATTGGGCATGGCCCTGCGGGACTATGAGATCGAGAGCCTTGAAAAAGCCTTTGCCATGAGCATGATGAACAGCAGCGACCGCCCTATGCAGGATGATGTCTATTATCTTTCCTATGGTTATTATGAGCCGCTTACCGTTACCCTCACCCATATCCTCAATCAGAAAGCGGGGATAGCCTGGACGACCTACTCCCACACGGGATTGCCGACTCCTGTCTCTGTTATCGGGGTGGGCTATACGCAATTCAACGGATATTACGACAACACCGATATCTTTAAAAAAGTAGTGGCTATCGGCCAGTTGTAAAACCAAGCGGCGCGGCAGGGAATCAGCGGAGGACCGGTGAAGAGGATGTCAAATCGTCTTACAGCATTGTTTTTTCATAACGCCCAAAAAAAGGATGTCCTCTTTTCGGCGCTTGTCCTGGTTCTCTGCGTTATTTTGGGCCTTATCCCCACGGGCTTTGAAAATCGCCTGCCCCAGAACACCGAACAGGTTGAGGGGCGTATTCTGAGCGTCGATAATTCTCAATTAGAACAGCATGGCCTTATTCTCTCCGGTTCCCAGGGGGTAGAGGCGGAGATACTCAAGGGCAGATGGAAAGGCCAGGTTATCCGTACAGGCAATCATTTTTTGGGGAAGATGGAGCTTGACCGGGTATTTGAGGTAGGCGATCATGCCCTGCTGAATATCTCGTCAAATGGGGAGCTTATCACCTGGGCCAATACCTACGATCATTACCGTCTGCGGATTGAAGTGATTCTTTTGTTGATATTCTCCGTCTTTTTATTGCTTTACGGCGGCTTTTTTGGTATGCAGGCGATACTGTCCTTTATATTCACCGCGCTTATGCTGTGGAAGGTCCTTATCCCGTGTATGTTACGGGGTATCGACCCTATTCTGCTCAGTTTTGTTACCGTATGCCTCTTGTCCGCGGTTATTTTGTTCCTGGTCGCGGGGCTTAACAAAAGAGGCTTTGTGGCGTTGCTGGGGGCGTCCATTGGACTGGGGGTAACGGCGCTTATGACCCTTTACTTTACCCAGCCTTTCAAGATACACGGGGCGGTTCGTCCTTTTTCGGAAACCTTACTGTACTCAGGCTTTACCCATCTTAATCTCACCCGGATTTTCATAGCGGGGGTGGTGCTTTCCGCATCCGGGGCGGTTATGGACCTCGCTATGGACATATCCACCGCCATGAGCGAGATTGTCCGGCATCATCCTGATATTTCCCGCAAGGAACTGCTTCTGTCGGGGAATACCATAGGGCGGTCGGTTATCGGTACCATGACAACCACCCTGTTGCTTGCCTACAGCGGCGGTTACCTCGCTATGCTGATGCTTTTTATGGGCCAAGGGATACCCAACGGTAATATGCTTAATATGAACTATGTGGCGGCGGAGATACTGCACACCTTGGTAGGCAGTTTTGGTTTGGTTTTAGTTGCCCCCATCACCACGGTTATAGGAATCTGGCTGTACCTTCCGGGAAGGAAAAAAGACGCGCCCTTCCAGATATAGGAGGAAGCCCGGCTAGTTCAAAATCTCCCGCTCCCCGGTGTTTCCTCAACAGCCTTTCTATCCCCATCTCGTCTATCACTTCGCTGACCAGCCGCACCAGATGGTTCGCCGGGAGGAGTTCGTCCACGCGGGGAGGAATGAGATATGCCTGCCCCTGGTCGTAGGGCTTGTACGTTATCATGTCGCTTACGCCTTTGCTCATGGTGATACTATAGCATACTTTCGCCTTACAAGGGGAAAATTTTGTACCGGGAACTATCTTTACTTTTTGGACAGCCCCCTACGGCGCACGTTGTTCGCCGTACCCCCTTTCACTTAGAACTTATCCGGGAATAGAGAAGAACCGATAAAGGAGGTATGAAAAGGGTAGAAGGGATTGGTATCAAATCATGGGAATTGACGGATGAACTGTGGGAGCGGGTCCGAGGGTTCATTC